>CAZWVG010000060.1:0-25441 GCA_964637355.1 uncultured Gemmatimonadaceae bacterium
CCCCCCCCCCGATTGCCCGCGTCCGCCGCCCCAACTCGCTTTTCGCGTCGATGGTTCCCCTCCCCGCTCCACACCCCGCTCCCCGATCCCCTCGCGTCCTCGACGCAATTCGCGACGAGCACCGCGTGGCATCGATCGACGCAGCCGCCGCGATCATCCAGCGCGGCGGACTTGTTGCCTTCCCCACTGAAACTGTATACGGACTTGGCGCAAACGCGTTGGACCCGAATGCGGTCGCGCGCATCTTTGCGGCGAAGCAACGCCCCGCCTTCAATCCAGTCATCGTGCACCTGTCCGATGCGTCGCAGCTCGATCGCGTCGCCCGAGCAGTGCCGCCGATCGCGCGAACGCTGGCCGACGCCTTCTGGCCGGGCCCCCTCACCCTCCTCCTCCCGCGACGCCCCGAGATCCCCGACGCGGTCACGGCTGGGCTCGATCTCGTAGGCGTGCGAATCCCCGCGCACCCAGTCGCGCGCGCGCTCATCGCGCAGAGTGGCGTCCCGATCGCCGCGCCGAGTGCCAATGCCTACACGCGCACATCCCCCACGACGGCGGCCCACGTCGTCGCGCAGTTGGGCGACGCCGTCGACCTGGTGCTCGACGGCGGTCCGTGCACCGTGGGGATCGAATCGACCGTGCTCGACGTCAGTGGCGACACGCCGCTCCTCATGCGCCTCGGCGGTGTCTCGCGCGACGCACTCGAAGCGGTCATCGGCCCCGTTGCGGTTCCCGCGCACACCGTCGAGGGCGATGCACCGCGCCCATCGCCGGGGATGGTCGAGCGACACTACGCACCCAATGCGAGGCTCGTCGCCTTCGACGGCGCCGAGCGCACCGCCACGTGGAGGGCAATCGCGGCGCGCGCGGCGGGCGGCGAGCGCGTTGGACTGATCGCGTTCGACATTGACGGCGCCGACGGAACACCGGCGATTCGCATGCCAAGGGACGCGACGGGTTACGCGCGCGCCCTGTACGCCGCGTTGCACCTGCTCGACGACCACGGCTGCCAGGTCGCCTTCGTCGAGCGCCCGCCATCCGGCGGCGAGTGGGAGGCAATCGCCGATCGCCTCCGGCGCGCCGGCCTGGGCGCGACGACCGGCGACTGAGCGCGACATCCCGGCGCACGCCGGGTCATCGCGCGCGCCGCGGCTTCGTTAGGCGTCAGAAGCGCTCTCCGCGCGACTCCCGCACCGCGCTCCCCAGCGCGCGGATGCGCGACCACATGGTGTGGAAGAAGAGCGCGATTCCCGTCAGCTGCAGCGCGCCGCCTGCGACGACAAGCGCCGGCAGGAGGGTGCCCTCCCCCGCGGCGTGTGCCAGCTCTCCCGCCAGGCGCAACGCGGCGCCAACGGTCATCCCCCACCACGCGAGGCGGGCGAGCCGCGGGTCGTAACGCGAGTCGTCCTTGTCGGGGCGCGGAAAGAGCCAGAGTGCGACGCCCTGGATCATCATCATCATGAAGCCGACGAGGATCGCATGCGTGTGCGCCGAGACCTCGTACGAGGTGGGCCAGCGCCCGTACAGCTCGCGTCGCACGAGCCCCACGAATCCGATCGACAACCCGACGGCGAGGAAGACGATCGCCGTCTTGATGTAGCGCCGCACGAGGGAATGCATCGGCGACTCCTCTCAGGAGCGTACAAGACGAACGGCCGCCACGACGGTGCCGACTCCGAGCAGCGCACCAACGCGCGCCAGCATCAGGACCCAGCGCGGCGTCGGTGGCGGCGACGCCTCGCTACGCGGCGCCGCCCCGCTCCGGCGTGCGGGCGACGACGCGATGTCGTGCACGAGGCTCAGCACGAGCATCACCGTCACCAGGGATAGCTTCCACGCCAGCGCCGCCCCCGTGCCGCTGCGCCAGAATTCGGGCGCGCCCAGGATCGCCGCCGACAGCCAACCTCGCACCTGCAGGATCCACGTCCCGGTGACGAGGAGCACCAGGACCGCTCCCCATCCGACGTACCGAAAGCGCATCCCGATCGCGTCAAACAGCGACCGCCGAAGTGCCGCCGGCTCCACACGACGCAGCGCTGGCGCGCCGACCAGGCCGAGAAAGAACACCCCTCCGAGCCAGACGATGGCTGCGAGGACGTGCAGCGTCACGAGCGTCAGGTACATCGCACATCCTGTGACCGAAGCATGCGCACCTCCTCGCTGGACATCTCGAGTCGCAATATCCTCATCCTGCACGCAATTTGGGCGTGTCGCCCGCGCGCGTGTACTGGATCGCCGCTCGTCTCCGTTCGCAATCCCCGAAATCGGCAGCCGATACTCATGCTTCTCTCTCCCGTCGATGGCTCGCGCTCCCTCTCCCTCAAGAACGGCGACGCCAAGGCGCCCAAGGGTCTTCCGGGCAACGATGAGCTCAAGCAGCTCCTCGAGAAGGAGCTCGCCACCCTCACCGAACTGCAAGCCGCATTTTGGGCAGACCGGCGCAAGGCGCTCCTCGTCGTCCTGCAGGGGCGCGATGCCAGCGGGAAGGATGGCGTGATCCGCACGGTCTTCGGCGCCTGCAACCCGCAGGGATGCATGATCTCCGGCTTCAAGGCCCCGACCGACCTGGAGCTCTCGCACGACTACCTCTGGCGCGTCCATCAGGTCGTCCCGCCACGCGGCTACATCGGGATCTTCAATCGCTCGCACTACGAAGACGTCCTCGTGGTCCGCGTGCGCAACCTCGTGCCCAAGGACGTCTGGCAGAAGCGTTACCGGCAGATCAACGACTTCGAACAGATGTTGAGCGAGAACGGCGTCGTGATCCTCAAGTTCTTCCTCCACATCTCCCCAGAAGAACAGCGGGAACAGCTCCTCGAGCGACTGACGGATCCGAAGAAGAACTGGAAGTTCCGGGCGGGGGACCTCGAGGACCGCGCGCTCTGGGACGACTACACCAAGGCCTATCGCGACGCGCTGCGAAAGTGCAGCACCAAGTGGGCTCCGTGGTACGTCGTGCCGTCGAACAACAGGACGGTGCGCAACTACCTCGTCACGCGCGTCATCAACGACACGCTCACCCGTCTCGCCCCGGAGTATCCCCGCGCGAGCAAGGAGACGCTGGCCCTCTCCTCTCGCCTGCAGAAGGACTGAGCGAGGGCATCGATCGTACGTAACCCGTTTTTGCTTAATGGGTTAGAGGCCTAGCGTCCTCCCTGCTCAAGAATTGGCGGTCCGCCGCCGATACTCGCCAGGATGGTGTATGCGCCCGCCTCCTGCTCGCCCCTCAGCGACCACCTCGCCACGCCGCGACTCGTCGCGCGCGCGGCGACCGCGATCCTGCTCGCGACCGTCGCGCTGGCCGCGCAGGTCCCCGCGCGCTTCACGCTCGGCGATTCGCGTGAGCGTGTGCGACAGGTGCAAGGCAATCCCGAGGTGATCGAGCGCCTCCCGTCACTCGGCACCGAGGTGTGGAGTTACGGGAACAGCACAGTGAAGTTCGATCCGCGTACCGGCCATGTGGTCGAATACATCGACGGCGACCGTCGGCTGCGCGTGTCATTGCCACCGCGCGCCAAGCTCACGCCGGAGCGCGCTGCGGCCGAACGACGGGCCGTACTCACGCTCGGCGCATCGCGCGACGAAGTGCTGCGCGCGTACGGCGTACCGTGGGCCTACACGCGCGATGCCAACGCCCATCACCATTTCCTCGCCTACGGCCGGAGCATCGTGCGCCTCGTCGCGGACGAGGAGCGCGTCGACGGCTGGATCGTGCGCGACTCGGCGATACGCGTCGACGCCACCCAACTCGCCGAAGGGGAAGAGGCGATGGGGATCGTGCGCGCCAACGGGAGTACGCGGGTGGCGATCGCCCCGGCCACGCTCCACGGCCAGGTGCAGTGGCACGATGCCGATGGCGACGGGGTCGTTGCACCTGGCGAGGAGGCGACCGTGACCCTCACCCTCGAGAACGCGGGTCCCGGTGTCGCGCGCGCGGTGAGGGGATTGCTCCGCATCGAGTCTCCCGCCACCGGCGTCGCGACGTCGCCATCGCCAGCAGTGACGATCCCCGCGGGGCAGTCGCGACAGGTCACGCTGCGACTCACGGCCGACTCGACGCAGGATGCCACCGAGATCGTCGCCGTCGCTCGCGCGACCGAAGCCAACGGCTTCGACCTGCAGCCGGCGATTCGCCTGCGCCTCCCGGCGCGCGCGGCTGGCGCTCCTCGCCTCATCGTGCGCGAGACGCGCATCGACGACGCCTCGCGCGACGGGCGGCTCGCACCGCGCGAACTCGCCGACATCACGATTCGCCTGGCCAACACGGGGAGCGCTCCAACCCCGCCGCTGGCCGCGCGTCTCGTGCGCGGACGCGACCTCTTCCTGGCCGCCGGAGCGCGCGACTCGTTCGCGTTAGGTGCGATCCCCGCCGGAGGCGAAGCGACCGTCGCCCTGTCGCTCTACACGAACTCGCGCGCCGCCGACGCATCCCTCCGCCTCGAACTCGCGGATCCGGCGGGGCGTCTCCTCGCCCGCCTCCCGATCGCGCTCCCGCTCACCGGGATGCCGAGCGGCGTACTCGACGTGGTCGCCGCGCGCGATTCGAACGCCGTCGATGGATCGGGGCGTTCCACGCTCCGCTTCGTCGACGTCGAGCGCGACCTCCCGCGAGCGGCCGCCCGGCGGCGCGACGCCATCGCGGTGATCCTCGGCGTCGAGCGCTATCGCGCCCTTCCCGTCGCCCGCTACGCCGAGCGCGATGCGGCGCTCATGCGCCGCTATGCGGTCGAGGCGTTGGGCGTGAACGACGACGTCGAGCACCTCTACTTCCGCAGCGGCGCCGACGTGACCGGGGGAGAGATGCGCAAGCTCTTCGGCGAGACGGGGTGGCTCGCGCGCCGGGTCACGGACAACACGGACCTCGTCGTCTATTTCGCCGGTCACGGTGCCCCCGACGCGGCGCGCCGCGCCCCGTACCTCCTCCCCTTCGATGCCGACCCCGGGTTCGTGACCGAGACCGGGTATTCGTTAGGCGCGCTGTACGACCGCCTCGCCCGCCTCCCCGCCCGTTCGATCACCGTCATCCTCGACGCCTGCTTCACCGGGCTCGCGCGCGACGGCCAGGCGTTGGTGCGCGGGGCGCGACCGACGGTGCTCTCCATCGAGCACCCCGCGCTCCTGCGGCGACAGATGTCGGTCATCACCGCGGCGCGCGACGCCGAGGCAGCCGGCGACCTTCCGGAAGCGCAGCACGGGCTCCTCACCTACTGGATCGCCCGCGGGCTCCGCGGAGAGGCCGACGCGAACGGTGACCACGCCATCACCGTCGCCGAACTGGGGCGCTTCGCCGAGTTTGGGGTGCGGGAGACCGCATCCCGCCAGAACCGCGAGCAGCGCCCCCTCACGATCGCGCGCGACTCGCTCGTCGTGCTCGCGCGGCTGGCCCCGGAGCGCTGACACGTGAACGCCGCGCGCCTCGTGCTCCGCTGCGCATTGCGCGCCACGTGCGTGGCGCTGTGCGCAGTCGTGTTGCACGGCAGCACGCCCCTCATGGCGCGCGCGCAGGGCGTCGATTCGGTGACGGTTGAGCAGCGCGTCCTGATGACGCCCGATCTCACCGCCGCGGATGCGCGCCGCCGGGCGATCGACGGAGCGCTCGCCGAGGCCGTGCGTCGCGTGGCCGGTGTCCACGTGCAGTCGAGCGCGCTCAGCACCATCACCGAGCAGAGTGGGATGGTCAGGGACGGCGCCGTGCGCGGTGGATACAGCAGCGTGATTCAGCTCGACGCCGCGGCGCGCGCCGTCGACTATCGGGTGATCGGGGAGGACTGGGAAACGCGACGCGCGGCGGGGATGGATCCGCAACTCTACCTGCGATTGCGGCTGACGGCAGTGATCGAGCGCGAGCGTGGCAACGCCGATCCCGCCTTCCGCGTCGACCTCGCGCTCAACGCACCGCGTTTCGACGTGCGGGGGACCTCCGCGTCCGGCAACGACGAGTTGATCGCCCTCGTATCGGTCACCAAGCCGGCGCAGCTCGTCCTCTTCACGATTGCCGACGATTCGGCGCAGCGTCTCTTTCCGAACGCATACGTGCAGACGGTGCACCTCGAGGGAGCGACGCAGGCCGAACTCCCCGACCCCGAATGGCGCACGCGCGGCCTGAGGCTGCGCGCCACGCTCCCCGCGGGGCGGACCGAGCGCCAGGAGATCCTGATGGCGGTGGCGCTCCGCGCCGCCATCGCGCTCCCCGCAGCAGAGCTCTCCGTTCTCGACCTCCAGCGCTGGCTGGTCCGGATCCCGTTAGGCGACCGGGCCATCGCCGTCGTCCCCTACGATGTCCGCCGCATCCCCTGACTTCACTCCGATGTCCGTGCTCCTCTCCCTTCGTCCCCGTCCCATGCGACACTTCCGCACTGCGATCCTGGCGCTCCTCGCGGCCGCCTGCTCCCACGGTCCGCGCTCGACCGACATCGCTCCCGTGGCCTCCCGCGAGACGATCCGCAACCTCCCCGGCTGGTACCTCAAGCCCCCCACCGACAAGGACTACCTCTTCGGTGCAGCGACGGCCGTGTCGCGCGACGTGCAGGTCGCCATCAACAAGGCACAGTCCGACGGACGCAACGCCCTCGCGCAGCAGCTCGAGGTCAAGTATGGAGCGCTCAACAAGCGCTTCACCGAGGAAGTCGGGCGCGAAGGGTCGCAGCTCCTCGACCAGTACACGCAGGCCTACAAGTCCGTCGTGAGCCAGGTGCTGATCGGGAGCCGCGCGCGCCAGCAGACGCTCCGCACCGAGGGCGATGTGTATCGCGCCGTCGTGCTGATGGAGCTTCCCGTCGGCGAGATGAGCAAGCGCCTGCTCGAGCAGCTCCGCGCGCAGGAGCAGCTCTACACCCGCTTCCGTTCGAGCGAAGTGTTCAAGGAGCTGGATGCCGAGGTGCAACGCTACGAGGCGTGGAAGCGCGACCAGCCGATCCCGCGCTGACCGAACGCCTCCGCACGTCGCCGGCGCGCGCATCAGCGCGCGCATCGACGCGCGCACCTGCGCGCGCACGCGTCAGGCGACCTTCGCCTCGTCAGGCACGGTGGCGACGGGAGGGACGACTGCGTCGCCGGCGAGCGCCGACTGACGAGGCACCGCCGTGTCGTCAGGCGCGGGAGTCGTCGCTGACGCTGGCAGCGTGCTGGCCCCGCCGCGCAGGCTGTCGCCCCGGTTCGACGCACCGTCGAGCGCGATGCGAAAGACGCTGCCGCGGCCAACCTCGGAGGTGACCGTGAGCCTGTATCCCAGCAAATCGCAGAGCTGTTTGCTGATCGCAAGCCCCAGCCCGGTCCCCTCGAAGCGGCGCGCCGTTCCCGTCTCCCCTTGTTCGAACGGATCGAAGATCACCGGCAGCAGCTCCGGAACGATGCCCACGCCGGTGTCGCGCACTTCGATCGCCGATACGCCTCCGGCCGCTCCGAACTGAATCGCGGCGACGACCTCGCCGGCGGTGGTGAACTTGATCGCGTTCCCCACCAGGTTGATCAGCACCTGTCGCAGCTTCTGCTCATCGGTCACGATCGTCCAGTCGCCGCTCTGGAGGTCGGTGCGCAGTCGCACGCTGTCGCTCGTCAGCTGCCCCTCCAGCTGCTGCACGACGTCGCGAACGACGGCCGCCACGTCGACCCGCGTCAGCTCGACGTGCTCGCGCCCCGCTTCGATGCGCGCGATATCGAGAATGTCGTTGATCACCGCGAGCAGGTGCACGCCGTTCGCATGGATGCGGTCGAGATACTTCGCGTCGGTTGTCGATAGCGTCGAGCTGCGACTCTTCTGCAGCAGGCGCGAGAAGCCGATCACCGAGTTGAGTGGCGATCGCAATTCGTGCGACATGCGCGCGAGGAAGTCCGACTTCGCGCGACTCGCCGCCTCGGCGGCATCGGCGGCGGAGCGCAGCACCCGCTCCGCCTCGCGCTGATGCGTGAGATCGTGCCACGTGGCCAGCAGCACGGCGCGCCCATCGTACGTCGCCCGGGAGAGCGTGATCTCCGCCGGAAACTCTGTCCCGTCGGCGCGCCGAAGCACGAGCTCGAGGCGGTCACTCCCCCGTTCGTTCGCCTGACGCACCGCGGCAACCAGCGGCTCACGAGAGCCCGCTCCGTCCGGCTGCACACGCGGCAGAAACGTCTGGAACGGTCGCCCGATGATGGACCGCTTGCTGCGCGCGCGCAGCGCGTTGACCGCCGCGTCATTGCAGTCGAGCACGCCCTGGTCGTTGATGAGAAGCTTGGGAACCGTCGAGCGTTCGAAGAGGAGCCGGAATCGCTCTTCGGCCGCCTTCGATTCGCTTACGTCGACGTGCGTGCCGATCGCGCGCAGTGCTCGTCCGTCGACGTCGCGCTCGACGACCGCTCCTGCGTCCAGGATCCATCGCCAGCTCCCGTCCTTCGCGAGCAGACGGTGAGTGGAGCGATAGTAGGGCGTTTTCCCATCGAGATGGGCCGTGAGCAGGCGCGTGACGTCGTCGAAGTCATCCGGATGCACGCGCGACGACCAGTCGTCGACATGTCCCGGAAAGTCCTCCGGCGCATATCCCAGCATCGTGGCAATGCGATCGCTGAAGATGACGCGCCCACTCGGAACGTCCCAGTCCCACAGACCGATGTCCGAGCCGGCAAGCGCATGCTCGAAGCGCGCATTGACCCGGAGCATCTCGCTCTCGAAGGCCTTGATGTCGGTGATGTCAGCAACCGTTCCAATGAAGCCGATGATCTCGCCGTCGCTGTCGCGTGTTGCGGTCGCGCGCCCGGTCGCCCAACGCTCAGTACCGTTCGCGTGGAGAAAGCGGAACTGCACGCGAAACTCGCGTCCATCGCTGGCAGTCGCCTGCCATTCGCGAAAGACGTATTCGCGGTCGTCGGGATGGATCGCCATGGCCCAGCCATCGCCGAGCGCTTGCTCGAGTTCCACCCCCATCAATTCGATCGCCCGCTGGTTCAGGTAGGTGCATCCGCCAGCTGCATCGCACTCGAAGATGCCGACCGGCGCCACGAAGGTCAGCTCGCGGTATCGCGCCTCACTCGCGGCCAGCGCATGCTCGGCACGCTTTCGGCTGGTGATGTCGCGGATGTAGAGCGACGTTCCGTCGCGCGATACCACCACGCGCATCTCGAACCAGCCGGGATTCGCGACTCCCTTCCATTCGTGCTCGTAGATTCCTGGCGTCGACTGAATGCTGCGCAACCAGAGACCGACGTCGGCGTTCTCGATCGCCGGAATGAGCTCCCACAGGTTTCGCCCCGTGGCCTCCTCTGGGGTACGGCGCGTAAGCGCTGCCGCAGCGGCATTCACGTACTTCACGCGCCACTCGCGGTCGAAGGTGACGAATCCCTCGGTGATGCGCGTGAGGATGTCGAGCTTTTCTGCGCGCTCCTGCTTTTCGCGCGCGCGCAGGAGTCGCGCTTCGATCAGCGCGGTCGCCACGGCAGCGAAGTCCCTCGCGACCTGGACGTCGGCATCGGTCCATTCTCGCGCCTCCCGTCCCATCACGCACAGCGCACCAATGCGCGTGCCGTCACATGTAGTGATGGGTGCGCCGAGGTAGCACCCCATTCCGGTCAGCGCGATCGCCTCGTGGTTCGCGAACTTCCCGTCCCCCTTCGCGTCGGGAATGACAACCGGGGCATCGTCGAACAGCACATGCTTGCAGAAGGCACCGGGGAGCGGCGTTTCCCGCGCGACTTCGAGGGGAGCGGGAAGTCCCGTGCTGGCGAGAAAGAACTGACGGTCCGCGTCGATGACGGTGAGCGTGGCCATCGGCGCTTGCAGCTGCCGGGCGAGCAGGTCAACGACGCGCTGCAGGTCGTCGGGAGCGGGAACGTCGAGGAGCGCACCTTCGCGCAATGCCGCGAGTCGCCCTTCGTCGAAGAGGAGCGATCGTTCCTCGTCGGACGGGGACCACGAGTGCGAACCGCTCGGCGTACGATGGGGTCGCTGCGACACGGAGGGAGGGTGAAGGCGCGGGAGAGCTGACGCGGCCGACGCGGGAAGGGGGCGCGTATCCGTGACACAAAGTGTCGACCGTTCTTGCAGCTGTCTTGAACCTTGGAATTCTGTAAGATGTTGCAACAATTGCTGTTAGATATCTCCAATCGAAACGAACCCGGTTTCCGGATCAGCGCGACGCGTGAAATCGACACTCGTCGTAAACCTTCCATACGTGCGGGGCGACTAAGTGCACGACCCGCTCGATTCGACGAGTGTCGCAGACGCTGCGACGTTCGTTCTGTCTCACCGTTCTCCGGAGACCTTGTCATGGTGGCCTGCCGCACCATCGCCCATGCTGCAGGGGCACTCACCCTTCTGGCCATCGCGCCGCTCGCGCTCCGCGCGCAGACGACGCGACAACTCACCAAGCCCGATGCCGAATTTCCCGAGCCGTTCACGCAGGTGTCTGGCCTTCGCGAGCTCGCCGACGGGCGCCTCGTCGTCATCGACTCGCGCGACAAGATCGTGGAGGTCGTCGACCTGAAGAGCGGAAGCGCGACCAAGGTCGGACGCGAGGGATCGGGACCGGGCGAGTACGCCTTCCCCATGCGCCTCGTCGCGCTCGGCGGCGACTCCTCGGGCGTCTACGACATGCTCAACTCGCGCCTGATGGTCGTCCTGCCTAACGGGAAGCCGGGGGATTTCATCACCACCGAGACGTCGTCGGGGAGCGGCGGCGGGACGGTGCGCATTGGCGGCGCCGTGCCGCGCTACACCGACGCGAAGGGGCGGCTGTACTGGGCGGGACAACCTTTCGCCGCCCCCACGCCAGGGGGCGGCCCCCCCAAGACCGCCGACTCGATCCCGCTCGTGCGTTACGACCGCACGACCAAGAAGACCGACACCGTGGCCTACATGCGGGTTGCCAAGAACAACGTGCAGACGAGCGGGTCGGCCGGGAACATGTCGGTGCGGGTGGGGGTGTCGAACCCCTTCCAGCCGCGCGACGAGTGGGCCGTGACGCCCGACGGCCGCGTCGCCGTCCTTCGCGCACCGGAGTATCGGGTGGACTGGTTCGGTCCAAACGGGAAGAGCAGCGCGCCGGCGATCCCCTACGAGAAGATCAAGGTCACCGAGAAGCACAAGCAGCAGTGGCGCGACTCGCGCAAGCAACAGACGAGTCTCATGGTGACCATGAACAACGGGCAGCGCTCGGTGCGCACCGGCCCCCCGCCCGCCGATATGCCCGACCCGGGAGATTGGCCGGAAATCATGCCCCCCTTCCTCGACAACTCGGTCTTCGTCGCCCCCAACGGGATGATCTGGGTGAATCGCACGCGTGAGGCTGGCGACGATACCCCGAACTTCGATGTGCTCGACGCCAGCGGGAAGGTCGCGATGCGCGTCGAACTCCCCAGGAACACGCGTCTCGTTGGCATCGGGAAGGGGACTGTGTACGCGACCCGCTCCGACGACGACGATTTGCAGTACTTGCAGCGCTACCGCCTCCCGTAGTCGAGCGACATCCGCAACGGCGGCGACGATATTCCCGGGCGGGAGGGGCGATCGGCGGCGAAGGCAACGCAAGTGATTGCGAACGCGAGCGGCGGGTACGAACGGTTCTGCTCCCCCGAGACGGGGCGCATATTCTCCGATCGTCACCCGCCGCTCGCTCTCTCATTCCACCCATCCCGCGCCATGTCGCTCCGAAACATCGCGGCCGTCGTGCTGACGGTGATCTCCCTCGTTCTTCTCTGGCCGGGGCTCACCGACCCGGTCCTGAGCATCACGGCGTCGGTCAACTTCCTCGGCAAGTCGCGCGAGATCTTCCGCCAGACGCAGAGCATCGTCCAGTCGGTGCGTAACCTGCACAACTCGGGGAACGACTTCGTCGCTGGACTGATCCTCCTCTTCAGCATCACCGTCCCGGCGATCAAGGCCGCGTTGCTGCTGGCGGTGTTCGCGGTGCGAGACGTGGCGACCAAGCGGCGGCTGCATGCCATCGTCACATCGGTGAGCAAGTGGGCGATGGCCGACGTCTTCGTCGTCGCGATCTTCGTCGCCTACCTGGCCGCCAACGCCACGAGCAACCTGCACGCGACGGCGGAGCGCGGCTTCTACTTCTTTGCCGCGTACTGCCTCATCTCGAACCTGTCGTTCCAATTGCTGGAAAAGCCGACGGGCGCAGCGACCGCCTGACGATCGCCGCGCCCGTGGTGGGAGCGACCGCTCCCACGGTTGTAGCAATTGACGCCTAGGTCGCCGGCACCACCGTGACCGTGAGCGTCGCCCAGGCATGCACCCCGCCCGGCGCAGTCGCCTCGATCACGATCGCGTGCGTCCCGAGGCTCGCGCGGGGGGCGACGGCGATCGTGACATCGCTGGCACTCCCCGCCGTCGTCGATGGGGTGAACGTCACCGTAATGCCGGCCGGTACGCCACTCGCGGAGAACGTGATGTTGCCGGCGACGTTCGTGCGCTCCACGGACAGCGTCGCATGCGCGGAGGCGCCCGACGCGATGGTCACCGCGGCGGGGTTCACCGCCAGCAGGATCGCGCTTGCCGCGGGCTCGACGGTCAGGTCGAGCGTTGCCACGCGGTCGACCATCCCGGCGGCGGCACCACGAATCGTCAGCCGGTACGTCCCTGGCGCAACCGTCGCCGCCACCTGCAACGTGAGCGTCGATGCGTCACCGGCGGCTCCGGCCGGCGCGAAGTTGGCGCTCACTCCGGCAGGCGGCGTCTGCAGCGACAGCGTCACGACGCCGGCGAAGCCGCTGCGCCCGATGCCAATCTGCGTCGTGGTCGCGCTCCCCGCTGCCACGTGCAACGCGTTAGGCAACGGCGTGAGCGTGAAGGATGGCGTGGGGACCGTCAGCACGATCGACGCGGCGCGATCGGCCAACCCGGCCGCCTTCCCCTTCACGGTGAGCGAGTAGTCGCCGGGCGCGACCGTCGCATCGACCGCGACCACCACGATGGCCGACTCGCCCCCGTCGAGCGCTGTCCTGATCGTCGCCGATGCTCCCGCGGGGAGTCCTTCGACCGCAAAGTCGATCGCCCCGTCGAAGTCCGTACGCGAAACGGCGACGCGTGCGCTGTCGGCGCCGCCGCGCGCGATGGTCAGCGCTCCAGCAGCCGCCGTGAGGCTAAAGGCTGGCTGCGCCGAGACCTTGATCGTGTACAGTGCGACCGCCTCGGCGATGCCGCTCCCGCTCGCTGTCACCTTGGCCGCGAAGTCGCCGCGCGTCGCCCCGTCGGCAGCCGAGAGGGTGATCGTGGCATCCGATGCCCCCGCAGGCAGTTGCGCCGGCGATACGGTCGCCGAGACCCCCGAGGGGAGCCCGCTCACCGCGAGTTGCACCACGCCCGTGTATCCGCCAGCGCGCGTGACATGCGCCTGCATCGTCGTCGAGCTCCCCTGCAGGATCGAGACGGCCGTCGGTGCGGCCACCAGGGCGATGCTCGCGACCGTCGGTGCGGCCGAGGTTCCGGCGCCATCGCTCCCACATCCCAGAAGTCCCGCAACGACCGACAGCAGGACGATCATCCGGCTCGAACGCCGGTTCGCTTTCCGCAACATTGCCCCCTCCTCGAAATTCCCGTTGGGCAGGCCGCGCACGTGCGGCCGCATGGGAGAAATCTCGGAGTGTGCGGGGCGGCGACGAGGGTGAAATGACCCATCGTCACGCCATGCCTGCTGCTCGCTGGTTGTCTCGCACGTTGCGCTGACGTAGGGATCGCGCCGCGGCGCGAGTGGTTCTCCCTAGTGCGGGCGCCGCGGCGGATCGTCGATCGCGACGAACGTCGAGAGAAAGCGCCGCTCGTCCGGCGTGAGGGAGTCGACCCCCTCGCTGGCGATCTTGTCGACGATGCGCGTGACCGCCGGTCGGTTCACCTCGTGGATCGTCGACATGTCGATGTCGCGCCACCCGTCCACTCGGCGAATCTGCGGCTGCGGCGGACGCATCGCCGGCTCGATGCGTGAGGCCTGCGGCGAGGTCGCCACCTTGCGGAACTTCCCGCGCCCGCGCTCGAGCCACTTGAGGTAGACAAACGCTCCGACGTAGCCGCCGAGGTGCGCGAAGTGCGCCACGCCGTCGCCACCGCCGCCAAAGCCGCCAAACAGCGCCATCGCCGTCGTCCCGATCACCAGGATGCGCGCCGGGATCGGGAGGACCCCCCACAGGAAGATCCGCTCCTCGGGCCAGAACCAGGCGAAGGCCAACATGACGCCGAACACTCCCCCGGAGGCACCGATGATCGGCGCACTCGAGAAGAACATCGAGAGCAGCGCACCAGTGATCCCGCTCACGAAGTAGAGGATGGCGAACGAACGCGAGCCGATTCGCGCCTCGATCCTCGGTCCAAAGAAGTACAGTGCCAGCATGTTGAAGGCGATGTGCATCAAGCCGCCATGCAGGAACATGTACGTCACGAGTGTCCACGGCCGGAGCACCACGAAGCGCGGATCGAAGTCGAACGCGTTGGTGATCCCCGGGAGGAACGACTGCAGCGCGAAGACGAGGACGTTCGCGAGGAGAAGGAGCTGGACGACGGGAGTCATGCCAACAAGATACCCCAAAGTCGCGACCGGCGGTTCTCGCCTGCCACGACGGCACCGCCTCCCGTTCACTTCGAAGGCGCCAACTCCCGGACCCAAGGGCGCTCTCCGCGTTCTCCGCGGTCATAGTGTCTTTTTTACCGCGGAGTCCGCGGAGACTGCTCTGTGCTGATTCGGAGAGATGTGCGATATGGAACCATCGGCAGTCCGGCGCGCCGCTCGAGAGCTCGCCTCAGTTGATCGATTGAGGTCTTCAGGGGGTGGGAACGTAGACGGCATACCCACGCGGCGGCGCCCAGAAATCGGCGCGTCCCCCGGCATCGGTCGCCTTGGCCTGCGGCACCCCCGAGTCGCGCGAGGATCCGTAGGCCACCGCCGTGAACGACGTCGACAGGAACGACGTCGATACCCACGCGCCTCGCCACGCCGACCCAGTGGCGTTGATCGCGAGGACGAGTCCCCCACGCCCGTCGAGCCCGCGCCGCTGCATCACGTACAAGCCGTCATCGACGTACAGCACGTCCGTCGCGCCGACCGCCGCCTGCTCGTGCAGCTGCACCAGCGCCTCGATCCCGGTCGGCGTCCCCGCGCGCGAGAGCCCCTGCGCGAAGTAGTCCTCCCAAAAGACGCACGGGTACCCCTCGTGCGTGAGGATGTACGCGTAGGCGAGCATCTTGTCGCGCACGATCGGCGCATCGCGGATGATGTCGTGATTCTCGACGAAGGTCACGGCACGCGCGGCATCGCGCGCGAGCATCGTCCCGCGTTTCGTCAACTCCCGGAGTGACGCCGACTCATCGTTGCAGATACGCGCCAGGCGGTGGCGCAGCGGAAAGTCGAACGCCGAGACCGGGTTGTCGTTCCAGAAGTTGACGCCGTCGATGTAGCGACCGATCGCCTCGACGTTCTGCTCGTCCCAATACTCCACCACGCCGAACGGCTTGTAGTGATCGGGCCCTACACGGCGATAGCGATACTCCTGAATCGCCGCGATCATCCCCGTCCCCCGCCCTTCCTCACCGTACCCCTTCACGAAGTCGTAGCGGAAGCCGTCGAACCCCACCTCCTCGACGAGCCACTTCACGTAGGCCATCACCTCGGTGTAGACCGAGGGGTTGCGATGACACAAATCGGGAAAGCCGGCGAAGGTCGCGTCGTCCCACGACTCGTACTCCGACGGATGGAACGAATTCCAGTCGCGCAGGAACTTCCCGCTCGCGGGCGTGAACCTGGTCCAGCCGAGCTGTCCGGTGATCGGATTCAGTTCCTGCGCGTCGGCGCCGCTGCAGTGATTGAGCACGAGATCGGCGTACACGTCGATCCCGTTCGCGCGGGCGGCCGCGATGAGCGCGTCGAGTGCCTGACGAGTCCCGAACCAGGTGGCGGTACTCCCCTTCTGGTCGAACTCGCCGAGGTCGTAGTAGTCGTAGGGATCGTACCCCATCCCCGCCGCCGACATCCCCTTGCTGACGGGAGGGAGCCAGAGCGCGCTGAAGCCGGTTGCCGCGAGCGACGGAAGCTCGGGGGTGACGCGCTCCCACCAGGCGTGCTCGACACCTTCACGAGCGGGACAGTCCCAGTAGAAGGCTTGCATGAGGACGCCCATGGGGAGCTCCGCGGCTGGCAGTTCAGCGGGATGGCAAACTTTCGGTATCGCGCAGCATCTGGTCGATATCCGCGGTCGGATACGAGTGCGCCCCGGCGCTCCGAAGCACGGCGTGCTTACGCTCGAGCTCTCGTTCGCGCGCGTCTGCCAACGCCGCACGTAGCAGCTGACGCGCGCAGTGCTCGAGCGTCAGGCCGTCACGTTCGGCGAGTCGCCGCAAGGCTTCTATTCCTTCCTCGTCGACCTCGAGGCGCAGTCCGCGTGGCATGCGAGGAGTTTACCCGGATCAGGGGCACGAACCAAGGTGTTCGCGAGCGGAGTGTGACTACCAGAATCGCAGATGCGCGCGCGGCTTACTCCGGGGTCAGCCGAATCCATGCGCGCCATGTCCTCACCTATCCTTCCACTTCTCGGCGTATGACCGGAGCCCAGCCATGAGCGCCGGCTGCGCCACCGATACCGCGACGAAGGGTCGTTCCGCCGCTCCCCCTTTCGCGCGCAGGAGCGCGACCAGCTCGCGACGCGCCCGACCGTCGAGCCCCAGCGTCGCACCCGCCAGCTGCACGAGTGGCGCGAATCGCAGGAACGCCTCGCGCTCGTCGTCGCTGAAGCCGGCGAACGGGTCGTCTCGTGGCAGGCCGAGCAAACGCGCCACCTGTTGGGCAACGTGCGCGGCCGCGGCGCGGTGGTCGTGCGGATGCACGCGCTCGAGGAGGAGTGCCGCGTCGTGTGCGCACCGCGGGAGCCACTTCTCCGGGAAGTAGGGCTTCGACTCGCCACCCGGGAGCACAAGCTCGAGCGTCCCGTGCGCCAGCGCTCGTAACGTCGCCGCTGAGGACCGTTTGTATCGTGACCTGGCAATCCGCGCAGCCTCCCGTCGTGCGAGCGTGCGCTGCGCCGCCCCGCGAGGCCTGAAGCCCAGTCGCCAGTAGAACCAGTAAGCGCCGCTTCCGATCGCTTCGTCGTTCTCCTCGCCGAATTGCACCGCATCCACCACGAAGCGTGTCACGCCGAAGAGCGTGTGAAATGCACGCAGCGACTGCTGCCAGAGAAACGCCGCCTCCGATCCGCGAAATGGCGGGAAGATGTTGATCCCGGTGTTCGCCTGGTGCCAGAGCGGCGTGACGCCGCCGTAGCCGATCGGGACGCCGTTCGAGAACAGCACATAGCCGTAGTTCGACTCGAGGCTGAAGCGACGCGCGGGAAGAACGCCGAGGACCGCGAGCGAGACGCCCTCGCCTAACGGGCACCACCAGACCTCGTGCGGATTCGCGTGCGTGAAGGCGTACACCTCGCGGCAGCGCGCCGCGAGCGTCGCGCGGGCGACCTCGATCACCCTCGTCGCAATGCCTGCATCGAGCAGCACGATACCGGGAAGGTGTTCAGCAATCCCACGGATCGGATCGCCAACCACTCGGCGCATTCCCGACCTAGGTGTAATAGTCGGCGTCTCCAGCCGGTTGTGCGTCACCGACGCCTGCGAGCCGGTGAGGCGCCAGCGCATGGAGGGCTCGTGGAAGTCGTACTGCGAGCGGAAGGCAGCGTACGCCGCCGACGGCGCTGCCGCCGCGCTACGCATCAGCCACGCGAGCGCGCTCTCGCGTCGCGGGTCGCGCATCGCGTCCATCCACTCGCGCGTGCTGAAGTCACCGCTCTCGAAACCGTCCTCCTCCGCCGGGTGCAAAAAGGGGCGGATCGTCGCGTCGATGGCGCCGGTGTCCGCAAGTGCGTCCCAGTCGAAGTCGATCGTTCGAGGATATCGTGCAGAAATCCAGTCGGCGATTTCGGCAGCAGGTGAGTAGGTGCTGGCACTTCCCGCCATTCCGGTGTCGTTGGCGAGCGCGCGTTGGCGTGGTGAGAGTGCGTGCAGCGCGGGCTCGATACGTCGAAGCGCGCGCCGAGCGGTTGCGTGTACCCGCGGAGAATCGGGGAAGGCGCAGAGGAAGAGAAGGTCGTCGTGCAGCCTGTCGAGCGCGCTGAAGGTGCGGACGCGAACGCCTCGGTGCGCGATGGCGCGGAGCAGCGCGAGCTTGGTCTGCGTGTCGACGCGCGAATACTCGCGCCGTATCGCATGGAGCCGGCGGAGTTCCGCTGCGGTGACGGGGCGGTGGGACGTCGCCATGCCCTGACGGTAGGACCGTCACGCATCTGGCGATTTAGGGGATTACCTGCTGTGACGTGAGGATTTCGCTGCTGTTGCGTAGCGCTGATCGCTGTGCGTGACTAGCTCAGCGCCCGCTCGAACAGCGCGTCGAGGTCGATGGACAGCGCAGGATGCGACTTCGACGGTTTCCACTCAATGCGTCCGAACACTACCTCCGGCCGCCCTTCGCCACTCCGCCACCGTTCGACGAGACGCGCATCCAGATCGACGATCCAATATTCGTCGACCTGCTCCGTCATGTAGATGTGCCGTTTCGTGATTCGGTCAGTGCGCGCGGACGAGGGCGAAAGCACCTCGATCGCCAGCAGCAACGACTTGATCTCGGTCCAATTGCGAGCACCTCTACCATCCACAAGCGGCGCAACGAACACATCGGGCTGCAGCAGGCGGCGCGGCGAGAACTCGATGTCGGCGGGCGAGGCGTGGGTAGTGCTCACGCGCTGCGCTTCTGTATACGGAAAGAGCGCGCGATAGAGTGCCCCCACCACGTTCTGGTGCGACAGGCTGGGGGCGGGCATCACGACCAGCTCGCCATCGAGCAGCTCGCGCCGCACGCCGTCGTCAGGGATGGCCAGCACCATCGCCGCCGTCCACTCCGTCTCGATCGCCATGGAATCAGGGTACGCCACGCTCGGCGACCTCCGCAAGGGTGCATGCGGGAGGGTAGAGCGGCGGTCGAGCTGGAGCAGTCTCAAAGCGTTGCGGCGTGTATCGCGTTCGTGCGCCGCGCTCGCAGAGCTACCGCGCCTGCACCGTCCACAGTTCCACTCGCTCGATATCGTCACCGTCGCGCGAGACGCCGAGTACCCATCCGTCTCCGGCGTCGAAGACGCGAAAGCGTGCAGGGGTGACTAGGGTCGCGCGCAGCAAGTTCGTAGGCAAGTAAATGCGCCACGTCGTCGGGCCCGCTGGGGCGCCGGGGGCGTCTCCAGTTCCTGAGAGGATGCCGTCGGACGGTTGATACTCGCTGACCCACAGGTCGCCGGTTTGTGCGGTGAGGAGGCGACCAATGACTGGCAGCCGGTCCGCAAAACCGGCCTCCCTTGCGACCTGTTCCCGATGCTCGCGAAGCGAGCCGACGTATCGTGAACCTCCATCGGGAAGCTTTCCTGTCATTGCATCGCGCCACGCGCGTCTCATCGAGTCGCTCACGGCGCGCGGACGGGCGACATCGCGAAGAGTGCGAGTGCCGGCGCCGAGCGAATCGACGCAGGTGATGACGAAGGCGGCGGTGTACGCGAAACACGCTTCGCGAGGGAACGCGACCAGTGCGAGCGAGGGCGAAAATCCAAGGAATCCACTCCTGCCGCTCGCTAACCGGTAGCGAATGTTCATCGGACTCTGCGCAAGTACGCGCACACTGACACCATCTCCCGCGAGTCGGCGTATTTCTCCGAGCTGCACTCCATCGCTCAAGGCGCGCGGATCGCGAGCGGAACGAGATCCGACAAGTGCACCCGCCGCCATCACACCTTGTGGGTGGACCCCGAAGCTTCGGCCCGGACCGACGATGAAGCGCACTGAGCGCGCATATGTGCCGGAACTCGCGAATACGTGCACGCCACCAAAGGAGTCACGCGCGTACAGCGAGTCAGACGAATAGAAAAGTCCGTCCACTCCCTGCATCTCCCCCGGCCCCGAGCCTTTTCGCGCGATCGTTTTCGCGAAACGTCCATCGGCGCCGAAGATTCGTAGCTGTGTGCTTCCTGCGTCGGCGACGACGATGCGACCGTCGCTCACGCGCACGACGCCGCCGATACCGGAGAATTCGGTGGGACCGACTCCGTCGGCGCCTCCGATGGAGAGGGCGGGCGTGGGGGCTAGCTGCCAGCGCGGAGGGGGAGGTGCGGCGCGCTCGCTCTTCTGCGCCATGACGTCGCGAGGTGCTGTGAGCAGACCGCCAAAGGCCACGAGCGTCGCGACGGCCCAATGGTTCCTCGGCAGGACGCCCAATCGGCTCGAAGTCATTCGTCGATTCCTCGCGTGAATTGTGCGGTGCGGCTAGGGCGTGAAGCGGATTCTTACGATCTGGATGCGCGGCTCGTCATCTACTTCCGAGTAAACAGCGATCCTGTCGTCGGCGACAAACTGTCGGGGGAATCCTGGGAGTTCGAGGTGCGCGACCAGCTCGCCGCGATCGATGTCGACAACTTCCACGACCGCGTCGTACCGGTTCCACCATCCCGCGCCCGTTCGCGGCTTGATCGGCGCACTGCGACGACGGGCGTTGCCCGAAGGCTGCGCCACAAGCAGAGCAACGCGCGCGGGCGCGATCTCTCGAACATCGGCGAGCCGCGAAACCATGGGAGGAGTATTTGTAGCGGGCGAGAGGTGCTTCGAGACCCACCACTCCGGCCGACGACGCCATGACCCTCCGAGTTGATTCCCCACCTTCTCGAGATCGTAGCCGAATCCGTCACTCAAGCTGAATCGTGCAACCCACAGCCACGGCGATAGCGCATTTCGCGCACGGGCGAGCACCTGGAGCGCGCCTGCGCTCGCATCGTGCCGCGTCGGGACGAATTTCAGCGTCGACGCCGCTGATGCGCTGCCGATGATCTCGAAGCGTCTAGGCTCGCCCGGCCTCATTGCACCCGAGCCTAACGCGACGAATCGGTCAGGGGCGAAGGCAACGACGAACATTGGGCCCGTGATCCAACGCGACATGGTGCTGCTCGCGGCCAGTCGCAGATCGGGACCGAACACCGTGAGCCTCGCGTTCTCGATCACTCGGATCGAGTCGTCGAGATCGGCGTCGAGCCAGTCCGGATGTTCGGACTCGCCAGGGCCGCGTCCCTTGCGACCAAGGTGACTCACGAATCCTCCTTTGGCATCGAAGACGAGGGGCGGGCCATCCGTGAGTGCGTTGCGAGTCGGGATGACCACGTACTGCCCGCGACGTGTTCCCCTGATGAGCCGCGGAAGGCCCGGAAGGGGCATGTCGTCGGGGAATCGCAGCGCAAAGGAATCGAGCACGACCGCGCCGCACGAGGTGCGGCACTGAGAGTCGTCGATCCTGCGCGGCGTTTGTGCCGTGAGCGCGCGATTGAGGCAGAGCGCCATCGACAACACTGCGATCGAGCGGATCATCCTGCTATTCAACGCCAAGCGGACGTGAGACTGCACCCGGCTTCTTCGTCGTGCTCGCCGCAATTCGCCGAGTCGAGCAAATGTAAGAATCAACGGTGCCACAACCCCCGACGCTTCCATCCACACGCTGCGGTCCTCACGGTCGACATCCAGCCTCCGCCACCCACGTTTCGACTCGCTACAATCGCCCCAGTCGGACCGCATACAATCCTTGGTCTCACTGACGCTATGTGTAGCATGCGCTCAACCGCCGAATGACGCCAGATCCCGGCCTAGGCTTTTGCCGCTCAAGTATACAGACTTTGGACAACACATCGGCCGCGCGGGACTTTATCGCCGACTCGTCGCGAGCTATCCTAGCCACGTCGCGCGCCCTCCCTTCTCCGCATCACTAGGTGCAGCATGCTTCGCCTCCCACACGTCGCCCTCGTCGCGATTACAGCAGCGCTCGGCGTCGCCCTCGAACCGACACGCAGCGCCGCCCTGTTCTCATGTTGCGACTTGAGGACCGAGCGCGCGAACGACACACGGGCACATGAGTTGTGGCGCGCCAGTTCTCGACACGCGAACATGGCCCTCGGACCCGCGCGCACCGTCATCCCCATCCGCCTCCGCCAACAGTGGCAACTCGGCGGGGACGCTAACGACACAACCCTACTGATGGCGCTGCAGCTTCGGGCGACTCGCGCCCATTTCGTCGTCTACGATGGGATTGCGCAGCGCCTTCTTGCTCTCGCGCCGACCACTGGAAAGGTCGATTGGATCTTCGGGCGCCCGGGCCGCGGACCGGGTGAATTCGGAGGAGTAGCGAAGGTCACGTCACGCAAGGACGGCGGCGTATTCGTCGTCGACTACGCGTTGTCGCGACTTACCGAAGTGACCGAAGACGGTAAGGAAGGACCGCGCGTCGAGTATCGCATGGGTGTAAACCCGCGCGGTGTCTGCGAGGCAGGCACAACACACATTCACCTCCGCTCCACGGAGCGCGGCGAGATCCAGCGGATACAACTCGCGGGCGGCGCGACTTCGACCGAGGACCTTCCATGGCCGGAATTGCGCAGTGTCCCGTCGATCGTGCGGCAGTCGAAGATCTTCGAGCATCCGCTCGCCGGCGTCTGCCTGGTCGCCGTGTCGTATGGACCGATGTTCGCGCTCCTCGACGAGGCAGGGGTTCGCGCTCGGGCACAGTGGATCGAGCAGACTCCGCTGGGGCAGGCAAAGTCGCTTGGAAAGGGGTCATGGGAGATGCTCCCGAGCGTCAGATCGATTCAGGGAGCCACTGCGGTGGGCGATGCATTTGCCGTCCTCTTTCGCGGCACCGGTCCGAAGCGGGGGCGCTTCGTCGACTTCTACTCAGTGCACGACGCAGCGTACCTATTCTCGGTGGAGCTCCCATTCTCGGCCACCGATATCGCTTTCGGACACGGCCTGCTCGCGTTCGCGGGCGAAGCGGAAGACGGCGCACCCTTTGTACGAGCATTTTCCGTCGCGCCGTCGCTCGAAACCCTCGTCGCCAATGCTATGGCCCGCTCTTCTCGCACCCCGCGCTAGAAGAAGCATCGCAACAAGTCAGGTCGCCCCTTACGACGGATACTGACTTTCGGCCGAGAGGCAACCCTTACCCCCACTTCCAGCGACATATGTAGAACACGCTCCACACTTGCCCCCGAACTGCCGATCCGGCCGTACATTCGCTCCCGTGAAGCGCCTCCCCCTCCCGACGCCATGACGCGCCACGATACGAATCGCCCCCTCGGCCGAACCGTCCGAAGCCGTCTGCCGCACCTCAGCGCTCTCCTGCTTCCGCTTGTGGTCGCCGTCGCGTTGACCGCCTGCGACAAACTCCGCGGCGCCTCCACCTCCGACTCCACCGCTGCCGACTCCGTCGCCACCCTCGGAGACACCAGCGACACCCCCCGCGCCGCGATGGCACTCCCCGTCGCCGTAGCACCGGTCCGCGACGGCGACCTGGTCCTCTCGGTGACAACCACGGGACAGGTGCGCTCCGACGGCGAAGCGCTTCTCAAGGCCGAAGTCGCCGGTACGGTCGACAAGGTCCTCGTGCACCCCGGCGACCGCGTCAAGAAGGGCGCCCCGCTGGTGATTTTCGATCCGCGCCCCTTCGACCTCGCCGTGCAGGAAGCCGAAGCGGCGGTCGACGAATCGCAGGTCCGCTACCAGGATGCCGTCGCCCCCGACTCGATCGTACTCGGCCGCCCGCCGAGTCCCGACCAGCGCCGCATCGCGCTCATCCGCTCCGGACTCATGACCGCCCGCGTTAGGCTCGAGCGCGCCAAGCTCGATCGCGAACGCGCCACGATCGTCGCGCCGTACGACGGAATGGTCGACCGCGTCGACGTCTCCACCGGCGAGCGCGTTGCGGCTGGCGGGAACATCACCCGCGTGGTGAACCTCAACGCCCTCCGCATCGAGGCCTCGGTCCTCGAGCACGACCTCCCGCTCATCAAGGAAGGCGGGAGCGCCGTGGTCACCTCGGCGGCCGCTCCCGACATGGCCGTCACCGGGCGCATCACCGCCGTGCTTCCGGTGATCGACTCCACCACGCGCTCAGGGCGCGCCTACGTTAGGCTCGCCGGCGGCGGCGCCCTCCGCCCGGGTATGTACGCCGACGTCCGCCTCGAAGCCGCCCGCCTCAAGGACCGCCGCCTCGTCCCCGCCCGCGCCGTCATCGAACGCGACGGGCGTCCACTGGTCTTCGTGGTGAAGGACGGACGCGCCCAGTGGGTCTACATCCTCCCGGGACGTACGAACGGGATCGACACGGAGGTGCTGCCGGATTCGGCGACGGGGATCGTTCCAGTGGCTGTCGGCGATGATGTGATTGTCGAGGGGCATCTGACGCTCACGCATGATGCACCTGTCAGGATCATTGAGACGGGGGACGGGGGACGGGGGACGGGAGTGCGTCGGCCGTAGGCCGACGCTGGTAGGCGTCAGCGCGACGGGTGAAAGGATTGCACACCGCCCCCTAACGCGCACCAGCACCCACCCGGGCATCGGCACAACCCCCGTCTCCCGTCCCCCGTCCCCCGTCCAATCACCCCCCTCTCCACGCTCGCCTCCACTCCGACCTACCGTGTCCCTCGCCCGCGCCGCCACCTCCCGCCCCGTCACCACCATCGCCAGCGTCCTGGCGATCGTGCTGCTCGGGAGCGTCTCGCTCGGGCGCACCCCGGTCTCGCTCCTCCCCGACGTCCAGCTCCCCGTCCTCACCATCCGCACCCTCTACACGGGGGCAGCGGCGGAGGAGGTCTCGCGCTTCATCGCCGAGCCCGTGGAGGAGTCCATCGCCGCCACCCCGGGGCTCGTCGAGCTCCGCTCCGTCAGCCGCAACGGCGAGGCGACGACGACGGCGCGCTTCGCCTGGGGGACGGACATGCAGACGACGCTGCTTAACGTGCGCGAGCGGCTCGACAATGCGCGGTCGCAGCTCCCCGAGAAAGCCGAGCGACCGACGCTCCTCACCAGCGACCCGGGGGAGCGCCCGATCGCCGTGCTCTCCATGTCGATCGCCGGCGACATGCGGCAGCTCGCCCGCACCGCCGAGGACGTGCACGCGCGGCGACTGGAGCAGATCGCTGGCGTTGCGTCGGTCGCGGTGGTCGGGGCACCCGAGGACGAAGTGCGCATCGAGGTCGACCCGGCGCGCATGCGCGCCCTCGGGCTCACGCCTAACGACGTCTCGCTCGCCATCCGCGCCGCCAACGTGAGCGGGGTCGGCGGGACGATCCGCCGCGGGCAGTTCCGCTTCTCGGTCCGCACGCTCACCGAGTTCCGCTCCCCCGACGAGATCCGAAACGTCCCGGTCGGGCCGGTGGGGGCCGGGATCACCGTCAACGACGTCGCCACCGTGACCACCACGATGGCCGACCCCAAGACGCTCACCCGCTTCGACAGCAAGCCGGCGGTGGGGCTCGTGGTCTACAAGGACGCCGGCGCCAACACCGTCGCCGTCACGCAGGAGATCGGGAAGGTCGTCGACCAGCTCAAGCAGGAATTCCCCGCCATCGGCCTCACCGTCGTCGCCGCGCAGGCGACCTTCGTGGTCGACGCGCTCTCCAACCTCGGGCAGGAGATCGTGATCGGCGG
>CAZWVG010000061.1:0-24401 GCA_964637355.1 uncultured Gemmatimonadaceae bacterium
ACCTGAGCGAGGCGCGGCGTGGGACGATCTTCGCCGGCTTCCTCAAGCTCCTCCCGCTTTTCATCTTTGTGCTCCCCGGGATCGTCGCCTACGCGCTGGCCAAGCAGGGGCGTCTCGAACTGGGCGCGTCGGACCAGGCGCTCCCCACGCTGGTGCGCACGCTGCTCCCCGTCGGCCTCAAGGGTCTCGTCGTCGCCGGCCTGCTGGCGGCGCTCATGAGCTCCTTGTCGTCGGTGTTCAATTCCACGTCGACGCTCGTGACGCTCGACGTCTACAAGAAGCTGCGTCCGCAGGCGACCGAGAAGCAGCTCGTCTGGTTCGGGCAGGTGTCGACCGGGATCCTCGTCCTCTTCGGCCTGGCGTGGATCCCCATCATGAAGCTCGTCTCGGCGCAGCTGTATCAGTATTTGCAGAGCGTGCAGGCCTACATCTCGCCGCCGATCGCCGCCGTCTTCCTGATCGGCATCCTGTGGAAGCGCGTGAACTCGCAGGGGGCGATGGCCGCCCTGCTTTCGGGTTTTGTGCTCGGCGTGTTGCGGCTGGTGCTGGAGCTCAACAAGGGGTCGCTCGACGGGATCCTGTTGAGCTACGCGTCGATCAACTTCCTGCACTTCGCGATCGTGCTGTTCGTGATCTGCTCGATGATTCTGGTCTTCGTCTCGCTGATGACGACGCCGCCGCCGGAGTCGCAGGTGGCGGGGATCACCTTCCAGACGGCGACGCCGGTGGCCGACGGGCCGGTCGCGGCGAGCAAGCGCGGGCGGGACAAGCTGCTGACGCTGTTGCTGATTGCGGCGGTGGGGACGTTGTGGTTTGTGTTCAGCTGAGGCGCGGAGTTGAGTGCGTCTGTTGAGATGGGCGCCGAGTGACTGGAGGCCCTGGTGGAGGGGACTGTTCCTCTCGGTTCAGGGCCTCGCGGTTGCGCTTGTCGGAGTTGCCCTGGGGTTTGCCGGGTCGTTGCCTGGGCTCTCTTTTCTCCTTCTGCTGGGTTATGTCGTGGTGGCGGTAGGGTGGGTGATGGGCGCCGCTGGCATGGTGTGGTCGATATTCGGAGAGGTCAGCCGAGCCCGGCGCCTGTATCGAGAGGCGCACCGCCGCTGATGGTGCTCGCGCGTCCATGGCGTTCGACGCACTAATCCGGCACAAATCATCTGGTGCAGTAACGACGTCGCCGCGACGTTTCATGGCGCGCCGCTCATGTGAGTGGCGCGCTTTCTGTGTACGCGCTAGAGAGAGCCGCCCCCGCCGACGGCCCATAGTCCGAGGAACGCGGCGACGGTGGTGAGGTACAGTGCCGGCACTACGAAGAACGCCGCCGTCGCCTGATGGTCACGCATCCGTCGGCTAACGAGAATCGAAAGTAGTGCTTGGGCGCCAAGCAACGCGAAGATGGTCACGTGTGCGGGGCGGTTTGGGATGTACTGGAGTGACTCCGTATGCCAGAACCCAGATGCGATCAGGATGAGGACCGTCGGGAGGAGGAGAAGCGCGAGGTACCTGGCCGGCGCCGCGCCTGGGGAGATTCTTCCGGACCTTCGTCGATTGAGACCCCATGCGACGGACACGGCGGCTACGAGCGTGAGCGGCCACGCCGGGAAGACGAGCGTGATGCCGAACGCGTAGAACGGGAATGGTGAGAAAGACATTCCGGGCTCGGGCGCAGGAATGGGGTGACGAGCGAAGCGCGCGCCGAGCCTGCATTGGATTACGGCACGGGTACAGGTGGCGTGCGACGTCAATCTATCTAACAAACTCCCCGCTGCAATAAAGGTTGCCATCGTGTCCGACCGCACTCGACTCGGTGAGCTCTCGCTCTGTTCAGGTGTGCATACCCGCGAGTTCTGATCGGCCGACGGTCTTCCAGTGCGCCCGCGCGGGTTTCCTGACGGGCGCGGTCTTCGCCGCGCTGGCGCTCGCTGGCATGCTGCTGACCGGCGGGCAGCTCGCGGAGAAGATCCCAGCGCCCATCTCCTACCTGCTGCTGGGCGACTTGCTTGCTGGCCTCCTGGGCGGACTGATCGTTGGCGCAGTGCTCCCCCACGCGTCCGGTCGTTGGGGGGCATATTTCCTGGGCGCAGTCGGCTCGTTTCCGTATTTCTTCATGCTGGCCCTTCTCTTCTCGGCCGTCGACGTTCGCGACGCGATAATTCAAGGAGTGATTCTCGCGCTGTTGGCGGGCGGGCCGATCGGTTTGATCTGGTACGCGCGGCGGAAGAACGGCAATGCTCAGTAGCGCCAAGCACATGACAGTTACTCTCGCGCACCCGGTGCCGCGCGACCAAGTCGAGCATGTCGTTACTCATTTTCACCACGCGTTACGCCAGTCCAGCGTGACGCGCGTACGGCGAGATGGCGACGCCATCGAATTCGAAGCGCCGGGGCAGCTCGATTGGATGCGGCAAGACCTATTCAGGGGCGTCGCGCGAGGAGAAATCGTGGCGACTCCAATCGCTGATGGTGGAGGCTACGAGATCGGCGCCGAACTCGAGCTCTTCTGGCTCACGGTGCTGAGTCCGGGGCTGTGGGTCATCTTCGAGTTGCTTGTCGCGCGTTTCGGTCCATCACCGCACCCATCGCGTCTCGCGCTGTACGCCACGATGCTGGGGATGCCGATCATCATCAACGTCATGATTCGTTGGCATATCACGCGCACGTGGAAGCGCTGGCTCGAGTGGGGCGTCGAGAGCGGCCGGATACTCTCCTCCCGCGAGAACGCGCGCGCTGGCCGTGGGCGCGGCCCGTGACCGACCGCCTGCCGTCGGCATCACGCGAAACACGTTCATGACTCTGGGGGGCAGGCTGCCAAACGATCGTCAGCACGAAGCGATGTCGCTCTGGTCGACGCTGCGCGCCGCGTGGCGTCGCGTTCGCCCGCCCTCGCTTGAAGGCCTGACGCACCTCTCCGTTACCTATCCCTACACGATTCGCAGAGACAAGATCGCGCGCGTGATGACGCAGTTGCACTATCGGCTGCGGACCGGCAGCACAAGCAGCGTGTGGCGTACGGACGACGGCGTAGGCTTCGAGTCGATGGGGCAGTTCGAGATCTCGCAGAACGATGTGATGTCAGGCGTCGTGCGAGGCACGATCGTCGCCACGCCGCTCCACGCAGGCGACGACTTCGAAGTCGGTGCCGATCTCACACTCGCATGGACGGATGTATTGGTCCCCGGAGCGGGCGCGATCTTCTTCTGGTTGGTTCTGAGGTTTCTGGACTCGTCGCAGCTGACGTTGGGTGCTTACCTCGCCATCGTCATCGGTCCGATAGTGATCCACGCCCTCATGCGTCTGCAGGTGAAGCGCGCGTGGCAGGATTGGCTGGACGAGGGCATCGATGAATCGAATGAATCCGCTCGTCGGCGGTACAATGCGCGGCGGGAGAGGCGATGAGCGTCGCTTTCGCACCTCGGCGGGGAGCCAGGAATCGGAGTGCGCACACTTGAACTGCTCGCCTTGCCCATTTACGTGATCTCTCAACTGCGCACTACTACAAGCGCCTCTCAGCCCCTGCGTGGGCGAGGGATATTGGCGCGTCTGCAACGGGTGTCCGTATTTCGATTTGGTGTTGTTCCAACGGGGGGGCTGGACTCGCTTCTTTCAACCTGCGAGCGGCTGCTTCGAAGGAATAGCGTTCGAATAATTGGCAGGCAGGAGGACGCGATCGAGTTCGAGGCCGATCAGGAGTTTGGCGTTTCGGGCGAGAGACTACTGGCGGGAGTGCGCGCCGGTTCTATCGAAGCAGTCCGGACGCGTGGCGACAAAGGGTACGACATCAGAGTCCGACTACGTCTGCATTGGACGTACCTTGTCTTCCCACTGTGCTTCGCGGTGGCCGCCGGAGTGCTGTTGCACGAGTACGCGGCAGTGCATCCGCGAACATTCTATCCCTTCATTATTTCCGTGCCCGTAATTCATTCCTTGCTTGTGCGGATGATTATGGCTCGGGCGTGGGGGGAGTGGTTGGACTGGGCCATCGAAAGCAATGAAATTCTTGGCCGCGCTGGCGATACCGGCCAAGTCTGAGTGTGCCTGGACGCTCAACGCACGAAGTCGTTAGGCGGCATCGCGGGGTCCCCAAGGGAGCACCGCCTCTTTCCTCGAATCATGCGCCCCAGCGCTTGAGGCGAGGGGTACCGTTTCCCAGAACGCGCCCACCGCAACACCCTTGACGGACTGCGAGGCGAAGCGGAGACTTGGCCATCGGGCGCCCTTCCCGTGGTCGCCTCGATCACATGCGTTCGGCGCCGACGCCGGACCGCGCCGCCCGTCGCATCGGGCCCTCGCTGGTCGCTCCGCTCTTCGCCCACTCCTTGGCATTCGGATCCACTTCCGCCCATCTCCGGCAGCTGCACGCCCGATCGCCGTCGCCAATGGCGACCGCGCCCGCGTGCCCCCCCTCACCCCCGCCGGTGCATCCGAAAATCAAAATCAATCCGGATGTCTGCCGTCGCGCCGTACGGGGCAATCAGCTGGTGCTCGAGATCCAGGATGCGGTCAATCACGGGATCCGCGATATCGCGATTCCGCTCGGCGCGCCGCGCCCGCGTCTGCACGTGCGTCGCGGTGCAGAAGATCCGCACGTCCAGTGCCTCGAGCCCCAGCACGTACGTTCCCTCGACAACGAGCACGCGCGCATCGTGGAACGCGAGCGGCTGGGTCACGAAGCGATTCCCGGGATAGTCCACCAGCGGCCCCACCACATCGCGCCCCTCGCGGAACGCCGCGATGTGCTCGGCGATGAGCGCCAGGTTCACCTCTTGCGGACCGACGTTGGCGGCAATGTCCTCGAGGCGGTGCGCATGGTTGGTGGCCGGCGGGAGGACGAAGTAGTCGTCCTGATAGATCACCCGCGCCGGAATGCCGACGGCGTCGAGTTCGTGGGCGAGCGAGCTTGCCGCGACCGACTTGCCGCTCCCGGATTCCCCGGCTACGCCTACTACGAGTCGTTTGTCACCCCCCAGCCCGAAGTCGCCGCGCAGGATCGAGATGATGCTGCGCGCCCGCTCGAGCGAGTCGTCGGAGAGCTTGCGGCGGTCGGGATTGTCGGTCATGGGGTGAGGAGTGCGCGTTGCGCGTCGCTACCGGCGAGCCGCAGAAAGACGAGCCCGGACGCGGTATATGCCATGCGCGGCGTCCCGCCAGCTGCACCGGTGCGCCCGTGGAGATACTCCTCGAAATCGAACCTCTCCAGCCCCTGCAGCGCCGAGTTGGTGATGCCGCGGAGGCGTGCGAGATGAGGGGCCGCTCCAGCCTGTGCCTGGGCGAGTGCGAGCCAGCCGAGCCAGATCGGCCAGATGCCGCCGTTGTGGTACTCGTGCGGGGCGTTGCGGAAGCCGTGCAGGTGATAGCGCGAGAGCGCCCCCCAGTCGGCGTCGCCCTCCTCGATCGCGGGATGGAACGCGGGCGGGAGCCGATCCTGCTGCAGGAAGTTGGCGTCGATCCACTCCAGCCCCTGTCGCGCGCGCTGCGGGGCGATCCCCGACACGGCGAGCAGGGCACACGCCGCGAGGTCGAACATCTCGAAGCGCCGCACCGGCGAGTACGAGGCGATCGGGTGCTCGGCTTCCGAGCGTTCGCCGGTGAAATACCGCTCCGAAATGGCGGCGGCGATCGCCTGCGACTTGGCTCGCCACGCCGGCTGCTCGTACGTCGTGCTCAGGAGCTGCAAGCCCCAGGCGCGCAGCACCTGGTCGTAGAGGATGTATCCCTCGTAGATGTACTCGTCGGCCCAGTTGCCGCCGGTGGGGATGTAGACCAGGTGGCGCCCGTTGTACTCGAGCGCGTCGAGCAGTCGCACGACCGCTGCCACCGACGCGCGGAACTCGCCAGGTGCAATGACGCCGGCGCGGGCCGCCAGCCCCACACCAACCAGGTACCACGTCGCCGCGTCGATGCGCGGGGCGAGCGTCCCGAACGACACGGTCGGCGCCTTCCCCTCCTGCACCTCGAAGTTCGACGCCACCTGCCCCTCGGCGCCCTGCAACGCGCGCAGCTGCTCGAGCGTGCGCACGAAGCCCCCGGTCACCGTCTCATCGCCCAGCAACAGCCCGGCCACGCCGGCCATCACCGCGTCGCGGGTGAAGATCGCGCGATAGTTCGCCGTCCCCGCCTCGGACGCGTGGATCCCGTGCGCCCCGCTCAGCGTTTGCAGGAGGGCGACCGCTTGATCATCCCACGACGACGCGAATGACGTCACGCGCATCCCTCGGCGGTTGGTGAATCGAACGATCCGGATGAATGCCTAACGAACGACACGAACGTACGACACGGAGGATAGATCGGTGGCTGTAGCGACAGCGGCAACCAATGCGGGGAGCGCAAGCCGAACGGTCCTGAGACCGACGCTCTCGTTCTGGCAGATCGTGAACATGAACGTCGGCTTCTTCGGCATCCAGTACAGCTTCGGGCTCCAGCAAGGCAACATGAGCCCAATCTACAAGTACCTCGGCGCCGACGAAGCCAGCCTCCCGCTTCTCTGGCTCGCCGGCCCGATGACCGGGCTCCTCGTGCAACCGATCGTCGGGGCCATGAGCGACCGCACGCTGAGCCCGCGCGGGCGACGCACGCCGTACTTCCTCGTCGGCGCGGTACTCTGCTCGCTCGCTCTCTTCTTCATGCCGTTCAGCCAGGCGCTCTGGATGGCCGCCGGGCTCCTCTGGGTCCTCGACGCCGCCAACAACATCACGATGGAGCCGTATCGCGCCTTCGTGAGCGATCGCCTCGACCCATCGCAACACTCGCTCGGCTTCCTCACACAGAGCGCCTTCACCGGGCTCGGGCAGACGCTTTCCTACCTCACGCCGTCGATCCTCGTGGCGCTGGGGATGAACGGCGACCTCGTGAACGGGCGCGGCATCCCCTACATCACCGTGGGCGCCTTCCTCATCGGCGCGGTCTTCTCGATCTCTTCGATCCTGATCACCGTCAAGACGACGCCGGAGATCCCGCTCACCCCCGCCGAGCGTGCGCGCATCGAGGCGCTCCCGCGCGGAATCGGCGCCGCTTTCGCAGAAGTGGCCGAGGCGTTCCGCGAGATGCCTACGGCGATGAAGCAGCTCGGCGTGATGTCGCTCTTCCAGTGGTACGCGATGTTCTGCTACTGGCAGTACATCGTCCTTTCGATCGCCGTCACCCTGTTCGGCTCGTCCGACGCGAGCACCCACGGCTTCCGCGAGGCCAACCTGATCAATGGACAGATCGGGGGCTTCTACAACTTCGTGGCGTTCATCGCCGCCTTCACCATGGTCCCCTTCACTCGGCGCTTTGGCCCCAAGATCATGCACGCGATCTGCCTCACGCTGGCGGGGATCGCGATGATCTCGATCCCGGGGATCACCGACCGCGCCCTCCTCTTCGTCCCGATGGTCGGCGTCGGGCTGGCGTGGGCGAGCATCATGGGGAATCCGTACGTGATGCTGGCCGGGAGCATTCCCCAGGAGCGCGTTGGGGTGTACATGGGGATCTTCAACATGTTCATCGTGATCCCGATGATGATCCAGATCTTCACCCTCCCGCTCTTCTACAATGCGCTGTTGCGCGGGAATCCGGAGAACGTGATCCGCCTCGCCGGCGCCTTGCTGTTGTGCGCGGCGGTCGCCGTGCTGTTCGTGAAGCTGGAGCCCGGGATCGGGCGCAAGAGCGCAGTCCCCGCGCCAGCTTCGCACTGAGGGAGCGCGCTCGGCGTCTGCGCGCCACGCGCCCTCCCTCGTTCCCCGCAGGAGAAGACAGTCCATGATCGCTACAAGTTCGCAGCAACTCGGGATGGGCGACGACCGGTCGCGCCGACCGCGCCGGCTGCCTTGGGGGCGCTCCGCGCTCATCCGTCGCGGCACGCGGTTCTCCGCCTCCGTCGTCGCCCTCGCCCTCGCTGCCTGCGCGCAGAGCCCGACGCCGGTCGCGTCGATCGTTCCGGCCAACGTCTACGACCCGCCGCGCGACCTGGGGGCGCTCTTCCACGACGTGCAGATGGCGCGTGTCTTTCCCGATTCCAAGTCGTTCGTGGACGCGGTTCCCAAACAAGCGCCAGCAGAACTCGTCAGGATCTACAACGCCGAGAAGGTCCGCCCCGACTTCTCGATCGCAACGTTCGTACGCGACCACTTCATCGCGCCGGCCACCGTCGGTGGATCGTTCAGGAGCGACACTACGCGCTCGATGGAGGACCACATTCGCGACCTGTGGCCCGTCCTCACCCGCGCCCCCGACAGTGCGCGCGTGCGGTCGACGCTCCTCCCACTCCCCGAGTCGTACGTCGTCCCTGGCGGGCGCTTTCGCGAGGTCTACTACTGGGATTCGTACTTCACCATGCAAGGGCTCGTCGTCACCGGGCGCACCGACCTCGTGGCGAACATGCTCGACAACTTCGCCTGGCTGATCCAGACGGTCGGCCACATTCCAAACGGGAATCGCAGCTACTACCTCGGCCGCTCGCAGCCGCCGTACTTCGCGGCGATGGTCGGTCTCTACGCCCGTGCGACTGACACGACGCGCGCCGAGAAGTACCTGGCGGCGATGGAGAAGGAGTACGCGTTCTGGATGGAGGGGAGCGACGCGCTTGCCAACGGGAGCGCACACCGTCGCGTGGTGAAGCTTGCGGATGGGACATTGCTCAATCGCTACTGGGACGATATCCCCCAACCGCGCCCGGAGTCGTATCGCGAAGATTTCGCGTTAGGCGAATCGCTCCCCGTCGAGCGACGCGAAACCTTCTACAGGCACGTGCGCGCCGCCGCCGAGAGCGGGTGGGATTTCTCGTCGCGCTGGATGCGCGACCCGAAGGACCTGCGCACGCTGGAGACGACGGATATCGCCCCGGTCGACCTCAACTCACTGCTCTACAACGCCGAGCGCACCATCGCCGCGCTGCGACGCCATCGCAACTCGGCGGGAGACGCTGCCGTGGCCGCGCGCTTCGATGCCGCCGCCGACCGTCGGCGCGCCGCGATCCAGTCGCACATGTTCGACGCGGGTGAAGGCTTCTTCTACGACCTCCGCTGGACGAAGAACGAGCGGGTGACCGACCGCCCCACGCTCGCCGCGGCGGCGCCGCTCTATTTCGGCGTCGCCACGCAAGAGCAGGGGAGCGCCGTCGCCTCGCGCCTCGAGCGCGATTTCCTCAAGCCGGGCGGGTTCGTCACGACGCTGATCAACTCCGGACAGCAGTGGGATGCGCCCAATGGGTGGCCGCCGCTGCAGTGGCTGTCGATGGAAGGGGTGCGGCGCTATGGGCGCACCGAGCTGGCCAACACCGCGCGCGACCGTTGGCTCGCGCTCAACCGCCGCATCTACCGCATGACCGGGAAGATGACAGAGAAGTACGATGTCCTCGAGACCGATCGTGCAGCTGGCGGCGGCGAGTATCCCACGCAGGACGGCTTCGGGTGGAGCAACGGCGTCGCACTCGCGCTCGCGGCGCAGGCGGCGCGGATACAGTGAAGGGGAGAGGACGAGAAGACGAGAAGACGGGAAGACGAGAGTTGAGGACGCCGGCGCGGCCTCGTCGTCAGGGGCGGATCACGAGTATCGTACCCGGTCCAGCCTTGTCGATGTAGGCCTCGATGCGGGTGATCCCCGCTTGCGGACCGCCGGTTGCCACGCCGTTGCTGTCGACCGTCACCAGTTTGGTGTCGAATGACGTCCAGACGGGGACGCGCCCGCCGAGCGGGTTGCCGTTCGCGGTGCCGATGACGTTCGACGCCGAGTCGAAGGCGGTGGCGGTGAGCTGCTGCGTCGCCTTGTGCGTGATCGTGAGGATCAGCGGCGTGGCGATTACGCGATCGACCGGCACGAGGTCGCTGGTGATGCTGATCGTGTCGGCGACGGGCGAGACGGATCCGGCGGTGGCGATGAGGAGGAGGCCACCGGTGGGAGTTCCTCCGGCACCGATCGTCGCGCCCGTCGTCGGGTTCCCCGGTACGACGACGAGTCGCGGATCGCTCGTCGTCCAGGTGACAGTTTCGTTAGGCATCGGCGCCCCTGAGGCGTCGAACACCTGCGCGCTGACGCGTCGCGCGTAGGCCGCGCCCACGTGGAGCGTCCCGTTGAGCTGGGAGATGACGACCCGCTGCGGCCCCTGGGTGTTGGCCAGGGTGACGGTCAGCTGAGCCGACTGCGTCACCGGCGGCGACTGACCGGCCGACGCCCCCGACACGGTGATGGTCGCGCTCCCCGCCGTCAACCCGCTCACCACGCCACTCTGCGAGACCGTGGCGACCGCGCTGTTGCTCGAGCTCCAGGTGAGCGTGCGCCCCGTAAGCGTGTTCCCCTTGGCGTCGAGCGCTGTCGCCGCGAGCGTGACCGTCGCACCGGCCGTCACCGACGCGGTGGCGGGGTTGAGCGCGATGCTGGCGATCGGGACTTCGGTGACGGTGAGGTTGGCGGTCGCGCGCACCCCTTCCACCGCCACCGTCAACGACGTGGAGCCGGCTCCGACCGCCGTCGCCAACCCGTTGACGTCGATCGTGGCAACCGCGGGATTGCCGGTCGACCACACGGTCGGGCGACCGGTGACGACGTTCCCGCTTCCGTCGCGCGCGGTCACCGTCAGCTGCACCGTTCCGCCGACCACGATGCTGCTGCTCGTGGGAGAGACGCTGGCGGTAATCACCGGCGCATTCGTCACGGTGATCGTCACGTTGGCACTGATCCCGTCGATCGTCGCGGTGATCACGCTCGTCCCCGCACTCACCGCCGAGACGAGCCCGTTGGCGTTGATCGTCGCGACCGCTGCCGTCGCCGACTTCCAGGAGGTGGTGCGCCCGGCGAGGACGTTGCCGGCGGCATCGCGCGGCGTGGCCGTCAGCTGCACCGTCGCCCCAGCCGTCACCGAAGGGCTCCCCGGCGTCACCGTCACCGAGGCGACGGGGACGAGCGTGACGGTCATCGTCGCCGTGGCCGTCACGCCGCCCACGTCTGCGGTGATGACTGCTGTTCCCGGCGCGATGCCGGTGACGAGCCCCGCGCTGTTCACCGTCGCGACCGCAGGAGTTCCCGACGTCCACGTGACCGCGCGTCCCGTGAGGACATTCCCCGCCGCATCGAGGGCGGTGGCCGTCAGCTGCACGGTGTTCCCCGTGGTGAGCGTCGCCGTCGGCGGCGTGACGCTCACGCTGGCGACGGCCACCGCCGTCACGGTGATCGTCGCCGTGGCCGCGACGCCGTCGACCGTCGCAGTCATCACGCTGCTGCCGGGGGACACCGCGGTCACGAGGCCGTTCGCATCGATCGTCGCGACCGCCGGGGTCGCCGAGCTCCAGGTGACGGCGCGCCCGCTCAGGACGTTCCCCGACGCATCCTTCGCTGTCGCCGTCAGCTGCACGGTTCCCCCAGCGACCACCGATGCGCTCCCGGGCGTCACCGACACCGACGCCACCGACACCGCCGAGACGGTCACGGTCGCGCTCCCCGCCACGCCGCCGATCGTCGCCGTCAGCTGCACAGTGCCCGGTGCGAGTGCCGAGACGAGTCCGGAGCTGCTCACCGTCGCCACGGCCGCATCGCTCGAGCTCCACGTCACCGGACGCCCGGTCAGCACGCCGCCGCTCGCATCGAGCGCGGTGGCCGTCAGCTGCGTCGTACCACCAACCGTGAGTTGCGACGATCCCGGCGACACCTGGACCGAACTCACCGGCGCATTGGTCACGAGGACCGAAGACGTCCCGGTCACACCGTCCACCTGCGCGCTCACCGTCGCACTCCCCGCCGCGTTTCCGGTCACGACACCGGTCGTTCCGACGGTGACGATCGAGGGCGCACTCGACGTCCAGGTGACCGCGCGCCCGCTCAACGACAGCGCACGCCCCGAGGCGTCGGTGAGCGTTGCCGTCAGCTGCACGGTGCGCCCGGTGAAGATGTTCACCGTGGGAGGCGACAGGATGACGTTGGCCACCGGGACGAGGACGACGGTGATCGCCGAGGTCCCGGTCACGCCGTCGCTCCGCGCCGAGATCGTGACGCTCCCCGTGGCGATCGCCTGCACGAGCCCCGTCGACGAAACGCTCGCCACCGCCGGGTTGCTGCTGCTCCACGTCGCGCTCTTCCCGGCCATCGGGCGCCCGCGCGTGTCGAGGATCGACGCCGACAGCTGCAAGGTCGCCCCTTCCTGCACCGATGCCGTCGCCGGAGCGATGGCGACCGTCGCGACCGTCGCGGGCGCCACCGCGATCGGGATCGTCGCCCGTACCCCCTCGCTCGAGGCGATGATGAGCGCGGTCCCCGGGCCGACGGCCGTCACCAGGCCGCGCGCGTCGACCGTGGCGATCGACGGGGCGCCGCTGATCCACGAGACGACGCGCCCGGTCAACGTCCTCCCCTGCGCATCGAGGAGGGTCGCCGTCAGGACCAACGTGTCCCCTTGCACCAACGCCGCACTGTCTGGCGCCACCGCGATGCTCGCCACCGGAATCGGCGTGACGATCACCACCGCGCTCCCGCTCTTCCCCTCGGCCGTCGCGGTGACGCGCGCCGTTCCCGTCGCCACCGCAGTCACCACGCCGTTGGCGTCAACGGTCGCCACGTTTGGCGGATCGCTCGCCCACGCGAGCGTGCGTCCCACGAGGAGCGCGCCGGCCGAATCGGCGACGCGTGCGACGAGTTGTGCGGTCTGGTGCACCGAGACAGTCGCCGAATCGGGGACGATACGGACGCTGGCCACCGGAACCGCGGAGACGGTGACGCGGGCCGTCGCGCTCTTTCCCTCGCTCGTCGCAGTGATCGTCGCCGAACCGGGGGCGAGCGCGATGACGAGCCCGGTCGAGGAGACGTTGGCGACAGTTGGGGCGTTCGTGCTCCACGCGACCGCGCGCCCCGTCAGCGGACCGCCGGCGCTATCGAGCGCTTCGGCGATCAGCTGCAACGATTGCCCGGCGAGCAACGCTGAAGTCCCCGGAGTCACCGAGACGCTGGCGACTGGAACGGGGAGGACCTGCACCACGGCGCTTCCACTGACCGTGCCGGCGCTGGTGCTGACCGAGGCGGTCACCGTTGCGCTTCCCGCCGCGATTCCGGTGACGACGCCGCTCCCGCCGACGGATGCGATCGCCGCATTCGACGTCGTCCAGGTCACCGTCGCCCCCTCGACCGCGGCGCCCGAGGCGTCGAGTACCGTCGCCTGCAGCGTGGTCGATCCGCCCACCATGATCGTCGACGACACCGGAGCGACGCGCACCAGCGATGCTTCGCGCGCGGCAACGACGACCGGGATGCGCAGCGACGTGCCGCCACTGCTGACCGCGACTTCGGCAGCACCCGCCGCGATGCTGGTGACGACGCCGTTCTGCGTCACCGTGGCAATGCTGGCGTTCGAGGTCGACCAGAAGAGCTTGCGCGACACGGGCGCTCCGCTCGCATCGAGCGCGCGTGCGGAGATTCCCTTCGTCTCACCGACAGCAAGGTCGAGCCTGGTCGGGGTTGCCTCGATGCGCGCGACGTCCGCTCCGCCCGACGATGTGGCATCGCCGCACGAGAGCGCGACGAGGACACAAGCGGCGGACAGCAGGGCTTGGCGGGCGGACGCGAAGAGGCGGGACATGCAGGCGGGACGAGGAAGGAGACGGCACTGCACGATGCCGCTAGTTGGTGCCGAGGGCAAGGGGCGCTGCGCACGCAGTCCACGCGCCGCGCACCGGGAAGGCGCGCGGCACCCACGCGGGGACAGCGCGGGCTATTCCTTTCGAGAGAGGGCGCAGAAAAACCTGCGGACGCGCTCGGCAGTGAGGGGAGAATCGGCGCACGGCCGTCGCTGCCTAACGACAAGCGGTGCGGATGCGGAACGCTCCGGATTCCAGCCCCAGGTCTGATAGGTGGATTGACCCATTCTCGGCGATGTGCGTCGGCGCACGTTTCGCGCGCACCCCCTCACATCAACCGGAGTCATCACATGTTGCTCGATACGATGGGACGCCAGATCTGCACCTCGATCCTCCTCACGCTGAGCCTCGCCTGCGGCGGCGGCGACAGCACCGGACTCACTCCGGACCCGGATCCGGGGCCGCCCGGAACGCCTCCGCCGTCGCAGCCAGGACTGATCAGCGGCGTCGCCGTCGATGCGAACGGCGCGCCGATCGCCGGAGCGAAAATCTGGATACGTCCGTCGCTCACGACCGGATTGCTCGACGCCACGACCGATGCGAATGGGCGCTACAGCGTGCAGGGGATCTCGACGATTCCGTATCGCGCGTACGCCTGGACGTTCGTGCAGTACGGCGGGAAGAAGGTCTGCCTGCGATTGGGTTCGGAGAGCGACGCCGACTACGACTCGTTCGTCCCCGCCACCGGCGTGGTGCGCAACTTCAAGTTGCGCGTCGAAGGAGAAATCGGACCCAACTCCGGCGATCACTTCGGCGGCGACGTGCGTCTCTTCGTCCCGTACGCCCCCAACGGCGAACGCGTCATCGTCACGCTCACGCCGACGGGTCCGCTGGTCGACGGGAGCGCCGGGCGTACGCTCACGTACGACGCGCGCGAGAACGATCTTCTCCTCGAAGGCGTGCCGGTCGGGATCTACAAGGCGACGGCGAAATTCGTGGCGGCAAACGGCACGACCACGCCGCTCATCATCAGTGCCCGCGACCAGAATGACTACGCCGGAGACGCGCAGCTCCAGTTCTCAACGAAGGACAGCTGCATCGGTTCGAGTGCCGGTGGCCCGGACCGCGCGTACCTGTGGATCAGGAATCCCGCTGAGGAATAACATCGCGCTCGCAAACGCAGAGGGGCGTGCCACCGCGGCACGCCCCCATGGCGCGAACGAGTGCGCGGTCCGTTACTCGCGCTCGAACGCCGCGTCGAAGCGCACGTTGCTCGGCGCGAAGTCCTTCCCCTTGATGAGGGCGCAGGCCTCGCGGGCGCCGAACTCGCGATCCATCCCGATGTCTTCCCACTCGATCGAAAGCGGGCCGTCATAGCCGATGCGGTTGAGCGCGCGCACGATCCCCTCGAAGTTCACTCGACCGCGCCCGATCGAACGGAACTCCCAGAAACGATCGCGGTGCCCGAAGGCCAGGTGCCCGCCAAAGACGCCGCTCGGCGTCGGGACTTCGCTCCACCAGACGTCCTTCATGTGGGCGTGGTAGATGCGGTCGCCGAAGGTCTCGATGAAGGCGAGGTAGTCGACGCCCTGGTAGGCGAAGTGCGAGGGATCGTAGTTGAAGCCGAAGGCGGGGCGGCGCCCCACCGCTTCGAGGGCGCGGCGCGCGCTCGAGATGTCGAAGGCAATTTCGGTCGGATGCACTTCGAGGGCGAAGAGCACGCCGGCCTCGTCGAACGTATCGAGGATCGGGTTCCACCGATCGGCAAAATCGCGATAGCCGGCGTCGATCGATTCGGCGGAAACGGGGGGGAAGGAGTAGAGGAGGGGCCAGATGCTGGATCCGGTGAAGCCCGGGACGACGTGCACGCCGACCTTGGCCGCGGCGCGCGCCGTCACCTGCATCTCCTCGGCGGCACGGCGCTGGACGCCCTCCCCGTTCCCGTCCCCCCACACGCGCGGCGGGACGATCGCCTTGTGCCGCTCGTCGATCCGGTCGCAGACCGCCTGCCCGACGAGGTGGTTGCTGATGGCATGCAGCTGCAAGCCGTGCTTGGCAAGGAGGTCGCGACGCCCCTGGGCGTAGCCGTCTTCCTCCACCGCGCGCACCACATCGAAGTGATCGCCCCAACAGGCCAGTTCGAGGCCGTCATAGCCCCAGCTCGCGGCCTTCGCGGCAAGCGTCTCGAGGGGAAGGTCGGCCCACTGGCCGGTGAACAGGGTGACTGGGCGTGGCATCGTTAGGTTCGGTGAGTGGGTGACAGGACGGCTACGGCGTCTCACTGTTAATGCAGCTGTCGCACTTCAGAGAAGTGCTTTTTACCGCGGAGTCCGCGGAGTCCGCGGAGTCCGCGGAGTCACATGATTTTCTGTCCAGCGAGTCTCCATGAAGAGCAATTGACCGCAGAGTTCGCAGAGTTCGCAGAGAACTTCTGCCCCGGTTCCAGGGCGTCGGTACAAGGGATGCGCGTTGACTCTCCTCCGCGGACTCCGCGTACTCTGCGGTTTAAAAGTTTTTTGTTCAGCGCGCCACCATCAAGAGCATCTGTTCGCAGAGTTCGCAGAGAACTTCTGCCCCGGATCAACCGAGTCGGCACCAGGGATGCGCGTCACTCCTTCTCCGCGTTCTCCGCGTACTCTGCGGTTCAAATGTTTTTCCAATCGTATGCGCGGGCGATTGCCTAACGCGCCGCCCCAGGCGGCGCATACCGCGCGTCGACCCACGCGCTCCCTTCGCGCCCGCTCTTGAGCGCCGTCTCGATGAAGTGCACGCCGCGCGCCCCGTCCTGCACGGTCGGGAAATCGAGATCGGCAGGATCGGGGTCGGCGCCGCTCACTCGGGCGGCAATCGTGCGGAGCGCATTGCCGTAGAGATTCCCGAAGGCCTCGAAGAAGGCCTCGGGGTGCCCGGACGGAAGGCGCGTGGCCTTCTGCGCGGCGGCGCTGAGGTGGCCGTGCCCGGGCTTGAGCACCTGCATCGGCGCGTCGGCGTGGCGCACGGTGAGGAAGTTGGGCTCCTCCTGCAGCCATTCGAGCGAGCCAGTCGAGCCGTAGACGCGGAGCGAAATACGGTTCTCTTCGCCGAGGGCGATCTGCGAGCAGTGGAGCACGCCGCGCGCCCCCCCCTCGAAGCGGAGGAGGAGGTTGGCGTCGTCGTCGATCTTCCGCCCCGCGACCACCGTACCCACGTCGGCGGCGAGCTTCTCGATCTCCAGCCCGGTCACGTAGCGCGCCAACTGCTCGGCGTGAGAGCCGATGTCGCCCAGGACGCCCGCGCCGGCGCGCGCCGGGTCGGTGCGCCAGTCGGCCTGCTTCTGCCCGCTCTCCTCGAGGAGCGTCGAGAGCCACCCCTGCGAGTACTCGACCACGATCTTGCGGACCGCGCCGATTTTTCCTGCCGCGACCATCGCCCGCGCTTCCTTCACCAGCGGGTAGCCCGAGTAGTTGTGCGTGAGCGCGAAGACGAGCCCGGTCTTCTCGACCAGCCGGCAGAGCGCCTCGGCGTCGCTCAAGGTCGTCGTCATCGGCTTGTCGCAGATCACATGGAATCCGCGCTCGAGGAAGGCGACCGCCGCGGCGTAGTGCACGTGATTCGGGGTGACGATCACCACCAGGTCGATGCGGTCCCCGAGCGGGCGCTCCGCCTCGCGCGCGGCCATCTCCTCATAGCTCCCGTAGACGCGCGCCGGATCGAGGTGCAGCGCCTCCCCCTGCGCGCGCGACTTCGCCGCGTCGGAGGAAAAGGCGCCGGCGACCAGCTCGGCCAGCCCGTCGAGTTCCGCCGCGCGGCGGTGCACCGCACCGATGAACGCCCCCGGCCCTCCTCCCACCATCCCATAGCGCAGCTTGCGGTTGAGCGTCATGTCCCGTGTCCGTTTGATGTGCGTCGAAAGACCTGTGTGCGGTGCTGGTGAACCAGCGGCCGAGATCGACCCCGCCTCATTGCCCCGGCTATTCTAGGTCACGATCCCCTCCCTGCAAGAAGTAGAATTCCGCGATCCTCCACCCTCCGCTCTGTTGCCCGCCCAAACTCTCGTCTTCTCGTCTTCTCGTCTTCTCGTCCTCTTCTTCATCGGGGCTATGGGCCTACTGGGTCTCGAGATATCCAGTGTCTGGCTCATCATGCCGATGCCGGGGAGCCAGCGGATGCGGAGCGTGGGCGTCGCGTACGCACTCCACCGGACGCGATGGCTCTGGCGCGCGATCGGCTGGGCGTTGCTGCTGGCGGGACTCCCCGCGGCGTTCGCTGCAGGGGGAATCGTGCGCTGGAGCGCCCTCCTGCTCCTCGTGGTGCTCGCCGCTGCGACCTACGCCTTCAACTTTCGCATGAAGGCCGACAAGATGTTCCGGCAGCCGCGCACGCTCGACCTGCGCCCGGCGAGCGCGAACGGCGTCGCGGGCGACCGACTCGTCGTCGGCGTGGCGATCAACGGAGAGGCATGCGCCTACCCACTGCAGTTCATCGGCTATCATCACCAGGTGCGCGACATCGTGGGGGGCGAAGCGGTGATGGTGACGTACTGCACCGTTTGTCGAACCGGGCGCGTCTTCTCCCCGGTCGTCGACGGACGGGTCGAGCGATTTCGTCTCGTGGGGATGGACCACTTCAACGCGATGTTCGAGGACGCAACGACCGGGAGCTGGTGGCGCCAGGTGAATGGCGAAGCGGTCACCGGTCGACGCGTGGGGGCAAGGCTCGCCGAACTCCCGTCGCGACAAGTCACGCTCGATCGATGGCTTACGCTGCATCCGGAGTCCCTCGTGATGCAGGGCGATCCGGCGTACGCCAGCAATTATCCCATCGACAACGCCTACGAATCGGGCGCGAGCCGTCGAGCACTCACCGGGACCGACTCGGCGTCGTGGGGGGAGAAGTCGTGGGTGGTGGGAATTGCGGCTGACGGGAAGGCCAAGGCCTACGACTGGAATCGCCTGCGTGCCGAACGGGTGATCAACGACGAGGTCGCAGGGATCCCGATCGTGCTCGCGATCGCGCCCGACGACGCCTCGTTCGTCGCCTTTCGCCGCCCCGATGCGTCGACCCGCTTCACCCTCGATGGTGACACGCTGGTGACGGCAACGGCGCGCTACACGTTAGGCGGTCTCGGCGCGGCGAGATCTCTGGCGCCGATTGCCGCGAGCCAGGAGTTCTGGCACTCCTGGCGCACCTTCCACCCGGCGACCGAGCGGTACTGACGCCCAGGCGCGCGCCGCTTGCATCGCTCGTCGAATCCATCGATACCGGCGCGTCGGCGCGGTCGCTCGGCACCCAGGGGTGAACGCCGACTTCGCTTCTGTCGCTTGCCCTACAGACAGAAACGGTGCGACGTCGCAACCTGCTGCAGCGCCGAATGCCGCGCAAAGACGCACGGTTTCGCCACGCAGCGCCGCCGATGCAGGCGGCGCACCCATGCGCGGGAGGTCATATGCACAAGCACGCTGTTGGTCTGACGTTCATGTCGGTCGCACTCATCGCCGCATGCGCGAGAGAGCCCGCACGCAAGAGTACGAGCGACAGCGCCCTCGGTGAGGTCGCGCTGATCCGCTCCGCCGAGTTGGCCGTGTTCGCGCCGCTCGACACGCAAATCGCCGGTCTTGGCACGGTGCCCGACGAACCGATCGTGACGCTCGGACGCGCGCTCTACAACGAGACGCTCCTCTCCGACAGCCACGACATCTCGTGCAACAGTTGTCATCCACTCAACGGTTGGGGCGCCGACGGGCGCAAGGTCTCGCTCGGCCACGACGGACACGCCGGGACGCGCAACGCACCGACCGTCTATCACGCCTCGGGACAGATCGCGCAGTTCTGGGACGGACGCGCGCAGGACGTCGAGGCGCAGGCGAAGGGGCCGATCCTGAATCCGGTCGAGATGGGGATGACCGACTCGGCGCGCGTCCTCGAACACTTGCGCGCCACGCCGGAGTACGTGGCGATGTTCCGGGCGGCTTTCCCGGGTGAGCGCGACGCGATCACCTACGACAACGTGGGGCGCGCGATCGGCGCGTTCGAACGCAAACTGGCAACCCCATCGCGCTGGGACCGCTTCCTCACCGGTGACAGCACGGCACTCACGGCAGACGAGCGGATGGGGCTACGGACCTTCCTCGCCACCGGGTGCCAGACGTGTCACGCGGGGAAGTACGTCGGCGGCGATCGCTACATGAAGGCCGGGCTCGTGAACCCCTGGTTCTCGCAAGCCGACAGCGGGCGCTTCCTCGTGACGCGCAATCCGGCCGACCTCTTCGTCTTCAAGGTTCCGTCGCTGCGCAACATCGAGAAAACAGGGCCGTACTTCCATGACGGTTCGGTCGCCTCGCTCAACGAGGCCGTGCGCCTGATGGCGTATCATCAGCTCGGCAAGTCGCTCGACAGCGCGCAGGTGCAATCGATCGTGACCTGGCTCGCCTCGCTCACCGGCGACATTCCCACGCGGTTCATCGCCTTCCCGCAGCAACCCGGGCCGCAGTAGTCGGCGCCGTGACGAGTGCCTGTAGGCCCGCGTGCGCGACGTTCGTTGCGCACGCGGGCCTGCGTCAGCGGATCTCCGGTTCCCGCTCCGGCGGATTCTCCGGGCGCGCGAGCGGTGACGGCGTGCTCGCGTATCCGTGCGCCGCCATGCGCTCCCCCGACATCGCGTACGAAGCCGCCGGCATGTCGCTCACTCCGGTGGCATCGATCCACTTGTTGTAGAAGTTGAAGAGGGCGCAGACGGTGATCGCGTCGTAAATCGCCTCCTCACTCCACCCGGCCTCCTTCACCTTCGCGATGTCCGCCGGCTGCAACGTGTGCGACTCGGCGTTCATCCGTTCGATGAAGGCAAAGAGCGCCTTCCACTGGTCGTCGATCGGTGCGGTGCGGTAGTCCGCTAAAACCGCGTCGACCAGGTCCCGATCGCCCAGCAGCGTCGCCGCGACCGCGGCGTGCGAGCCAATTCAAAAGGGACAGTCGTTGCGCCTGGAAGTGAATGCCGCGATCAGCTCGCGAAGCCCCGGCGCCAGCGGCGACGGCCCGCGCATGACCCCCTGCGTGAAGTGCGCGAGGAAGTCGGTGCGGTCGGGCTTGTAGGCGAAGAGATGCCAGATCTGCGGCACCGGCATCCCCGCCGCCCGCATCGCCTTGAGGCGCTCCCCATACGCACCACTCGAAGGCGCATGCTCGACCTCAGGAAGAAACATCGGGTGCATCAGACAACCCCCAGCAATGAGTATCAGAGTCGGAGCCAGCAGAACCCCCGTCTCCCGTCTCCCGTCTCCCGTCCCCTCCCGTCTTCCCGTCTTCTCTAGACCGTAATCTCCACCCAATTCCCGTCTGGGTCTTCGACGACCGCTTCATAGTACCCATCCCCGGTCGTGCGCGCCTCCGACCGTACCGGCACGCCTTCCGCACGTAGTCGCGCGACGAGTGCATCGACCGCCTCGCGCGATCCCACCGAGATGGCGATGTGTGCGTAGCCGAGCGCGGGGGGCGGCGCCGACGGTGCGAGCTGGGGGAGTTGCATCAGCTCGAGGCGCGCGCCGCCGCTTGGGAAGGCGAGAAAGTACGACGCGAAGCCGATGGTGTTGCGGCTCTCGTAGCGCGCGTTGGCGGTCGCACCGAATGCCTTCGCGTAGAATTCGCGCAACCGCTCGATATCGCGCGTCCACAACGCGACATGCTCGATCCCCATCCTAGAAGATGCACCCCGTACGCGCGGGAATGGTGACCGACGTTCCACCGTCTACGGAACGCGCCGCCGCGCACAGGCCTAACGCGTCCGTCGGAAGCGAGGGGACGGGAATGGTGACCGACTCCGCCGCCTTCCCGTTGTTGATCGCGACGATCGTAGTGCCGCGACGGTAGACATACACCTGATCGGTGACCAGGAGGTGCTCCATCGTCCCGCTGCGCAGCTCCTGTCGCGCAGCGCGAATCGCCAGCACGCGTTGCAGGTGCTGCCAAACCGCCTGCTGCTCCGCGCTCCGCCCGCTCGCCTCGAAGGCGTTCTTCGGATCCTCGCGCCATCCACCGGGGAAGTCGCGCCGGTTGTCCGGATCATTCCCGCCGGGGAGCGCGATCTCGTCGCCGTAGTAGATGAGCGGCGTCCCGCGTGCAGTGCCGAGGAAGGTGAAGGCGAGCTTGAGCCCCTCAGGCGTGGCGCCGGGCTCGCTCATGAAGCGCGCCACGTCGTGCAGTCCGAGGAAGGTGACGAGGTTCTCGGGGTCGCGATACAGGTGATCGCGGGAGAGCATCTGCGCCAGCTCGCGGATCGAGCCTCCCTTGGCGAACGCATTGCGGATGGGATAGTAGAGCGGGAAGTCGAAGAGCATGTCGACGCCGTCATCGACACCATCCCACTGCATCCGTCCCCCCTCGAAGAAGGCGATCATCGACGGGTCGCCGTCGAAGACTTCTCCAACGACGCGCAGCGACGGAAACTCGCGCTTGATCGCAGCCATCCACTCGCGCCAGAAGGTTCGCGGGACATACGGCCAGGTGTCCTGCCGGATCCCGTCCATCCCGCTCATCCCCACCCACCAGAGGGTGTTCTGGATGATGTAGCGCGCGACCTCAGGGTCATCCTGGTTGAGGTCGGGGAGAATGTTGATGAACCACCCGTCGAGCGTCGCCTGGCGCATCGCCGGCGTGCTGTACGGATCGGCGAGCGTCCACGTCTGCCAGGTGTTGTTGGGGTGCGACGCTTCGGTGCCGTGAAACCAGGTCGGCGTCGGCGGATCGGCGACCCACGGGTGATACGGCCCCGCATGGTTGGCCACCATGTCGAGGACGATCTTGATCCCCTGCGCGTGCGCGACGTCGACGAGCTGGGTGAACGCCGAGATGTCGCCCAGGTGTTCGTCGACCGCGTAGAAGTCGGTGGCGCCGTAGCCGTGGTAGTCGGTGATCGGGAGGTTGTCGTACGTCTCCTTCCGATTGAGCCCGTTGTTGTTGTCGTAGACCGGATTGAGCCAGACCGCGGTCACGCCTAACGACTTGAGGTACGGGAGGCGCGCGCGCACCCCGGCCAGGTCGCCGCCGTGGTAGAAGCGCCCCTTGCTCCGGTCGAGCAGCCCCTTGGAGACGGCGGGATCGTCGTTGCTCGTATCGCCGTTGCTGAAGCGGTCGGGCATGAGGAGGTAGAGCACGTCCTCGTTCCCGAACCCCTGGAAGCGCCCGTGCCCGGTGAGGCGCGGCGTGATGGTGAACGGAACGCTCGCCGAGCCGTTCGCCGTGCGCAGCGAGAGCGGCGCCGACCCTGCAGCCGCGTCACGCGGAATGGTGACGTCGACGAAGGCGTAGGAGCCGCGCTCGTTCACCCGCACGTTCGCGCACGACAGCCGCCCGCAGTCGAATCGCGCGCCGGCAAGGTTCGACCCCCGCACCATCACCCGCACCGGATTGATCGACGAATTCGCCCACCAGTTCGGCGGTTCGACCTTGGTGACGGTCGGAGCCTGTGCTGCCAGCGTCCCCGTTAGGCACGCGAGCGCCGAGAGTACGCCGACGGGACGTAGAAGGAGACGCCGGAGGTTGGATGTACGGGACGTGGGCACCGATCGACGCGCCACGCGCCTGTACAATCTCCCGTCTCCCGTCTCCCGTCTCCCGTCCGCAGTTCCGCGTCTCCCGTCCAAGCGCCTCACGCCGCCGCCTCCCCCGCATCCTTCACCCGAAGTACCAGCAATGCCGCCAGCACCATGAACCCTCCCCCCGACACCACCGCCGCCATCCGGTTGTTGTCCAGCAGGTGGTTCATCACCCAGCCGAATCCTAACGAGGCGACGATCTCGGGGATCACGATGAAGAAGTTGAAGATCCCCATGTACACTCCGATCTTCCCCTCGGGGAGCGAGCCGGCCAGCATCGAGTAGGGCATCGACAGGATGCTCGCCCAGGCGATCCCCACCCCAAGCATCGAGAGCAGGAGCAGGTTGGGATTGGTGATCACCGAGACCGAGAGGAGCCCGGCGGCGCCGCAGAGAAGGCAGATCGTGTGCGTCCCCTTCCGACCGAACGTGCGCGCCAGCGTGGGAAGGAGGAACGAGAAGGCGAAGCAGACGACCGAGTACGCGCCGAAGCAGACGCCGGCCCACTCGACGCCCTGCTGGTAGAGCGGCGACGTCGCGTCGGGGGCACCGAAGACGTTGCGCGCCACCGCCACCGGGAAGTACAGCCACATGCAGAAGAGCCCGAGCCAGGTGCAGATCTGCACCACCGCCAGCTGCCGCATCGTCTCGGGCATCGCCTTGATCGCCGCCACGATCTCGCGCGTCGCGGTCGCGATCCCGGTGGCTTCGGCCTTCTGGCGCGCGAACTCGGCGAGGTCGGCGGGCGGGCGCTCTGGCGTCGTGAGGACGGTGTAGAGCACCGCGCCGATGAAGGCGACGGCGCCGATGTAGAACGAGAGGCGCACCGTCGTCGGGATCGTTCCCGGCGTCGACGCTCCCACCCCGAACCAGTTCGTCAGCATCCACGGCATCGCCGACGCGAGCACGGCACCTAACCCGATGAAGATGCTCTGCATCGCGAAGCCACGCGTGCGCTCGCGCTGCGGGAGGAGATCGGCCACGAAGGCGCGGAACGGCTCCATCGACACGTTGATCGAGGCGTCGAGGATCCACAGCAATCCTGCCGCCATCCAGAGCGTGGAGGAGTTCGGCATCACCAGGAGCGCCGTCGACGCGAGGATCGCCCCCACCAGGAAATACGGGCGCCGGCGACCGAAGCGCGGCGACCACGTATGGTCGCTCATGTGCCCGATGATCGGTTGCACGATGAGTCCCGTGAGCGGCGCCGCCAGCCACAACATGGGGATCTGGTCGGCGCTGGCGCCGAGGTACTCGTAGATCGCGCTCATGTTGGCCATCTGGAGCGCCCAGCCGAACTGGATCCCCA
>CAZWVG010000062.1:0-24220 GCA_964637355.1 uncultured Gemmatimonadaceae bacterium
CGGAGAACGCGGAGAACGCGGAGAACGCGGAGAACGCGGAGAACGCGGAGAACGCACCCCGGTGGGCCGCCCGCTCTTGCCAACACTCTGGCCGCTCCAAACGTTGGTGCGAGGCTGCGCTGCTGGCGCCGCCGCTAGCGCGTCCCCCCCTCGCCCAATCGCCATGCGCTCCCTCGCCGCCACGCGTCGCCTCGCGACGACGCTGCTCGTCGCCGTAGCATCACCACTCCTCGCGCAGCGCCCCGCCACCGCAGGGGCCGCGAACGACACGTCTCGCTGGGACGTCACCGCAGCGCGCGGAACGACGCGCGACATCGACTTCACCACGAGCGAAGGGACCTGGATGTCGGCCGACCTCTCCCCCGATGGGAGCTGGATCGTCTTCGACCTCCTCGGCCATGTCTATCGGATGCCGAGTGCCGGCGGCACGGCGACGGTGCTCACGCAGAACAGCGGCGTCGCGCTCAACTTCCAGCCGCGCATCTCGCCCGACGGACAAACGATCGCCTTCATCACCGACCGCCGGGGGCAGTACAACCTGTGGGTCATGAACGCCGACGGTTCGAATCCGCGCGCCGTCTTCACCGACCTCAACGCGACGGCATTCGAGCCGGCCTGGACCCCCGACGGTCGCTTCATCGTCGTGCGGAAGGGCGGGCGCGGCGGCGGCGGCGGTCCCGCGCCGGTTGGCGGCTTGTGGATGTACCACAAGGATGGCGGCGCCGGCGTCCCGCTCGTGGCACCGGGAAGCGGTGGCAACAACGCCGCGCCAGCGTGGCCGTCGGTCTCGAAGGACGGGAAATACCTCTACTACCAGGTGTCGATGGACGTGGAGGGGCGTGACCCGATCGGCGGTGCGTTGCAGCTGCGACGCTTCTCGTTCGATGGCGGAGAGATCGTCGACATCACGGCTGGCGAGACGGGGAGCGCGGCGGCGGGCCGTTTCTCCAGCGGTGGCGCAGCGGCTCCCGAGATTTCACCCGACGGTCGCTGGCTCGCCTTCGCCCGCCAGATCCCCGACGGGACGCTCGAGTTCAAGGGGCACCGCTTCGGTCCGCGCACCGCGCTCTGGCTCCGCGACCTGCACACCGGTGCCGAGCGGTTGGTGATGGACCCGATCGAGCCGATGGCGGCGAGCGGGTCGAAGACGGTGGGGATCCTTCCGCGCTACAAGTGGACAGCAGACGGCAAGTCGATCCTCATCACGCAGGGAGGAAAGCTGCGTCGTCTGGACGTCGCCACGCGCAACGTCTCGACCATCCCCTTCACCGCCACCGTGCATCGGACGTTGTCGCAGATGGCGCGCAACGAATTCCGGATCTCCGACGGTCCGGTGACCGCGAAGTTCTTCCGCTGGCCGTCGTCGAGCCCAGACGGGAACCGCCTCGCGTTCCAGGCCGTGGGGCGCGTGTACGTGCAGCAGGGAGCGAGCGGCGCGCCGAAGCGCGTGACGCCATCTTCGTTCTCCCCGTTGGAATTCGCCCCGGCGTGGAGCCCGGACGGTCGCTTCATCTCGTTTGTCACCTGGGACGACACCGGGCGCGGGCACGTGTGGAAGGTGGCGTCGAGCGGCGGGACGCCGCAGCGCCTCTCGCGCGAGCCGGGGGACTACACCGACCCAACGTGGACGGCCGACGGAAAGCAGGTAATCGTCGCGCGCGGCGACGGCGCCACGGCGCGCGGGCGCACGATGACGCACAACGTCTGGTTCGACATCATGGCCTTCGACGCGATGGCCACGGCGGCGGGCGACACCGGGCGATCGATCGCGATGATCAACCGCCCGACGGGGAGCTCGATCGGTGGCGAAGCGCGCCGACAGCTCCCGCGCCCCTCGGTCGGCCCTGAAGGACGCGTCTTCTGGCCCGAGGAGCGCGCCGGCGAAGGAGGGCGCGGCGGCGGTGGCACGGTCCTCCGATCGGTGCGCCTCGACGGCACCGATGAGCGCGACCACCTCGCCTTCCCCAACGCCGACGAGATCATCCCGTCGCCTAACGGTGCCTTCGTCGCCTTCCAGGAAGGGGACAACGTCTACGTCTCGCCGCTGGTGTGGGGCGGGATCGGGTCGGCAACGCAGCGCGTGGAGAAGCGCCGCGGGCAACTCCCCGTCACCCAACTCACGCGCGACGGCGGGCTCTTCCCGCGCTGGCGGAACGACAGCACGCTCGAGTACTCGAGCGGCGCGGCGTACTACGTGCACCACGTAGGCACGGGGAAGACCGACACGCTGAAGCTGCAGCTGACGGTGCCGCGCGCCCTCCCCACGGGGAGCGTCGCCCTCACCGGGGCACGCATCATCACGCTCAACAAGCGCCAGGTGATCGAGAACGGGACGATCGTGGTGAAGGGGAGTCGCATTGCGTGTGTAGGGGAGTGCAGCACCGCCGGCGTGGATCGCGTGGTCGACGTGGCGGGGAAGACGATCATCCCCGGCCTGGTCGACATGCATTCGCACCACTACCGCGAGTGGCGCGGAATGCGCCCGCGGCACGACTTCGAGCAGGCGATCTACCTGGCGTACGGTGTCACGACGACGATGGACGTCTCGATGTACAGCCAGAACATGTTCCCGACGGCGGAGCTGATCGAAGCCGGGGAGATCATCGGGCCGCGCGGCTTCAGCACCGGTGACAACATCACCGCCGGCGACGCCGCGCGCGCCAACGAGATCAACAACCCGCGCGATGCGCTGGCGATGGTGCGCAAGATGGCCGATTGGGGCGCCACCGGGATCAAGCAGTACGCGCAGCCGCGCCGCGACCAGCGCCAGTGGACGGCCCAAGCGGCGCGCACCGTCGGCACGAACCTCACCTCGGAGGGCGGTTTTTTCTTCGAGGACCTCGGCTTCATCATGGACGGGCAGACGGGGTGGGAACACGCCTTCAGCGAAGTCCCGATGTACTCCGATGGCGCCAAGTTCCTCGGCAAGGCGGGAGCGACGTATTCGCCAACGCTCGTCGTCGCCGGCCCCGCAGCGTGGAGCATCGAGTACTGGTTCGGCGAGTCCGACGTGTGGAAGGATCCCAAGCAGCGTCTCTGGTTCCCGTGGCGCGCGCTCGTCCCCCCCACGCGCACGCGCATGCTGCGACCGGCGACGGACTACTCCTTCCCCTTCATCGCCCAGGCGATGGCTGACATCATCGCCGAGGGTGGGTGGGGAGCGCTCGGAAGCCATGGAGAGCACCACGGACTGGCGCCGCACTGGGAGCTGTGGATGGGGGCGTCGGCGTTAGGCAACCACGGCGCGCTCGAGGTGGCGTCGCTGCACGGCGCCCGCTTCCTCGGCGCCGACAAGGATCTGGGAAGCCTCGAGGTCGGGAAGATCGCCGACCTGATCGTGCTCAATGCCAACCCGCTCGACAACATTCGGGCAACCGCCGACGCGAAGTTCGTGATGAAGGGGGGAACGCTCTACGACGCGATGTCGCTCGACCAGATCTGGCCGCGCGCCGTTCCGTTCGGCCCTAAGTACTGGGTGAACGAGGACGCATTGCAGATGGACACGAAGGGGACCGACACCTTCGACAAGCCGAAGCGCCCGTAGACTGGCGGCGGCGCGGTCGGTAGGCCTGGGGGCGGAGGGCGCGAGCGGAGGGGAACCCTCTGCTCGCGCCCTTCGCGTATCGCGCGTAGCGACACCGTGTCTCGTTCCCGTGTCGCCTCGCCCCGCCGCGCCTCGCGCCTCCGTGCCCCCGCGGTAGATTGCGGGGGCGGTCGATGGGTGACCGCACCGACTCTCCGCCCCGACAATCCATGCGTTTCCTTCGAGCCGCCCTCGTTCTCCCGGCCGTCGCGCTGTCGTCGCCGTTGCTCGCGCAATCCGGCGCCGCGCCCAAGCCGTATCAGTTCACCGTCGAGGACTACGCGCGCGCCGAGCGCTTCCTCGGCCAGACGACGTTCCCGCTGGTGTCGGGGACGGCGGGACGCCCGACCTGGCTCGACGACGGGCGCTTCTGGTATCGCGCGACGACGCCGGGGGGCGGTGGCGCCTTCTACCTGGTGAATCCGGCGAAGAAGTCGCGTACGCCGGTGTTCGACCAGGCAAAGCTTGCCGCGGCGTTAGGCACGGCGACCGGACGAACGATCGACGCCGACCGTATCCCGCTCCAGTCGTTCGACCTCACCGCCGACGGGAAGACGCTCACGTCGACCATGGGCGGAAATCGCCTGAGCTGCGACCTCGTCGCCTACAACTGCACGGCGACCGCCGCACCGGCGATTCCGCCCAACAGCAGCGTCTCGCCTGATGGGAAGAAGGCGGTCTTCATTCGCGAGTACAACCTCTGGTCGCGCGACCTGGCTACGGGCGCCGAGACCCAGCTCACGACGGACGGGATCAAGGACTTCGGCTACGCGACCAACAACGCCGGCTGGGTGCATAACGACAACCCGGTCGGGACCTGGTCGCCGGACTCGAAGGCGTACGCGACCTTCCAGCACGACGGGCGCGGGGTGCGCGACATGTATCTCGTCACCACCAACGTCGGCAATCCCAAGTTGGACGCCTGGAAGTACCCGATGCCCGGCGACAGCGTGATTTTCCGCGTGTCGCGGGTGATCGTGCGCTTCGACGACGGCGGCGCTCCCAAGCTCGTGCGCCTCCAGATGCCCCCCGACGCCCACCGCTCGACGGTGAGCGATCACATCGCCTGCGGGCTCGACATCTGCGACGTGCAGTGGGTGGCCGGTGGGTCGCAGCAGCTCTCCTTCATCTCCAGCTCGCGCGATCACAAGCAGGCCTGGTTCCGCATCGCCGACGCCAACACCGGCGCGGTGCGCACCGTCCTCGAGGAGAAGAGCGCCACGCAGATCGGCGACGCCGGGCACCCGCAGGACCTCTTCCGCGCGCTTCCCGCAACCAACGAGTTGATCTGGTGGTCGGAGCGCGACAACTGGACGCACCTCTACCTCTACGACCTCACGACCGGGACGCTCAAGAACCGCATCACCACCGGCGATGGCAACGTGTCGGGGGTGCTGCGCGTCGACGAGAAAGCGCGCCAGATCTGGTTCACCGCCAACGGGCGCGAGACCGGGCGCGATCCGTACTTCAATCACTTCTATCGCATCGGCTTCGACGGACAGGGGCTCACGCTCCTCACGCCGGAGGTCGCGAACCACACCGTCTCCCTTGCACCCGACGGGCGATGGTTCGTCGACACCTACTCGACCCCCGACTCGCCCCCGGTCACCGTCCTGCGCGACCGCAACGGAAAGTTGGTGCAGACGCTGGAGAAGGCCGACATCTCGCGCCTCGTCGCGAGCGGATGGCGCCCCCCGGTGCCGATCCGGATGAAGGCGCGCGATGGCGCGACCGACATCTACGGGCTGATGTACCTCCCGTCGACGCTCGACACGACGAAGAAGTACCCGATCATCAACCACATCTATCCCGGCCCGCAGTCGGGGAGCGTGGGGCCGCGCTCATTCGTCCCGTCGCGCGGCGACAACCAGGCGCTGGCCGAACTCGGCTTCGTGATCGTCGAGATCGACGGGATGGGGACCCCCGATCGCTCCAAGTCGTTCCACGACTACTACTACGGCCGAATGGGGGACAACACGATCCCCGACCAGGTCGCCGGCATGAAGGAGTTAGCCCAGCGCTACCGCTACATCGACATCGACAAGGTCGGGATCTGGGGACACTCGGGGGGCGGCTTCGCGACCGCGTCGGCGATGTTCCGCGCCCCGGACTTCTTCTCGGTCGGTATCGCCGAATCGGGAAACCACGACAACCGCAACTACGAGGATGACTGGGGCGAGCGCTACCAGGGGCTCCTCACCAGGAACGGCCCGAGCGACAACTACGCCGCCGAGGCCAACCAGACGGTTGCAGCGAATCTCAAGGGGAAGCTCTTCCTCATCCACGGGATGATGGACGACAACGTGCCGCCGTACAACACGGAACTCGTGGCCGACGCCCTCATGAAGGCGGGGAAGGATTTCGACCAGATCATGCTCCCGCACGCGAGACACGGCTACGGCGTCGACTCCAACTACATCATGCGCCGCCGGTGGGACTACTTCGTGACGAACCTGCAGGGGAACATCCCGCCGAAGGAGTACCAGATCGGGAAGCCGCGCGTCGTGCCCTGATCGCTCGCTCGAGCTGATGCATGACAGAACGGGCGCCTCGCGAGGGCGCCCGTTGTGTCAACTGAACCGCGACCAGACGGTCGACGAGACGACGGTGTCGGGGACGCGCGGTCGTTGCGAGAGAAGGGCCGCGAACTCCTGCTGCAACGCCGTCACGCCTTCGCCCTGGCGCGATGCCGGCAGGTGCAACTCGAGGGCGAGCGCATCGACCTTCGAGAGCGACTCGGCGTTGCGCGCGATCCCCCACTCTGCCCCTTCACAATCGAGCTTGAGAAAGGCGCAGCGCTCGATGGAGTGGCGCGCGAAGACATCGTCGAGCGTCACGCAGGGGACCGCCTCGCGCTTCCACCCCTGCCCCTCGAGCGCCTGCTTCCCCGACTCCGGCAGCATGGCGCTCGCGCCGGCCGTCTGCACCTCGGACCACATCAACTCGAGTGTCCCGCGTTCGCCCGCGACCGCCGCCTGCACCGCTTCGACATGGGTGACCTGGTTCGCGGCGAGGTTCTCCTGCAACCGCGCGTAATTGCTGGAGGAGGGCTCGTAGGCGACCACGCGGGCAAGCGGGTTGAGCTTGGCGACGACGATGGAGACCGCACCGATGTGTGCGCCGACGTCGACCACGACGTCGCCAGCTGCAAAGCGGCGGTCGCGCAATCCGTACATCCCCTGGCCGAACTCCTCGAGCACGAGCGCCGGCATCCCCGACCCGGGCACGTCGCGCAGGGTGATGCGGTGCGGCCCGATCCGGAAGATCACATGGCTCAGCGAGGGATCGCGCTCGACGGCACGCCGAAAGTGTACCGCCCCCTCGGCGTACGCCTCCTTGAGCGCATGGTAGCGCCCCATCTGCCAGAGTCCCTCGGCGTGATCGGGCTCGCGCTGCAGCAGCTCGTTGAGCGCCGCCGAGGCGCGCGCGTCTTCTCCCGCATCGATCGCCTCAGTGGCGCGTCGGAGAAGCGTGGCCGAATCGCGGGGTGATGTCATGCGCGCAAGCTTGTTGCGCGCCAAGCGATCGAGCAAGCGGGAGAAGCACGCTGCCCCACGCGCGTCCCGCGATCCTTGACGCCCCCCGCACGTCCAACCCAGCCTTGTGCGCACCGAACTCCCGTCTCCCGTCTCCCGTCCCCCGTCCGCTCTTCCATGCCCGCCACAACCAAGACCGTATCGTCCTACCTCGCCGCCCTTCCCGACGACAAGCGCGCCGCGCTCGAGAAGTTACGCGCGACGATCAAGGGCGCGGCGCCCAAGGCGGAGGAGTGCATCTCCTACGGCATTCCGGCGTTCAGGCTGAATGGGATGCTGGTCGGCTACGGTGCGACCGCACGCCACTGCGCGTTCTACCTCATGAGTGCGCGCACCGTCGGCGATTTTGCCGACGACCTGGAAGGGTACGACACGAGCAAGGGGACGATCCGCTTCGCCGCGGACCGCCCCCTTCCCGTCTCCCTCGTGCGCAAGTTGGTCAAGGCGCGCATTCAGGAGAATGCCGGCTGACGCAGCCGGCGAACGCCGCGACTGAATGTCGTTACTGCGGCGTCGTGGTCTGGCCGTTCTTGAGGAGCCCGCAGGCGATGACCGACATGTCGCTCGCCGAGCGGTGCACGTTCACGACGTAGCTCGCCGAGTCGGACGGCACGACGCTCATCGTCGCGTCGCCCATCGCATTGCCATCTGCTCCAACTGTCAACGGCTGGTAAGCAGACGCCGTCCCGATCGGCGGACCGGCGTTGTCGCACGTTCCGGAGTGCACGTGCCACGGAAGGACATCGCCTTCCTTCGCGCCCGAGATCGAGATGTGTGCCTTGGCCGTCATGGAGTCGGCCGCTTCGACGGTGGCCATCCCTTTCACGGTGGAGCCACCGGTCGGTTCGATATCCGCGCGCCAAGTGCCGGCGGCGGCGGTCGAGATGAGGGCGCCGGCAGCGAGCCATGCGCTGAGCCTGAAGATCATGTCCTTCTCCTCCGCTTCATCATGAGGTGTATCGGCCACCGGCGGACGCGTCGCGTAGCGCCGGGCACGGCCGGAGGGGGCGGTGGGACCGGATGTACGCACGCCCCGCCTTGCAGTCGTGGGAGAAGGATGCGCGGATGCACGGCGCGCGTCAGTGACGCGCGTCGCAGCCGCAGGTGCAATTTCTGCGGCCTCGTCAGGCATAACGAGCAATGACAAGCGGGCGCGTGCAGTACGCGCCCGCTTCAGGGCCCAGCGCCCCTCACTCCTTCGGGTGAGGAGCGACCGCTACCGCACCACCGGGAGGATGAGGCGCGACAGATGAGGGGTCGCATGGTGGATGGCGTTCTTCGCGACCTTCCACGTCACCTCGTCGTAGTTGTTGCCACCGGTGTTGAGGTTGCGGTCGAAGCGCGGGAAGTCGGACGACGACACTTCCACCCGCAGGCGATGCCCCGCCGGGAGGAACCACGACGTCGCGTGCAGGTCGACCGGAACCTCGACCACCTTCCCCTTCTCCATGAAGCGCGGACGATCGAACCCTTCGCGATAGCGCACGCGGGTGATTCCTTCCTGCATGTTCATCGCTCTCCCGTCGGGGAAGACGTCGAGGAGCTTCACCGTGACGTCGGTGTCCTTCGCGTCCGAACTCAGGTAGAGCACGGCGCGCATGGGTCCGGTGAGCTCGAGCCCTTCGGTGAGCGCATCGCCGGTGTAGACGAGCACGTCGGGGCGCGTCTCGATGTCGGTGTTGTCGTACGAGCCCGGCTGGTCCTTGGGGTTCCCGGTGCAGCAGATCGAGCCGCCGCGCGACGGGACGGGATTGTCGGGGTCGTAGGTGAAGGTGTCGGCGCGCTCGCGCGTCGGCGGCGCGAGGCTGAGCCGACCGTTCCCCGCCGCCGAGTTCGCCCCGCCGGCACTCCTGAGGTAGTACGGCACCTCCTTCATCCCGCGCACCGGCCAGGTGTCGGAACTCCGCCACTCGTTGCGCCCGATGACGTAGTACTGGAAGTGCGGCATTCCGTCGAGTGCGCGCTCGTTCCCGCGAAGCCAGCGATCGAACCACTTGAGGTACGTCTCCCAGTAGTGCAGGCGCGCGTCGCCGACCGGGAGGGCCCCGACCATCGTCTCGCTCGACGCACTCTCCGAGGCGCAATGCACCGTTGGGGAGATGATCGCGTACTGCCCGTTGCGGGCGCGATCGTTGAGGGCGTTGGCCTTGAACAGTCCGGCGATCTCGAGCGCCTCCTGCGCCATGTCGAACCATGAGGAGACGTGCAGCGCTGCCACCGTCACGCTGTCGTTCGGCGCGAAGTATCCCTGCGCGTCCCACCACGGATCGTCGGGCGAGCGTTCGAGGAAGTTCTTCCAGTCCCACGTCGGTGAACCGGCGCGATCGGGCATGTCGATCACCGGGAGCGTCTTGAAGAACGACGCGAGATCGACATTCGGCATCGCTCGTGCGCCCTTGTCGACCGACGCGAAGACCGGCATCCAGCCGAAGTTGATCGAGATGGAGAACGCACCTCCTTCGACCGATCCCCAGAACTCACGCCGGCGCCCCACACGCCCGATGTTGCCCCCCGCCGCCTGCGGGATCGCGGCGATATGCCTGGGATGCCGCTGCTGCGCGGCGATGATCTGTCCCTCGCCGAGGTACGAGCAGCCGTACGTCCCGATGTTGCCCGTCGACCACGACTGCCCGCCGATCCAGTTGAACACGTCGGTCCAGTCGGTCATGTCGCCCTGGTAGACGTGGAACTCTCCCTCCGACGCGAACTTCCCGCGCACGTCCTGCACCACCACCGCGTAACCGTGCGATGCGAAGAAGTCGGCCGGCACCGTCGCGCCTCGATAGGCAGACTTGTTGTAGGGGAGTCGAATGAGGATCGTCGGCAGCGCGCCGGTCACCCCCTTGGGGCGATAGACATCGGTCGCCAGCTTCACGCCGTCGCGCATCGGGATCATGAGCGAGCGCTCGACCTCCACCTCGTACATCCCCTTGGGGCGCGGATACGGTGGCTGCGCGGTCCCCTGCGCGTTCGCCGACGACGCGACGCCCAGAGAGGCTATGAGTGCCAGCACAACGACTCGACGGATGCGATTCATGGAGGACTCGGCGTTAGGCATTCACGCGGGGATCGAGGTTTGATGGGCGGCTTCGATGGTGGTGCCTTGGGAGCGAGACGAACCCTTTTGTCACAGAGGTCACGGAGGTCACAGAGGTCACGGAGGAACCGCAGAGAGAGAGGCGAAAACGCGCGCAATTTGGAGTAACAGAAGCAACGTCCTTCAACCTCTGTGACCTCTGTGACCTCAGTGTCCTCTGTGTTCCATGCCTTTTCGGTAGGCGCAATGACTGCAAGATGATTTTGAACCGCAGAGTCCGCGGAGATCGCGGAGGGAGACCGACGAGAATTCAAAGCGGAGACGTGCCGAACCGCTCGACAATGCTCTCCGCGGACTCCGCGGACTCCGCGGTTTATAGGTCGTTTCTACAGCCTGGTACGCTCTCTACAATCACCCATCAAAGAACGACTCGATCTCACGCGTCGGCATCGCCTGCCCAAGCCGACCGAACGTCCCATGCTCGGCGATCTCCTTCGCCGCCGCGACGAAGCCGGTCCACGCAGTCCGCGCGAGCGCGCCGCCGACGCTGATGCGCCGCACGCCGACCGCCGCCAGCTCCGCAACAGTCGCAAAGTCGGCATACACCAGCGCGTTCACCGGCTTGGGCGCCACCGCGCGCACCACCTCGGCGATATCGCTCACCGCGCGCAGCCCGGGAGCGTACAAGCAGTCGGCACCCGCGTCGGCGTAGGCAGTGAGGCGGCGTATCGTCTCGTGCAGGTCGGGGCGCCCCACGATGAAGCCTTCGGAGCGCCCGGTCAGCAGGATCCCAGTCTCGCTGTGATCGATCGCCTGACGAGCGGCACGGATGCGGTCGACAGCAAGTGTGAAGTCGAAGAGCGGGTCCGTCGCGTCGCCGGTCGAGTCTTCCACCGAGAGCCCGGCGATCCCCGTGGTCGTCGCCGCGGCGACGTGCGTCTCGACGAATGCGGGGTCGGTGGCGAAGGCCCCTTCGAAGTCGGCATTCACCGGGACATCGACGCCGCGGGCGATCGAATCGAAGTGCCCGAGCGCCTCCTCGACCGTGACATGGTTGTCGCGACGCCCGAGCGTCCAGGCGAAGCCCGAGCTGGTGGTGGCCAGCGCGGGAAAGCCTAACGCCGCCAGCACGCGTGCGCTTCCCAGATCCCAAGGATTGGGGATGAGGAAGCATCCGCTCTCGTGCAGCTGACGGAATCGCTGGACGCGTGGCGAGGGGTGGGTCATGGGCGGTGAGGTGACGGGTCCACGAACGTACGGCGGCTCGCGGATAAACTACCCGCGGTTCGCCCCCGCGCATCGGGGAACCGCCACCTCGTGCACCGGCGCTACCGCGGCGCCGCGCCCCCCCGCTCCAGCAGGACGTACCGTCGCCCCAGCCACACCGTGAGCACCAGCCAAAGTGCCGAGAACGGCACCATGGTGAAGGCGAGCCCCGAGGCCCCGAGCCCGAAGACCGCCATCCCGGCGTACGCCCACGCCCCGACCTGGTCGCCGACGCGATAGACGAAGGTGTCGCTGAAATTCTTCGCCTTGTACTTGTCGGTACGCGGGAGGACCGTGAACAGCGCCTCGCGCGCCGGACGCTGGATGGCAAAGTTCCCCGCCCGCCGCGCCACCTGGAAGCAGACGATGACCCAGAGGACCGGCGCCGCACCTAACGCACCGAAGCCGATCAAAGTGAGCAACGGGAGGAAGGCGAGCGCGAACCCTACCCCGAGCCACTTCATCACCCGCCCGGTGAGGAACAGCTGGGCGAGTAGCGTGAGTCCGTTCACCGCGATGTCCATCGCGCCGAAGACCCGCGTTCGATCGGCGGGACTGTCCTTGAAGACGCGCGCGACGATGTCGGCCTGCTGGAAGTAGAGGAAGGTCGACGAGATCGTGTAGAACATGATCAGCGACGCGATCCCGAAGAGGTACGGCGACGAGAAAACGTGCTTGATCCCATCGAGGACGCCTCCGCCGATCACTTCCTTGGAAGCGTCGCGCCCCCCCGCCGCGCCCTCGGGCTCCCCTTCAGCCGCCGCGGCGGCGCGCATCGCCGCTTCATGGCGATCCAGAATCCGCGACGCTTGCACCGCGAGCTCGATGATCAGCGCCGAGACGAGCATCAGGTTCACGGGCCCGAGCACTTTGATCAGCGTCGTCGTGATCGTCGCTCCCAGCATCGCTCCGAGCGTCCCCCCTACAGCGACAAAGCCAAAAAGCCGCTTCCCCTGGCCGGGACGAAATACATCCGTGATCAGCGACCAGAACACGGAGACCACGAACAGATTGAAGACGCTCGTCCAAATGAAGAAGGTGTACGACGCCCAGAGCGCCTGCTTGGGATCGGCGGTTCGAAAGACGAAGAAGAAGACGACGAGGTTGAGGATGAAGAAGCGGTACGCCCACGAGATGAACGAGCGCCGCGTCATGCGTGACACGACTGCGGTGTACAGCGGGTGGGCGAGCAGCATCCCCGCCAACGTCCCGGTGAAGAGCCACTTCAGGTCTTCCGCCCCGCTCGCCGCCCCGATGTCATCGCGGATCGGACGAATGACATAGTACGCGCACATGACGAGGAAGTAGTACGCCGTCGACCAAAGCATGACGGCCCCTTCTCCTTCGCGCGCCCCCACCGCATTCCGCAACCGGACCGACAAACCGCCCGAACCTGACATGTGTATTCCAGGGTGAGTGATGGGACAGCGGGAACGACGGTGGTGTTCCTATCAGCGACTGCGCTGCGGTGGCGGCGGGAGCTGGTCGACGAAGTCGCTGATGCGCTTCCGCATCGCCTCGTCAGGCAGGCGTCCCACGCCGCCGGCAATGTTGTCGAGCATGTGCCGCGCCTGGCTCGTGGCCGGGGTCGTAGCGGTAATGGCGGGGTGTGAAACGACGAACTTGAGGAAGACCTGTGCCCACGTCTTCGCGTCGAACTCGGCGGCCCACTCGGGAACCGGGCGATCCCCCACTCGGCGGAAGAGCGCAGTACGCCCGAATGGCGCGTAGGCCAGCACCGCGATCTTCCGCTCGCGTGCGAGCGGGAGGATCACCTCTTCCACATCGCGATTGTCGGCGGCGTAGTCGGTGCCGATGAAGTCGAGCGGCTCGTTGCGCATGTGCTCCACGAGTTCCCCGTACTGCTGCGGAAATGTTGTCGTCACCCCGACGTAGCGAATGCGCCCCTCCTTCTTGAGCTGCTGCAGGATGGGGAGCTGCGTGGCGACGTCGCCGAGGTTGTGCACCTGGATGAGGTCGATCTTCGGACGCTTGAGGATGGCGAACGAGCGCTCGAGTTGCGCCCGTGCGGCGGCCACATCGGCGCTCCCGCCGCCACGCCCCGCCACGTTGAGCTTCGTCGCCCAGAAGAATTTGTCAGCGACACCGAGCTCGTTGACGATCTCGCCCGCGACCTGTTCCGACGCGCCGTACCCCGGTGCGGTGTCGAACAGCGTGGCCCCGCGATCGGCCATCGCACGAAAGACTTCCTTGAGCGCCGAGATCTCCTCGCTGCGCGCGACGGAGGCGAAGGTGGCCGAGCTTCCCAGTCCGATGACGGGGAGCATCTCACCGGTGGCGGGAATGGCCTTCGTGACGATCGATCCCTGCTGAAGCGCCTCGAGCAGTCGCGGAGCCAACGCCAGCGCGGCACCCGTGCCGGCGGCGGAGCGGAGCCACGCGCGTCGATTGATCATCGGTTCCTCCTGTGGTCGAGTCAGACAACGGCTCGCGGGGGGGCGAGGAGAGCGACGTTCGATGGGGATGTTCGGTGGAACCGTATAGTACGCATGCTCGGCACAGCTCGCTGCACGATCATGCAGCGCGGATCCCGTCGCGGCGACGGGCGATCGCTGCGCGCATTGTCACGATCGGGACCGGGGGACACATTGGAACGGTGGACCGGTCCACGTCACCCGCTCCCACGTCGCCATGCCTCTCTATTCGATCCAGGTCAACGGTACGACGCGTCAGGTCGACGTCGATGCCGACACGAGACTCCTTTGGGTCCTCCGCGACATCCTCAACCTCACGGGGACCAAGTTCGGCTGCGGGATTTCGCAGTGCGGCGCGTGCACCGTGCATCTCGACGGCGCACCGGTGCGCTCCTGCGCGACGCGCGTGTCACAGGTGGGAACGCGCGCCGTGACGACGATCGAGGGACTGTCCGGCGCGGGTGACCATCCGCTGCAGAAGGCGTGGATCGCCGAAGACGTCCCGCAATGCGGCTACTGCCAGTCGGGACAAATCATGTCGGCCGCAGCGCTCCTCGCGAAGAATGGCGCGCCGAGCGATGCCGACATCGATGGAGCGATGGCGGGGAATATCTGTCGCTGTGGTACGTACGACCGCATCCGCGCGGCGATCCACCGCGCCGCCAAGGAGGGTTGAGCCATGACATCCACTCGTCCCATGGACAGGCGCGCCTTCCTCAAGGCCGGCGCCGTGGCCGGAGGCGGTCTGCTGCTCATCGTGTACGCTCCCGAAGTCGGCGCGCTCGGCGCCGGGCGCGGATCGAACGCCGACGACGCGGGAGCGTTCGCGCCTAACGCATTCGTCAAGATCGATCCCGACGGCACCATCACCATCACCGTCGCCCGGTCCGACATGGGACAGGGCGTGCGCACCGCGCTCCCGATGGTCGTCGCCGACGAGCTGGACGCCGACTGGTCGAACGTGCGCATCGTGCAGGCCGACGCGCACCCCGATCGCTTCGGGCGCATGATGACCGTGGGGAGCACGAGCGTGCGCAACGGCTCGTGGGATCCGCTGCGGAAGGCGGGGGCGGCGGGGCGAGAAATGCTCATCGGTGCGGCAGCGGCGCTTTGGAGCGTGAGCTCGTCGTCGCTGCGCACGGAGCGCGGCCGGGTGCATCACGACGCCAGCAAGCGATCGGCGAGCTACGGCGAGCTGGCCGAACGCGCATCGACGATCCCCGTCCCCCAGGACCCGACGCTCAAGAAGCCCGACGCCTTCTCGATCATCGGGACGTCGCCGTTGCAGCTGGACGTTCCGGACAAGGTGACGGGGCGCGCGCACTATGGCATCGATGCGCGCCCGCCGGGAATGCGTTTCGCGACCGTCGTGCATCCGCCGGTCTTCGGGAGCAAGGTGAAGTCGTTCGACGCGACGAAGGCGCGCGCCGTTTCCGGCGTGCGCGACGTGGTGCAGCTGACGACGGGTATCGCCGTGGTCGCCGACCACACGTGGGCCGCCTTCCAGGGCGCACGCGCGCTCGAGATCACCTACGAGAACGACGGCTTCACCGCCAGCAGCGACGAGATCTTCAAGTCACTCTCGGCGCTCGCCGACGCGCCGGGAATCGAGGCGGCACGCACGGGCGATGTAGACGCGGCGATGGCCAGGGCGAGCGCGAAGCTCGACGCCACCTACGAGGCGCCGTATCTCGCGCACGCCACCATGGAGCCGATGAACTGCACTGCCGACGTGCGCAGCGATCGCGTCGAGGTGTGGGCGCCCACGCAGAACCCGCAGGGAGTGCAGCAGGCGGCTGCCCGCTTCGCCGGCGTCCCGCTCGACAAGAGCGTCGTGCACGTGCAGCTCCTCGGCTGCGGGTGGGGGCGCCGCTCGAGCACCGACTTCGTGCAGGATGCGCTCGAGACGTCGAAGGCGATGGGCGGGCCGGTACAGGTCGTGTGGACGCGCGAGGAAGACATGCAGCACGACTTCTATCGCCCCGCCGCCCACGTGCGCCTCAGCGGTGGACTGAGCGCCGACGGCAAACTCGTCGCAGCGCGCGTGCGAGTCGCCGCGCAGCCAATCAGCGGGGGGCGCAACGGGATCGACAGCAACGCCGTCGCCGCCATCGCCGATACGCCGTATACGATCCCCAACTACCACGTGGAGTACTGCAAGGCCGCCAACGAGGTGCCGGTCGGCTACTGGCGCTCGGTGGGTCCCTCGCAGAACACCTTCATCTTCGAGTCCTTCATCGACGAATTGGCCGCGCACGCGAAGCGCGATCCGGTCGAGTTCCGTCTCGAGCTGCTGGCCAACGATCCGCGCATGCATCACGTCCTCACAGTCGCCGCCGAACGAGCGAAGTGGGGGGGCGCCGTGCCGGCCGGCCACGCACGCGGCGTCGCGCTCCTCAACGACCGCGGCGGGCGTGTCGCCGAGGTGGCCGAAGTCTCGCTCGAGCGCGGGCGCATCCGCATCCACAAGGTCACGCTGGTCGCCGACTGCGGGCAGATCATCCACCCGCGCATCGTCGCGGCGCAGATGTCGGGTTCGGTCGTCGCCGGGCTATCGGCGGCGCTCTATGGCGAGATCACGATCGAGAAGGGGCGCGTCAAGCAGGGGAACTTCAACAACTATCGCATGCTGCGGATGGACGAGATGCCCGAGGTGGACGTCTTCGTCGTCCCGAGTCACGAGGAGCCGGGCGGTGTGGGCGAACCCGGCGTCCCGCCGATCGCGGCCGCGGTGTCGAACGCGCTCTTCACGCTCACGGGCGTGCGCGCGCGGCGATTGCCGCTCAAGCCCGAGCTGTTCTCGCAGACGGTCGGGGAGGATCGGTAGGCTTCAGCGCACCGAGAGCGCTGGCGCCTGACGAACGATGGTCGTCTTCCTGGCCACGACGAGTTGGTCTATCGCACTCCACGCGCGGCTCTTCTTGAGCGCCTCGCGGTAGCGCTGCCAATCGCCCAACGACGCGACGCCCACAAAGCGTATGTAGTCCCATCCGTCACTGACGAGCAGTCGCCCCGTTTCCGACCAGCGCACCAGCGGGGCATCGCGCTCCGTGCGTCGCTCGACCGAGCGCACGTGCGTCCGAATGAAGTGCTCGTACAGTGGTCGCTCCGTGGGGAGAACGCGCACCCGCTCAACCACGACCAACCCGCCGCTCGTGTCGCTCGCGGCATCTGCCACGTCGCCCAGCTCCGGTAGCATCTCGGCGAACTCGTCGCGATGGGCCTGCGCGAGCTCGCTGAGCGTGCCGTACCAGGCGAAGACCGGGCGACCGGCCGCCGAGAGTTGGCGCAGCGCACGGTTGGAGGCGTCCATGCCGGCCATGCCATCGAAGTGACTCACGAGCATCAAGTCGAGCGGCTCTGGACTCTCGGCTTCGCGATACCCGCGGAATCGGAGCATCGCTGCATCGTCGCGATACGCGGGGACCAAGACGCGTTCATAGATTCTGAAGGCGCTGTCCGCACGTCCCGGGAGGAACTGAAAGGAGAGGATCTGGCGGACGTCGGAGTGCGGCGTCGAATCCTTCGCCTGCGCGTTGGCGCCGAGGGAGAGCGTCAGTGAAGAGAGTACCACGGAGGCGAGCGCGCCAACCGCGCTGCGGCCGTACGAGCTCCCGCGCGTACATGGCCTCATCTCACCGACGCTCCAGCGTGCCGGTGTGCAGCAGCCACACGTTGGGATCGAGCACGACGCGCGTCGGTTCCTGCGCTGCATCGAACGCGAGCTGCAGCGTGCGACCGGTCATCTCGCCACGCTCGACGCGCGCGGTGCCTCCTGGCAATTCGACGCCCACCTCGAGTGGAAAGACGAACGGCTCACCGGGTTGCACCTGCCGGAGGTCGACTATGACGCGCTTGCCGGCCGCGTCCCACCTCCACGTTCCCTCGACGTGCGGAATCCCGCCGCGATAGAGCCACTGGGCAAAGAACTGCTGCAGGTCGCGCCCCGCCGCACGCTCCATCGCTTCGCGAAACTCGGTCGTCGACGCGTTCGCGTCACGGTGCGTGCGATAGTAGTCGCGAATCCCTGCCCAGAAGGCGTCGTCTCCCATCGTGGCGCGCAACATGTGGAGGAGCCAGCTCCCCTTCTGGTACGTCATCGCCGTCGTGACCTTGGACATGTCGGCGAGCTGGTCGTGGACGACGCGGTAGTCGGGAGACTTGGCATCGAAGTCGACGACCGCCTTGCGCGAGTCGCGGAGCCCGGCGACGAACTCATCGCGACCGTAGGCATGCTCGATGTAGAGGAGCGTGAAGTACGTCGCGAAGCCTTCGCTCAGCCAGACGTCGTCCCAGTCGCGCTCGGTGACGGCGTTCCCGAACCATTGATGGGCGATCTCGTGGATCACCACGTTCCGCCAGCGGCGATCGCGCTTCCCCGTGACACTCGACGCGCTGTAGAAGATCGCCGACGCCGCCTCCATCCCGCCGCTCACCGAGTTGGACTGCACGTTGGCCAGCTTCTCGTACGAGTACGGGCCGATCCACTCGTTGTAGAATGCCAGCACGTCGCGCGTGGGAACGGCGAAGTCATGAAAGCCGGCGTCGCGATCGGGGGACAGGACCCACGTCTCGATCGGGATCCCGCGATACCCGTCGAGGTGCTGCACCGCGAACTCCGCTGCCCCCAGTACGTAGAGCCACGGCGCGATCGGGACCGACTCGCGCCACACCGTGCGGCGCTCGCCGTTAGGCAGGTCGGTCTCCTCCACGCGCGCGCCGTTCGAGATCACCTGATAGTGCGCCGGCGCCGTGACATCCATCTCCATGGTCGCCTTGTCGCCGATATGGTCGATGACCGGGAGCCACTGGCGCGCCTTGTCGGGCCAGTTGTCGGAGAAGAAGGCGCGGTCGCCGTGGGGTGTGGGCTTGATCTGGAGTCCGGCGGCAGGGATGCCGTCGTACGTCACGACGAGCTCGATCTCGTCGCCAGCGTTCCGCTTGTTGTCGAGCGTGATCGTGAGGCGGTCGTTCGCATGCTGGAACGTCGCCGTCTTCCCTTCCACCGTCACGCCCCGCACCGTCATTCCTTTTCCGTTCTTGTCGGTCTGCGTACCGCCGAGATCGAGAGCGACGGTCGAGATCCCCGGCGGCAGCACGCGAAGCCGCACCGTCGCTACCCCTCGTATGCGATCGGTGCTGTCCGCGAGCTGCAAGGCGAAGCGATAGTGCTCGACGTCGATCGGCTGGCGCGGATACGTGTCCGTAGCGCCGAGCGCCAGCGCCAAGCAGAGCATGAGTGAAAGTCGGGTCATCTGGCTGGCCCAAAGACAATTAACCGCAGAGTCCGCGGAGTACGCGGAGGAGCGTCGTGGTGCACTTCACCACTCCGCGAACTCCGCGGACTCTGCGGTTCAATCTCGTTCAAGAACACTTTGCCACAGAGGTCACAGAGGTCACAGAGGTCACAGAGGTCACGGAGAACGATCTTGTACCTCTGTGTCCTCCGTGACCTCTGTGGTGAAAAGATCTTTGACGCAGAGTGCGCGGAGACCGCGGAGGTCGCAGAGGATTGGAGCGCATTACGATTCTCCTCCGCGTACTCCGCGATCTCCGCGTCCTCTGCGTTCCAAGCTCTTCGGAAAGTCAGAAGCGCTCGCCGTCGGCCAGACTACCGCCCCTCCATGACCGGCAGCGCATCGTTCGTCATCCACCACTGCTTCGGCAACGCCCGCTGCCGCGGCCAGATCTCGTTCAAGGTGTTCCCCTCGTACACCCGCCCGTTCTTCATCACGTAGCGGATCGTGTTGGTGTTCTTGATGTCGTCGAGCGGATTCGCGTCGAGGACCAGAAGATCGGCGAGCTTCCCGCCTTCCACCGTGCCGATCTCCTTCTGCAGTCCGATCGACTCGGCGCCGAAGATCGTCGCGACGCGCAGCGCGTCCATCGGCTTCATCCCGCCGCTGGCGATGTTCCACAGCTCCCAGTGCACGCCGAGCCCTTGCAGCTGGCCGTGTCCGCCGAGCCCCACGCGTCCGCCGGCCTCCACGACCTTCTTCGCCTGCTCGGCGAAGAGCTTGAACGAGTACTCGCTGTCGCGGAACCACTGCGGGCGGCGCAGGCCTCGGCGCTCGAGTTCGGAGAACGGCGTGAAGTGGGTGAGCTTGGGATCGCTCAGGATGTCGTAATGCTCGTACCACCAGTTCTCCGCCCACGGCCCGCCGTACTGTACGAGGAGCGTCGGGGTCCAGGTCGTCCCGCTCCTGGCGAAGAGCTGCACGGCATCCTTGTACATCGGGGCGATGGGGAGCGTGTGCTCGATCCCGTCGTAGCCGTCCATCGCCTCGGTCATGTTCTTCTTGAAGTCGAGCCCTCCCTCGAGCGTCGGCGTGATGTGCTGGTCCTTGGCCGCCATCACGATCCATTGCCGCTGACGTCGATCGCCCGCCATGTACTGCTTGATCGTCTCCGTGAGGTAGAACTCGGAGTAGCGCTTCATCACCTCCTGCGCATCGGGCGCGCTGGAGACGTTGTCCCAGACGAAGATCCCGGGGCCCGTCGTGTAGATGCGCGGGCCGATGATCTGTCCGGCATCGACGGCGTCGCCGTACGAGATCACGTCCGATGTCGAGGTCTGCGGATCGCGCGTCGTCGTCACGCCGTAGGCGAGGTTCGCTGTGTACATGTAGGGTTGCGGCGAATGCACCCCCCACTGCGGCCACATGTGCGCGTGCACGTCGACCAGGCCAGGCATGATCGTCTTCCCAGCCACGTCGATGACGCGCGCCCCAGACGGCACCGTCACGCTCCCCGTCGCCCCGACCGCGGCGATGCGATTCCCGGTCACGACGACATCGCCGCTCGGGATCACTTCGTCCCCCTTCATCGTGATGATGCGCGCCCCGCGCAGCACGACCGTTCCCGACGGGCGATCCTTGGGCGTGGTGATCGTCACGTCGATGCGCGACGCCTCGTAGACCGGCTTGTTGGCGACCGTCGACGCGCCGCCGCCCGCTCCACCACCTCCGCCACCACCACCACCCGCCGGACGCTGCGGCGCCTTGGCGGCCGAGTCGGCGGCGAGCGAATCGGCGCGCTGGAGATCGTAGGAGAAGTACGAGCGCCCTAACGAGTAGAAGACGCCGCGCGAGTCGCCCTGCCACCCGATGAAGTCACCACCGATGCGCGACAGCCGGCGGAAGGGAACGGCGCCGCCGTTGGCCTGGTTGATCGAGATCGTCGGCGTGGTGCCACCGGTCATCGGGAGCGGGACGACGAAGAGCTTGTTGTCGACCAGGGCGAGGACGCGATTGCCATCGGGCGAGACCTGCATCTCCTGCGCCTCACGCGGGCGCGCGTTAGGCCCGTCCCCCGGTGCCTGGTACCCGGTGAGCTTCACGTGCTCCTTGCGATCGGTTCCGTCCCAGCGCATCGAGACGAGCCCGTCCCCCGCTTCGTAGATCCAGACGCGCGTCGTGTCGCTGGTGAAGTGCGGGCGCCCGGCGTTGGTAATCCCGGTGATGAACGTGGCCGCCCCGCCCGTCGCCGGGAGCCAGACCAGGTCGGTGATCACCAGCTTCGGGTTGATCTCGTCGTTCACGATCGCCCGCTCGGTGCGCGGCGCGCGCGCCGCCACGATCCGCGACCCCGTCGGCGAGTACATGATGTCATCGTAGAACGCCGTCTGCGTCGTCAGCTTCTCGGGACGTCCGCCTTGCGCCGCGATGCGCCAGATGTCGCCCCCCTCCTCGGTCCACGACACGTACGCGATGTAGCGCCCGTCGGGCGACCAGACCGGCGAATGCTCTCCCTCGTTTGCCGTCGTCAGGCGCTTCGGCGTCCCGTTGGGGAGGTCCATGATCCACAACCGGTCGAGCGCCGAGAAGACGAGGCGCTTCCCGTCGGGCGACGGGCGCGCCCCGCGAATCTGGCGCACCGTGAGCACCGAGTCGTTCACCGGATACTCGAAGCGCACCAACTCGCCCAGCATCTGGTCGACCGTTGCGGTGAACGGGATCTGCGTCTGCCGCCCGGTCGCCGCGTCGACGTTCCAGATCTTCCCGTGATGCGAGATGATCAACGCCTTGGAATCCGGCGTCCACGAGTAGCCCGGCAGCAGGTCGCGCGAGCCACGCGACTCGATGTCGTCGCGCTGGATGTCGTGGGCGAGCCACCGTTCGTCCCCCGATCCCAGCTCGCGAAGCTTGAGCCCGGTCACGGCCATCTGCCGCGAGCCGTAGGCGAGCCACTTCCCGTCGGGGCTCACCGCCGGCCTGACGCCATTGCCCAGGTTCAGGGTGCGACGCGCCACGCGTCCGCTCTCGCGATCGTACATCACGATCTGCGTCGATCCCATCATCTGGTTGTAGCCAGCGGGGCCGACGCGTGCTGCAGAGTAGATGTAGCGACCGTCGGGGGAGACCGACGCCCCCATGAAGTTCGAGGGACCGTTGCCGCCCCCCGGTCCGCCGCCACCGCCAGCAGCACCCGACGGCTGTCCCGTTAGGCGCAACCCGCTCCCTCCGTCCTTGTGGTACAACCAGAGGTCGTTGGTGCGCGAGACGACGATGTATTGCCCGTCCGGCGTCCAGTCGGGGGAGATGTAGGCCATGTTCGCGCCGCGGGTGATAGGGCGCAGGTTCTTCCCGTCGGGCGAGATCAAATAGAGGTTCTCGCTCCCCGACCGGTCGCTCACGAAGACGATCGACTTTCCGTCGGGCGAGAAGCGCGGCTGCCCGTCGAAGCCGGAGCCACTCGTAATCCGCGTGGCCGTTCCGCCGGTCGCCGGAATCGTATAGAGGTCGCCCAGGAGGTCGAAGACGATGGTCTTCCCGTCGGGGGACAGGTCGAGCGACATCCAGGTCCCTTCGTCCGTCGTGAAGTTGAGCGGACGCGTGGGGATGAGCGGGAGCTCGGTCTCGGGGGCGGTGCGGCGAGCGGTGGAGTCGCCGGCGTTCTGCGCGCCGGCCGGTAGCGCCAAGGCGAGGAGGAGAAAGCCGGGCAGCGCCCGGCGGAAGTGAAAGGCGCGACTGGACATGGAGGCTCCAAAGATGGGCGGGACGGGACGGCAGCTGACTTATGGTCGGGGGACCTAGGCCGCAAGTGTCACTCGCCCACGCGTGGCGGGGAGGCGAAAGGGGGCGGTCGAAGGGTGCGGCCAGCGGTCGGCCAAACCACGGCCAGGCGGCGCGGCACCTGCCCCGCGTCCTGCAGCACGGAACAGCGCGGGTGGATTCTGATTGACCGGCGGCTACGCGTTACGACGCGCTACGCTGAGCTCGCTGCAACCAACTTCTTGCGTCTCCCGTCCTGTTGAGCGGTGACAGGTGCGACGGAAAGCCCCATTATTCCGTTGGGTGATCGACCGGCCGATCTCTCACACACACTTGGCACACGGACGGAGCAGGGCACATGCGAACGAAGGGAACAGTAAAGTGGTTCAACGACGCGAAGGGATTCGGCTTCATCACCCCTGAGGATGGAAGCAAGGACCTGTTCGTGCACCACTCGGCGATCCAGGGAAGCGGGTTCAAGTCGCTCGACGAAGGCGAGAGCGTGGAGTTCGACGTGGTGCAGGGACAGAAGGGCCCGGCCGCGGAGAACGTGCTGCGACTCGGCGGCGGGACGCCTGGGAGCGGCTCGCGCGGCGGCGGTGGTGGCGGCGGCGGCGGCGGTGGTGGACGTCGCGGCGGCTACTGACAGCTGCAACTTCGGCGCGCGGTTCACGGATTCCGTTCCGTGGACCGCGCGCTCGCTGCACCACATCTCACCACGTCTCCTCCGTCCGGCCGGCGCCGTGCGCCGACGCGACGGGCGACTGCGTGGGAGATGACCGATGGCTGCATTGCCCGTGTGGAGCAAGGCGAGTTCCCGCGGCATCGACTCTCGTGACGTGAGGCGCGCGCGCATGACTCGCACGTCGGCACCTGCTGCATCCCTGCTTCGGCTGGCACGCGCGACATCGATCGCCGCGATGGTGGTATCGCCACTCGCCTGCATGCATGGCGTGACGAACACGCGCCTGACGAGTGGATCGTCACCCATCGTTCGCGAGCGCCCGGCCTCTCCCGCGACTGGCCGGACGAGCGCCGCGCCCGACGTGACCACCGCGCCGGCTCCGGTGACGCCCTGCGAAGGGTGCACCGCCTCGGCGCTCACCTCCACGGAGATCGCCACGATCGAGAAGCGCATCGCCGAGCTACGAGAGCGCGGGGAGCCGTGCTCGACGTACGCCGAAGTGATGGAGCGCTCGGTGCGCGGCGGTCAGATCAGCATGCGTCCCTACATGTGGCGTGTCGGCGCGCAGCTCGCCTCGGGGCAGGCGCGTCCGGACGGGGCAATGATCTTCGCGCGCGAGATCGACTCGCTCAACGTGGGGAGGCGCCCGTTCGACGAGATCGTCTGGACGATCGAGCACGAGGCT
>CAZWVG010000063.1:0-23932 GCA_964637355.1 uncultured Gemmatimonadaceae bacterium
ACGTCGAGGTAGAGCGCGGCGTGCCGCCCGACGGACCCGGCCTCGGCGAGCGCGATCCTGCGGGCATTGCGCTTGTCGAGACGAACGAGTAGTCGGACGGCGAGAACGGGTGAGAGCAGGACCAGCGCGAGTGGCGCGATCAGGATCGGCGACACCATCACGAGCAACGCCAATCCGGCGACGACCGCGATCGCGGTGAAGGTCACGCGTGCGCGGAGCGTCAACACCTCCGGCAGGCTTCCCGTCGTTGGAGCGGCGGCGTCGTCGATACGTCGCACGGTTGCGGGGTCGGTTGTTGCTACAGCAGCTACCGCTTCGGCGATGGGGGAACGTTCCAAACTGGCGCGCGCAGACGATGTCTCGGTGATCGTTGCCGGCGGGGGCGTGACTACCGGGCGCCACAGCGCCCAGCGGACGCCCGACTTTCGAAGTCCCCGATAGATCACGTAGGCCTTCGCGCGGAGAGCGAGTTCTCCGGTCGATGCGGGAAGCTGGAGTTCGAAGGCGAAAGCGTCTCGCCCTGTGCGCGCGTCCGCCCCGGGACGCAGCAGGATCCCGATCGGCCGACTGCCGGCGAGAATCGTTTCCCCGTTGTGGGATCGCCGGATCGAGAGGGGCTCGGCATCCACGGGAACGGGGCGCACGCCGAACCTGCGCGCAGCGCGACGCTCGAGTTCTCGCCAGGCGACCCATGCGGCATGCACCGCTTCCGTGTCACTGGCGAATCCGCGAAAGCCGATGCGGGCATCGGCGATCCATCCTACCGTCCGCCCGGCGTCGACGAGCTCGATGTCGAGCGGTGGCGGAGGTACTCCCGCTTGGGGGGAGTGGGGGGAAGTGTGGCTGTGGATCGTTTGTCGCATGGGTCGACTCCTGTGGATATCAGTGAAAGTCGTGCGGACGTCGCGTGCGCCGCGTATAGGCGAACGTTGCCGTACTACCTCGACGCGCGAAAATGCGGCCGCGCTCGCCAGCTCGTCACTTCGCAGATGGGCGTGGAGCAGCAAGCGCCATCATGCGGCCCCGACTGGCGTACGCCCTACCGTTGAATTACGTCGCCACTCCGCCGTCGCCACCCGGACGTGCTGGGCGATTTCAAGCATCACTGATGGCCAGGAGGACTTGGGGACGGCGATCTCGAAACCGAATCCCTCCACGTCGTGGCGTGCGGTATCGTCGGGCGACGCGATACGCGCGACGACGCGGCCGTCGAGTCGCACGCGTTCCGCAATCGGTACCGGATGCGCAAACGGCACAGGTACGCGCTTCTCACGCGTGCGCGACCAGGTCTTGAGGAACGTCGCAGCCGCCTCGGCGGCGAAGTACGCATCTATGCGGGTGGGATAGCCACCCAGTCCGACGATGCCTGATCGGATCCAACCGACCGTGGAGATGCCGTCTGTAAGGGCGTAGCCCGTCTGCGGGCGCCGCCGCAGCTGCAACGCCTGAAGTTGCGAGTACACGTGAATCCCTCCGCTCGCTGTGGGATGCGCGGGAATCCGAAGTGGTTACCCGCACCATGCGCGTCGCCCCCCCCGCGGCAGTGCGCAGGGGGGGCGAACCGTCGGCGACAAGAACGTCACCGACGAGGCCATGGTTGGGTCAGGCTAGTCGCGTTGTAGCGCGCTCTTCTGACTCACCCTGCGGTGCCACCGTGGAGTCTCCCCGCGCAGGTGTCGCTCCGACCAGGAACGGCGCTCGGCGCGGGGGAGGGAGAGGCGCATCGCGGAAACACGCGTCCTGTGCGCTCCTGCGGTTGCGAATCGCGACAAGGGGGTCTCCGTCACGCCCAGCATCGCCGACCGGCCCGTCCACGCGCACACCAACTCCTCGACGCGGCTGATGACAGCGCGGGTCGAGAGCGAAGGCACATCGCAGTGGCTACGGCAAGACGAAAGCATCAGCGCAGGGCGACACGTGAGCGAATCATGCGAATGTGGACAAAGGTAAGTTATCAACGTGCCGAGGTAAGTCCAGTCAGGCTGACCGCTCCTGGGCTGCGCGCTTCACGGACATCTGCGCCGATGATCTGCTCCCAATCGCATCCCGTTGCCGATGTGGTACGGCAATGCCTACAGGGCGCGGAGCCCGATGTACGGGTCCGAAAGTTTTCCGGTCAGAACTTCTCCCCCTTCGCTTCGCGTATCTGGCTCCCGACCGCTCGAATGCGAGGCCACATCGTGTAGAAGAACAGGAGGAGCGCGCCGATCTGCAGCAGTCCGCCGCCGACGATCGCCCAGGCGAGCCACGGTGCCTGTGCAAGCGAACGCACGAGCTCGCCCGCGACGCGACTCACTGTTCCAACCGTGAGGAGCCAGTATGCGGCGTTGGCGAGCGCGGGGCGGTAGCGCGTATCGGTCTTCTCCGGACGTGGGAAGAGCCAGAGCGCCACCCCGAGGATCATCGACATCACGAAGCCGACGAGGATGGCGTGGGTGTGCGCGCTCGTCTGGTACGGCGATGAGAACTGGTGGTACAACTCACGCCGCACGATCATCCATGCACCTATGAGCAGGCCGGTGGCGAGAAAGACGATCGCGGTCTTGATGTAGCGCCTAACGAGGGAATGCACTGATCACGACCCTCCGACGAGGCGACCGATCGCGGCGGCTCGCACGGTGGGCCCGCGTGGGCGCCCGCGCTTGAGGCTGCCGGGGCGAGCTACCCTGGCATCAAACACTTTCCTTCGCGCCTCCTTGCTCCGGTGGATAGGTCACCACCGTGCCGTTGACTCTGGCAAACGAAGTCAAGGCGTGTACCTGGGTACGCGATGCACTGATGATCTCTTCCACGTGTAGGCCGTGCACCGTCAATGCATCGGCGATCAATGAGCGATGGCACCGCCATGGTACGGCCTCTGCACACATGAGCGCAACGCGCTGGAGCCTGGCCGCCGCGATCAGTGTTTCAAGGGATGCCGCGAACTCTGAGGTCTGCATGTAATCGGCGTACCCGCGAAACGACAGGTTGCGCCACCCCGCGTTCTGCGAACCCTGTTGCGCTGGGCGGAAACCTCCCAGGCCGGACACGTGCTCGTAGCCGATTCCCGCCGAGGCGAGCGCCGCCGGGAGGGTATCGAGATTGAACTGCGGGTTATGGCGAGATCGTGGCACGGTTCGCACGTCGACGAGCCACGTCACCGACTGGCCTTTCAACAAGGCAATGAAGTCCGCGAGTGAGCGAGTCGAATGGCCAACGGTGAATACGATGGGCTCTCTCCCCGCGCGGTCATTCCCGACATCCCGACTCATTTCGTCTTTGTCAGCGCTGCGCCCTTGTGCATGGCGATGTGGTCGGTCTTGTCGCTCTTGATCTCGTATTGCGGCTCCTCTGCACTCGCATGATGTGTGTATCCCTTGAACTCGACATTCTTGCGATGCACCCTGATGATGGTGCCGCCGACGCGTCCGCCCTCGGAATTCCAGGTCACGTGATCGCCGACACTAAACGCATACTGCATGTTGCCTCCTGCGGCTCAAGGGCCATGTCCTCGCTGGGGCGTACGGGACGTTCCATCGATCCCTGGCCTGGCGCTGCCGTCCCGCCGCGTTTCGTACGGCGGGACGGCACCTTCGCGCGTGCGCGTCGGGATCCAGAGACTCAATGTCCCGCGCCGTCTGACGTCACTCCCGGCGGAGATCCGTCCACCGAGCGCGGCCGCAGGCCGCTTGCCGCTGGCGAGGGCAACGCCAGCGTCCGGCGTCGACAAGCTCGACGGCGAGCGGCAACGTTCGATATAGGGCCAACCGATGGACTCCGACGCTACTTCGCCGTCGCCACGCGGACAGTCTGCCTTCTGCTCCGTTGATCGACGATACGTCATCGACGCGGGGGCCGTTTTACACTCGACCGATGGTCACCCGCCAGACCGACGGACCCTGCTCGAGGTACTGCCAGGTGTAGTGCCCCTGTCGTTCGGCTTCGAACTGGTAGCGCAGTGGCTTCGGGTCGTGGTCGTTCACCAGAATGAACGACGCTCCGGGTTGGAGCGCGTCGAACGTGCTGAAGATCGTGGGGTGCTTCTCGCGAGGCGGAATCACTCGTACGTCGAGCGTTTGCGCGTCGGACATGGTCAAACCTGCCTAAGTTGAAAAGTGAGTCGTGGCTGCCGGCGACGATCGCCGGATGTACACATGCACGCGACCCGGCGACACGTCGCGGATCTCGTGGGTGAATCCCTGCTCAGCGAGCGTGGGGAGAAGGAAGTGCGGCACACGCGCATTGATCTGCACCAGAACATGACCCTCGTCGAGCAGCTGCAACGCAGCCAACGTGTGCACCAACGGCTCCGGCGGGTCCATGTCGCGCACGTCGAGTACCGTCACGTCGCGATAGAACCAGACCCGCCAATCGTCAGGCGCGAGTGACTCGCTATGATGCGCGAATCCCTCGCGCGCCATGACGGTGTACAGGGGTGCCGGCTCGAAGATCGCGCGCACCACGAGCGTTCCGCCCTCTGGCAGCGCGCGACGGGCCGCCATGATGTGCGCGAACGGCTCGTGTCCCGCGCGCAGCGCGTCGCGTACGTCGGCCTCCACGATCCCTGCCGGGTCCACCACCTGAAGCGCCAGCGGGAACGAATCCACCAGCGGATCCAGCGTGCTGTTCACCATGCTCCCTCCTTGATCATGCCGGGATGCCATGCCGGATCCCAGACGAGAATCGGTTCGACGTGGGTGATGCCAGGGACGAGCAATGCGGCCTGCATGACGCCGTTGGTGATGTGCGCCTGCATTGGGCAGCCGCGCGTCGTGAGGGTGAAGGTGACGCGGGCGGTGCCACGGGCCACCTCGACATCGTACACAAGGCCGATGGTCACGATGTCGAGCCCGATCTCGGGATCGATCACGGTGCGCAGCGCATCGCGCACGATCGCTTCGGATGGCGCAGCTACAGGTGCAGGGTGCTGGGCCGGATGCGGCGTCGTGAGCGACGCAGTGGGAGACGTCGATGCGCTCACGGCCGCCTCCGCGCGATGCCAACCATCTGTCCGGCTTCGACCGCGACGCCGGCGGCGAAGATCAGGGCGCCCGCATGCACACCGTCTACGGCGCGGGCGGCGACCGACAGGGTCAGCGTGATGGCGCCCAGCACAAGCAGCGAGGCGACACCGGTCGCAACGTGCGACGAATACAGGTCGGCCACCCGCGGCAGCGGACGCGTTCCGGCGAGCGGGCCGAAGTATCGGTTCCACACTAGGAAGGGGACGATCTTGTAGTAGTGCGCGGCGATGAACAGTGAGCAGGCCAGGATGAGCAGCATCGCGTAAGCGGTACGCACGTGCGGCAGGACATCGCGCGTCAGTATCACCGCAGCGAACGGAACGCCGAGCGCAAGGAGCAGCAACGCTGCTGCCGTCAGGCGCAAACCAGGATCGAGCGCGGGGCGATGTCGGTGGCGATAGAATTGGCGCGCCTGCCACAAGTACGCGAGCAGTCCCGCCGCAATTCCGAACGCTGGCACCTCCCGCCCAACGACCGGGATATGGTGCAGGAGAGAGAGCATCGCCGCACCGGTCGCGATGCACGCCACCGCGACCCTGGCCAAGTGGTCGGGGGCGCCGTGGCTCAGGAGGAACATCGGGAGCAGGCGATGCGAGACTCCCACCATCACCAGCAGTACCCAGCCAACCAGCGCCACGTGCAGGTGCGTCGACACTGCAAGCGGGCGCACCTCGCCGAGGAAGCCGGCCTGCGTATTGACGGCGAGTGTCACTCCGAGCACCACGGTGACTCCCAGGAAGGCCGCCGCTCCGGCCAGCGCCCACCAGGTGACATCGCGTTGCTGCGCGCGATGGAGCGTGACCGTGAGATTGGCCAGGAAGAGCAGCAGGCCCACGCCTAACGCGACTGCTCCGGGAACGACGAGCCGTGGTACACCCCGCGTCAGGCCGAAGACGAACACCGAGACGCCGGGCACGTACAATGCCAAGGTGAGGTGTGCCACACGCTCCGAGGCGATGGCCTCTCCGAGTGCGACCGGGAGGAACTGATACAGCGCCCCCATGATGGACGTGGTGAGCCACCCCAGGGTGAACAGGTGCGCCACGCCGACGACGCGCGGCAATGGATAACCGCCTGCGGCCAGCGCCGGAGCGATCCAGACGACGCCGATCGCTCCCGTGAGCAGGAAGCACAGCGCGGCGATGAAGTGCTCGCCCGGAAGACGCAGTGGCGGCCCGTTCACGCGACCTCACTCGATGCATCCGGCTCCAGCCGCAACGCGGCGCGCACGCGAATGGCCAGCGCCCGCACGGCGGCGGCCACGTCCGAGTGCGGCGTCTCCACGATCGTCGGGGCGCCGCGGTCGCCGTCGGCCACGATGCGATCATCGAACGGGAGCTGCGCCAGGAGCGGAACCGCAATTGTGCGCTCCAACTCGGCCGCACCGCCGCGCCCGAACGGATGTGATCGACGTCCGCATCCGCAGGTCGCGTGGCTCATGTTCTCCACGATTCCCAGCACTGGTACGTCGAGTGTGCGGAACATCTCCACAGCCTTGGCCGCTTCGAGCGCCGCGAGACGCTGCGGAGTAGTCACGACGATCGCCCCATCCACCACGACCGATTGCGCCAGCGATAGCGGCACGTCGCCAGTGCCCGGCGGGAGGTCGACGACCAGCACGTCGAGCCCGGGCCATACCACGCCGCGGGAGAACTGGGTGACCGCCTTCCCCACCATGGGACCGCGCCAGACGGCCGGGGACTCGGCGCCGAGGAAAAATCCGAAGGAGACCACCGACAGGCCGTGGGCCTCCAGTGGGATGATCTGCTTCTCCGGGGTCATGCGCGCGCGAAAGGCGCCGTCCTCCAAGCCGAGCAGCACTGGCACCGACGGCCCGTAGATGTCCGCATCCAGCATGCCCACGTTGAGACCATCCGCGCGCAGTGCGAGCGCAAGATTGACCGCCACCGTGCTCTTACCTACACCTCCCTTGCCGGCCCCCACCGCGACGATCCGTCGGGCGCCGGGAAGGCGCCCCTGACGGGCCCATGGGTCGCGTTCGACCGGCTTGCGCTGCGGAGTAAGAAGCTGGATCTCGGTGCGTATCGCGCCGGCCCGCGCGAGCCGCTCGGCGATCGCGGCGCGCAGCAGTCCCGGCACGTCCTCACGTTCGGTCGAGAGCGTGAGCGACACGTGCACCCTGTCGTTCCGCACCGCGACCGAGCGGACGAGCCCCAGGGCGACGATGTCACGTCGCAGCCCTGGATACGCCACCTGAGCCAGCACCTCGCGTACCATGTCTTCGGTGAGCATCACCGCCTCGCGGCCTCGTACGAACAACTGTCGTCGCCGGCCGGGATGTACGCGACCCGTGTCAGCCTCTCGCCAAGTAGTTCGGCGAGAAACCCGATCTCTGCGCGGCAGGGGATACGCGTCGCGTCAACCAGTTCGCGCAGCGGGCAGTGGCACAGTCGAATGCGCGGCGTGTCATCGTCGTCCTCGAGCACGGGCATGAAGCCAAACTCGGCGAAGATACGCGCCACCTCCTCGACCCTCGCCCGTCCCTCGAGATGTGCCACTCGCGCCGAGGCGACGGCGCGGCGTCGCTCGATGTACTCGTCGAAGAAGTCGGTGAGGAGTACTTCCTGGTCGTGATGCACGAGATAGGCCCCCAGCTCTCGCAGGACATCGCCCTCCCGCCTGGGAAAGAGCACCTCAGCGGCATCGGTGAGGGAGTAGAGGATCTCGGGGCGCCCCGGACCGCTCCGTGCCGTCGCGTCGCCGCGCGGCTGCTCCTCCCGACGTACCAGATCGCGTGCGACCAGCGACTTGAGGTGATCACGGATCGTCTCGATGTTGAGCGACAGCTCCTCCGCGAGTTGCGGAACGCTGGCACGTCCTCGCCGCTTGAGCGCATCGATCAGGACACGGTGGCTCGACGTCAGCTGGGCAGTGGGCATGTGCATTTACTCAGGAGGTTTGGCTAGCGGCTGCACCTGAATGCTCACTCGAGGATACGTCGCTTGATATGGTCCGCTCGCTGTTCACCGGGGCGAATGAAGTACCAGATACCGGCAGCGAAGACGACGATGACCAGCGCCACTGCTCCCGCGACAACCAGCCCCTCGAACAGTCCGGTCACCGGCGGCACCGCGTGATGCGCCGTCCCTTCCACTGACGCGGCCGCGCCACCTGGCGACCAGTTGCGCAGCAGGTAGTACATCGACCACGCTCCAACGACGAGCAGCAGCACCCATGTCGCGGTGGGGATCGGCGCCGGCGTCTCGGCGCGTGCCGGCTCCCAATGCTCCTCGTAGCCGGCGCCGTAGGCGTTGACCATCAGTGCGAGCCGACCGTCCACCACGTCCCCGTCATGTACGCCATCGATCGCGATCCCCGGTCCATTGCGCACCGTAAACGTCACCTCGCGCATGCCCCGGTGCCCGGACCGGTCGTGCGCGACGAATCGCAGGGTATGCACACCGTCCTCGACGCGGGTCGTGTCGAGTTCGAAACGTGCGGGCGGAACGTGCGTCGCGAACGGTTGCGACTCGCCGTCGAGGAAGACCTCGACTCGTGGGTCGATGTGGCCCGAGCGCTGCGGGGAGTTTGAGTGCGATTCACCTGGCATTACCGACTCCCCGTGCGCGCACAGCGGCGACATCGGCGGAGGTAACCAGCGGTGCCTGGTTGCCCCAGCTACTGCGTTCGTGGTTGATGACCGCGGCTACCTCGTCGTCCGACAGCAGCGCCCCCCACGCCGGCATCGGGCTCCCGTAGTGCACCCCGCCAATGGTGCTCCCGCTGGCGCCGAACAGGACGATCTCGATGTGGCGCCCCGCGTCGGCCGCCGTGACCACCGGGTCAGCGGCCAGCGGCGGGAAGGCCCCCGCAAGCCCGCTTCCGCTGGCCTGATGACACGCCGCGCAGTGACCCGAGTAGATGCGCTCCCCGCGGCCGGCGTCGGCGACTGTACCGGGGGCCGTGGTGGCGCCCGCAACCGTGAGGGGAGCGGCCGACGAACCTGCGGTCGGAGAAGCGACGGATGGCAGCGATGCAGCTGGCGGATTCGCGCTTTGCAGCGCCAGCAAGTACGCCACGAGAGCCCGACCCCGCTCCGTGGGGACGACGACTCCGTTCGAGGGACCGTATGGGGAGGGAACCGTGATGCCGGAGTCACCGGCGCCCGCCCGTTCGCTCTCGGCAAACAGCCAGGGGAACGATGGCATGATCGACCCGGGGACGACGGCGCGTGGTTGGTACAGATGGATGTAGTGCCACGTCGAGCTGGGTTGCCGTTCGGCGATGTTGGTCAGATCGGGACCCGTGCGCTCCGTGCCGAGCACGCGGGGCGTGGGGCGAAAGACCCCGCGCGGAACGAGACGCGCGTAGTCCCCCGCGACCGAGGCCCGACCATAACGAGTCGTATCCTGCGTGAGCGGACGAACCTGCTGCGTGTGGCAGTAGACACATCCCTCGGAGAGATAGACGTCAAGCCCGCTTCGTTCGAGATCGGTCAGCGCGCGAGACCCTGGCGTTGGTGTCGCCGAGTGCTGGAGCCAGACGGCCGGCGCAACCGCGACTACGCCGCTCAGCACGATGAAGCCGCCGACGACCGTGCCGAACAGCAGGCGGTGATTCTCGTGGAAGTCGAACTTCATGCGACGCTCGCCTCCAACGCGCGCTCGGGTCGGGCGGCGTGCGCCGCCAGGCGCGCCGTTGGACGCATCTGCCAGAGGTTCCAGGCAAAGACGAAGTGCGCGGCCAGCATCAGCGACCCGCCCACCGCGCGAGCCAGCCAGAACGGGACCATCAGCGTCACCGACTCGATGAACGGCGCACCCGAGATCCAGCTGAGCCCGCGCAACGTTCCGCCGATGGAGAGGGCACCGACATAAATCGACAGACCAACGACCGACAGCCAGAAGTGCAGCCCGATGGCGCCGTGCGACGGCTCGCGCCCGCTGAGACGCGGGACCAGCGCGTATACGCCGCCCCACAGCAGGAAGGCCACGAAGCCGTACATCGTGAGGTGCGCGTGCCCGACGGTGACGTCGGTGAAGTGCCAGAGCTGGTTGAGCGAGCGCAGCGCCTCGAAGGTCCCCTGCATGGACCCGACGAAATAGAGGAGCACGCCGACCATGATGAACGGGAGCGAGTAGCTGCGGGCGAAGCTCCGCGTGCTTCCCCGGATCGTCAGCAGGAAATTCCCCGTCCCGGCGACCACCGGCACCAGCATGCCAACGCTGAAGATGATCGCCACCGTCTGCAGGAGCCACGGCGTGGCGCTGAAGACGAAGTGATGCGCGCCGATCATCGTGTAGAAGAGCAGCTGCGTCCAGAAGGCGAGGACGCCGAGCGAATACGAGTAGATCGGCTTGTTGAGCAGCTTGGGGAGGAAGTAGTAGGTCAGGCCGAGCGACATCGGCGTAAACCACATCCCAACTCCCTGGTGCATGTAGTAGCCCTGCACGACGGTGTCAGCGAGCCCGCCCTGAATCCACGGGACATACGCAATCGCCACCAGCACGATCGTCCACAATAGCGCCGCCAGGATGTACCAGTTGGAGATGTAGATCTCCGCGGTCGCTCGGCGGGCGATGGTGCGATAGAGCGTGACCGCCAGCAGGATCAGCGCGCTGGCGAAGAGGGCCATGACCGGCCAGGTGAACTCGCGAAACTCGCCGGCCCCATTGGTGATCCCGAATCCCAGCTGCAACGCTCCCGCCGTCACCGAGAGGTTCATCAGGACAAGAGCAATCCAGGCGAGACGGGGGCTCGCCAGCGGCGAGCGGCAGGTGCGCGGCACCACCCAGAGCGCGAGTCCCAGCATCCCCGGGGAGGCGAAGCCCCAGAAGACGGTGTTGACGTGAATCGGCCGAAGCCTGCCGAACGACAATCCCGCCGCGACTCCGAGGTCGGGCCAGACGAACTTGAGCGCCAGGTACGACCCGATCAGCGTCCCGACGAGGAGCCAGACGGCCGACGTAGCGAGGTAGGCATATACGAGGCGCGTGAGCGACGCGTCGGTATCGAACCGCTCGTCCACCCGATTCTTTGCCACGGTAAGCGGGCGCGCGATCGGCGCCGCTAAAGCTTCAGAGGCCACGGCCATCCTCATCTCGGATCGAGCAAAGACCAGCGCGCGGCAGGTGATCACCGCGGACGCGACGGGAGAATGACGAAGCGAGCTACTATTGTCAAGGGATATACCTTGATAATCTGGCTCCCGACTGCGTACTTCATCTGAGCCGTGTGTAGGCCAGAAAGGCGGCGAAGCATGTCTTGCGATGATTGATTAATCAAGACATCATACTTGACAAACTCGGAGGCTACACGATGACCGCCCGCACCCTTTTCGATCCGCGCACGAGCAAGGTCGACGACCTCATGGCTCGACATCCCGTGACGATGGCGGTCTTCAACGCCTTCGGAATCGACAGTTGTTGCGGCGCTCAACGCTCGGTGCATGTCGCCGCCCTGGAGGACGGGGCCGACGAGCGCGCGCTGATCGAGGCGCTCGAGCAGGCCATCGGTCGTTTGGCATGAAGCTGCTCGACGCTCACGCAGCCGCCCGCGATGCGGTGGCGGCGAATCCGACGCGACCGGCGACTGCCACAGTGCACGACGAGCCGAGTGTGCGGCTGGTGGTCTTTCGCCTCGAGCCGGGGCAACAGGTCGCGCCCCACGTGAGCGAAATGACGGTGTTGCTCACCGTGCTCAGCGGGCGCGGTGTGATCTCGGGCGGTGACGGCGAGAGCGAGGCCAAACCAGGGGTGGTCGCGACGTTTGCACCGGGTGAGCTGCACGGCATGCGCGCGGGAGACGAGCGCTTCTGTCTGCTCGCGACGATCGTGCGCGAGCACTGAGCATGCTTCTGCTCGATGGACGAGCACTCGCGGCGCGGCGACTGCCCGCGCTGCGCGCGCGGGCCGATGCCGTGCGGGCGGTGCGAAGTCGTGCGCCGCGACTCGGGATCTTGGCCTTCGGCGATGGCACTGGTGTCGCACCGCACGTCGCGGGGAAGCAGCGGGCCGGCGCGGCGGCGGGCGTTGACGTGGCGCTCGAGGTTGTCCCGGCGACTGCGTCACTCCACGAGGCGTTGGCCCGCTGCGCCGCGTTGGCGGCGGATCCCCGGCTCGACGGGCTCTTCGTGCAGTTCCCCTATCCTGACGCGTCGTGGGCCGCGTCGATCGAGCAGGCGATCCCTGAGCATCTCGACGTGGACGTGATGTCGCCGGCGCGAGTGCTGCGGTTCTCGACTGACGCCGCCGCGCTTCCTCCTGTCACGGTGAGCGCGGCGCTGGCACTCGTGGACGCTTTCGGTGTGACGGTGACCGGACTCGGAGGCGTAGTAATCGCCGGGCCGAGCGATTTTTCCGAGATGTTCCGTGTGGCGTTCATGCGGCGGGGCGCGCTGATTCCGCCGCTCCTGTCGCAGGCCGAGGCGCTCGCAGATCCTCGGCTCGCGCAGGCTTCGCTGGTGATCGTCGCCGTTGGCCGGCCTGGGTTCGTGCGCGCCTTGCAGCTGGCGCCAGACGCGGTGGCGATCGACGTGGGCTACTTCAATGCGGGCGGGCGCGGCGATATCGACTTGGTCGAGGGTGCAGCGCACCTGGGGGCGCTCGCACCGGTCCCGGGCGGTATCGGACCCATGACGATCTCGTGTCTGCTGGAGCGCACGATCAGCTTCGCCGAAGGCAATCGTTGACGTCTGAGCATTTGCCTTCAGTCGGCAGGACTGCAGCGTTGGCGACGAAAACTGCCATGTGAGATGGAGCTAGCATCGCGTTAGTATCGAGTTCACACGGATTCAGGCAGACACCTGATCGGGGCAGCGTGCCGGCAGAACGCGGGCCGCGCTGTGAGAGTCGGGGTAGGATCGGCACCGACAGCCATACACCGGAGGTCCCATTGTCATCGCTCGAGCGAGAACTGGACGGAGCGGCCATGGTCTTCGACCTGGCCGCCGAAACAGGCGAAATGGGAGAGCTGGAGCCAGGCCACCACACGGCCCGGACCCTGCACAAGAGTGGGCCGTTGCGGCTGACGCTGATCACCCTCGCGCCGGGTGGGAGCCTGCCCGAGCACGCGTCGGCGGGGCCGATCTCCGTACAGCCACTGCGCGGGACGGTGCAGTTTCAGGTCGACGGCGCGGTGCACGACGTTGCGCCCGGGCGGCTTCTCGCGCTCGGGGCGCGGGTGCGTCACTCGGCGACGTCGCGCGACGGCGCGACGTTTCTGCTCACCGTGGCGATGCCGGATACGTCGCTCCCCGAACCTCGTTAGGCGCGCCACGAGTCGCGCGCCGTCCGGCGCGGGTCAGCTACGAAGCAGGTCTCGGAGCAGGCCGGTGAGCGCGGCGGGCAGCCGCTCGGCGCGCGTGAGCACGGCGAAGTCCCGGCCAAAGATGCGCGTGGCGTAGCGGGGCGCCTCGCGGTCCACCGTCAGGCAGCAGCAGTGCAGCCCCTGCAATCGTGCCTCGACGACCGCCGCCCGGGTGTCCTCGACGCCATATCGCCCTTCGTATTGGTCGACGTCGTTGGGTCGGCCGTCGGAGAGCAGGAGGAGGAGGCGATGACGCGCGGCATGCTGCAGGAGCCCGGCGGTCGCGTGCCGGATCGCTGCTCCTGCGCGCGTGTAGCCGCTCGGTTCCAATCCGGCGATCCGGCGCCGGATCTCTCCTGGCGTCTCCCGTCCTGCCAGTGCCTTGATGTGCTGTACCTCGACCGATTCCGGACCCTCGCCGGAGAAGGCGAGAATCGCGTGCGGATCGCCTAACGCATCGAGCGCTTCGGCGACGATCAGCAGCGCCTCCTTTTCCACGTCGATGATGCGTCGATTCCCGGCCACCCAACTGTCGGTCGAGGCGCTCGCGTCGACCAGCAGGGAGATCGCGACGTCGCGCCGCAGGGGGCGCGTGTCAACGTGGAGTCTGTCATTCGTCGCGCCGCCGCCACGGCGGTCGGCGAACGCCTCCACCACTGCATCGACGTCGACGTCCGAACCGTCACGTTGGCGCTTCAGCGCCGTCCGCCGAGGGCGCACGCGCTCGAAGTCGCGGCGTACGCGACGGAGCGTCGTGGCGTGGCGCCGCAGCATGGCGTCGACCCATGCGTCCTCACCATTCTCGCCGTCTCGCTCCCGCACGATCGCGCCGGCCATGCGATAGCGCGCCGTGTAGCAGTCCCACTCGGGATAAACGATCCCCCCGGGACGACGCCCGCCGTCGCTCGCGCCGACCCGACGAATCGGGTCGTCACCCACCAGCACCTCGTGCACGACCGCGGGCGAGTGTACGAGCCGCGCCTCGGGCAATTCCGAGAGGGCATCGGCAAGCTCGCCGGGGTCCGCCTGCTCGTCGCGGTCGGCCGGACGCTGCAATCCGGCCGGATCCTCAGCCTTTTCCTGTGCGTCGTCGGCGCGCACGATCCAGGTGCCAGGCTCAGAGTCGTCTTCATCCGCCGCCGGCTCGCGCACCGTGGGACGCCTCGGCAGCTGGTGGCTACGCGTCGCTGGCGTTGATGGTGCGGCTGTGAATGCCTCGTTCCCTGCCGTCGCGACGGGTTCGAGCTCGGTGACGATACCCCAGACCGGGATGGGGGGGAGTCCGCGATGTGGTCCTTCGAGCCGACGCAGCTGCTCGTGCTGCTCGGTGGCCCACCGGAGCGAATCCTCCGGCGACGTCGCGATGACGAAGGGAGGAGGCGGAAAGGCGGGATCGGCGGCGAGCAAGGCGTGCAGCAATGCCTCCATCGCCAGCTCCTGCTGCGACGGGCGAGGGATCGGCGCGCATCCCGCGCCCGATTCTCGCCGCGCCTCGACGAGCCCCGCGGCGAGGCGTGGAAGCAGCGCGACGAGCGTTGCGTCGATCGCGGCGGCTTCTGCGAGCAGGTACAGGTCGCGGAGGAGCGGCGTCGAGGACGGCGAAATGCACCTGACGGTCCCGCGCGTGGCTCGTGTCGCCTGCTGGAGCGCGAGCAGTTGATAGCGCGGCAGGATCGCGTCGGCGTCTGCGCCGTCGAGCGTCTCGGGAAGGCGGATCCGATCGCCGTCGGTCGAGGCCATCGCGGCGAGAGGGAGCAGGTGCGCCGTGCGTCGACGCGCCAGGCGCGCGAGCATGTTGAGTCGCGCGGGAGGATCGGCAACGCCTATCTCAGGGGCATTGGGCACGCACGCGGCGACGAAGAACTCCAGCCGTCGGCGCACGTCACTCAGTCCTGGCGGGGGATCCGGTCGCTCACCGGGACGATGCGCCCAAAGTTCGCGCACAACGCGCGTCGCAAGCAGTGCTCCCTCGGCGACGACGTCCTCGGGCTCCGCCATCGAAGTTTCAGAGGCTGGCGACGATCAGGTCACGGATCGCCGCGAGCAGGTCCGGATCGTCGGTCAGCGGTGCCATGAGGGCAACTTCGCACGCGCGCGCGGGTGAGATACCACTGCTGATCAATCGCGCGGTGGCGACGAGAAGCCGAGTGCTCGGCACTTCGGGGAGCCCACGATCGCGAAGGCGGCGGACGCGCACCGCCAGCTGCACGAGTGCCGCGGCGGTGCCGTCGTCGACGCCCCCCTCGTGGCTCACGACGCGCCGTTCCAGCTCCGGGGGAGGGAACGAGAACTCGAGCGAGACGAAGCGCTGACGGGTGCTGGGCTTGAGGTCCTTGAGGATGTGCTGGTAGCCCGGATTGTACGAGACGACGAGTTGGAAGCCCGGCGCCGCCTCGACGAGTTCCCCTGTCTTTTCGACGGGGAGCATGCGGCGATCGTCGGTGAGCGGATGGAGGACGACGACGACGTCCTGCCGCGCCTCCACGACTTCGTCGAGGTAGCAGATCGCCCCTACGCGCGCGGCGCGGGTCAGCGGGCCGTCCTGCCACACGGTCTCGCCGTCGCGCACGAGCCAGCGGCCGGTGAGGTCGCTCGCGGAAAGGTCATCATGACAGGCCACCGTCACCAGCGGGCGGTGGAGCCTCCACGCCATGTGTTCGACGAAGCGCGTCTTGCCGCAACCCGTGGGTCCCTTGAGCATCACCCCGAGCCCGCGCGTGTGACACTCCTCGAAGATGACCAGTTCGTCGCCGAACGGGATGTAGAACGGCTCCAGCTCTCCGGGTTGGCGCAGCCCGTCCGCCGTGCTGGGCGAACGGCGCGCCACCTGCTGCTCCGTCATGCGCTCAGGAATCCGTCGCCAGAGCGGGCCACGTCGCGAGCGGCGCCTTCCGCCGCGGGGCGAGGAAGAAGAAGTCGTACAGGTACAAGCCCACCCCAAGCACGAACAGCATCCCGGTCGCGAGCACCATCAGGAAGTGCACCTGAATCTTCTGCTGCGTCTCCAGATAGCCGAGCCCCATGATGCGCTCGAGGTAGGTCTGGCTGATCCCCGCCGTCGCGAACGCCATGGTCATCCCGAACATGCCGGATATCTGGAGCCAGAACGCCCAGAGACCCACGGACGATTGCCCCTCATCCTCCTCGTGGCCGAAGAGGGAGGGCGCGGCGTAGGTGATGATCGCCAGGACGATCATGACGTACGCTCCGAAGAACGCCATGTGGCCATGCATGGCCGTGATCATCGTCCCGTGCGTCCACTTGTTGACCGATGGCCAGGTGTGCGCGAGTCCCAGCACGCCCGCGCCGAGCGCGGAGAAGATCGCGCTCCCGATCGTCCAGTGCAGGGCCAGGCGATTCGGGTGAGCGAGCCCCGACCGTCGCATGGCCATGTAGGCGTACATCGCCATGCCGAGGAACGCGAGCGGCTCGAGGGCACTGAAGAATCCGCCGAACACCAACCAGTACGACGGAACACCGATCCAGTAGTAATGATGCGCCGTGCCGAGGATTCCGGCGATGAACGTGAGGCCCACAATGACGTACAACCACTTCTCCATGACCTCGCGATCGGCGCCGGACAGGCGGATCAGCAGGTATGCGAGCAGCCCCGCCTGCACCATCTCCCAGACACCCTCGACCCAGAGGTGCACCGTCCACCATCGGTAATAGATGCTGACGGTATAGTTGTCGTAGGTCAGAAGGGCCGGAAGGTAGAGCAGCGCGGTGAGCGCGAGACCGGAGACCAGCACGGCTTCGGTTGTCGTGATGCGGCGGACCTTCCAGATCGTCATGCCGAGGTTGTACAGGAACATCAGCATCACGACGACAATGGCAAACTTTACCGGGAGCGGCTGCTCGAGCAGCTTGTTCCCCTCGGTCCACCCAAAGAGATAGCCGACCACCGCGGTCACGCCGGCTACCGTCCACAGGCCGAGGGACCAGTAGGCGAGACGGGGCGAGTGCAGTTCGGTGCGCGACTCCTCCGGCACCAACCAGTACGCCGCCCCCATGAAGCCGGTCAGCACCCAGAAGATGAGCAGGTTGGTGTGGATCTCCTTGGTGACGTCGAAGGGGAGGAACGCGCGGACCGGATCGGGCCCGAGATACTTGGTGATGGAGAGGAGCCCAAACACCATCTGCAGGCCGTACAGCAGCAACGCGACGACAAAGTACGAATAGGCAACGGACTGCGACCGGTAGCGCATGTCGGCTCCCCCGCTATTTCAGCGTCATGAGATAGGCGATCAGCCCGTCGAGCTCAGCGGACGTGATCGACTGCGCGAGTCCTTGCGGCATCATCGAGACGCCGTTGCTGGAATAGTTGCTCCCCGGAACCAGGTAGGTGCTGGGGGCGACGATGGACTCGCGGATGTATGCGGCCGCGTCGGTCGCCGAACCGTGATAGTCGGGCGATGCGATGGTGGCCGTCGCTCGCTCAGCGACGCCAGCGAGCGAAGGTCCGACGAGGTTGACGCCGGCCACCGTGGAGTGGCAGGTGAAGCACCCCGGCGGGGCCCGATGAAAGAGCGCCTGACCGATCGCGATGGGATCGTCGGACGCGGTTTGTGGGGGCTCGGCGCCCACATTGCTTCCCGGAATCGTCGCGCCCGAGACGAGGATCGGACGCGGCGGCCATCCCTCGTTGTCGATCTTGCCCACCCAACTCAGGAAAGCAATGAGCTGGGCGATCTCCGCAGGAGTGAGGTGCAGGTTCGGCATGATGCGCCGATCCCGTTCCTCGTTGTAGAATTTCGCCGGATCGGCGAGGAAGGCGCTCAGGTACGGCGCGCCGCGCTGTTCGGCAATCTTGGTGAGGTCGGGCGCGTAATACGCCCCCTCGCCAAGAAGAGTGTGGCAGTTGATGCAGTTCTTCCGGTGCCAGACGTGCTTCCCCGAAATCACATCCGGCGTGATCTGATCGGCGTGCGTGAGCGCGCCGAATTTCCGATGTCCATCGACCGTGAGCGCGATGAAGATCAGGGAGAAGACGCCGGTGGAGCCGAGAAAGAACGCGCGCGTCTGCCGCTTGGTGAAGGGGCGCATCGGGCTACACCCCGATGTGACCGTAGAAGCGTGCAGCCATGGTCGCGCCGTACAGGCCCGCGATCGCCATCAATACCATGATCAGCAAGCTCAACGCACGCGCGACTCCGAGGAATCGTTGTGAGGCAACGGCGGGCGAACTTTCCATCGGCAGGCCTCTGAGAAGGATGCAGCGACGGGAAATGGCAGGCTCAGGCCCAACACGCGGCACTTCTGGCGCTTCGCGCAACGGCTGCCATCTTGTCGGGGGGACCAAAGAAGAGCAAGCGAAACATCCAATATTCGTTGGGACTTCGCTCCATTCCGCCGTCAGCCGCCTCCATCCGTGCTGTGACACGTCGCCGCGCTAACCCCGTCCATTCCCCACATCGGTTTCGTGCCATGCATTGCGCCGCCTTCCGATCCTCTACGCTCCTCTCCGTCCTGCTCTGCGCCGCGGCGCTACCGTTCGCGGCGCAGGCGCAGGCATCCTCGGCCGGCGCCATCACCATCGGGCGTCGCGATTCCGTTGTCTCCAAGGTGCTCAGCGAGACGCGGCGCGTCCTCGTCTACACACCGCCGTCCTACAACGACACGACCTATCTCCCGCGTCGCTACCCCGTCCTCTATCTCCTCGACGGCGACGCGCACTTTCACTCGGTCACCGGGCTGCTGCAGATCCTTGGAACCGGTGTCAACGGGACGTTCATCGTGCCGGAGATGATCGTCGTGGCGATCCCCAACACCGATCGCACGCGTGACTTGACGCCGACGCACACGATGTCGGGCTTCGACGGCAAGGAAACGCCCGCGTTCAAGACGAGCGGCGGCGGCCCGAACTTCCTGCGCTTCATCGAGACGGAACTCATCCCGCACGTCGAGTCGGCGTATCGCACGATGCCGTATCGCGTCTTCGTGGGGCACTCGTTTGGCGGGATCACCACGCTCAACGCGCTCTATACCAAGCCGCAGCTCTTCAACGCATATGTGGCGATCGACCCGAGCCTCTGGTGGGACGACCGCACGCTCCTCAAGCAGGCCAAGTCGCACTTCGATCACCCCGGGCTCGCGGGGCGTGCGCTGTACGTGGGGCAGGCGAACACGATCAACGCCGACGACTCCACCAGCAATCCGCATTTCGACTCGATCATCCAATTCAATGCGATCCTCGAGGCACACAACAACTCCGGACTGCGCTACGCCTACAAGTACTATCCCAGCGACGACCACGGTTCGGTCCCGATGATCGCCGAGTACGACGCGCTGCGCTTCATCTTCTCGGCGTACCGGGGCAACCTGTTCGCGAGCCTCGAGCGCCCGGCCTACCTGACCGAACACTTCCAGAAGATCTCCGAGAGCCTCGGGGCGCGATTCGATCCGCCGGAGTCGATGGTCGACCTGCTCGGCAACATCGAGATGTCGCGCGACACGACCAAGGCGATCGCGCTCTACACGCTCAACACCGACCTCTATCCCGCCAGCCCCAAGGCGTGGAAGTCGCTGGCCGACGCGCGCCTGGCGGCTGGGGATACGACCCGCGCGATCGCTGCGTTGCAGAAGGTCGTGTCGCTCAAGCCCGGGCAGCCGGCGGCGACGGAGTTGCTCAGGAAGGTGGGGGGGAAGAGGGAGTGACGCCGGCGGGCATTCCCCGCGTGGCCATACGCGGGGTTGCCCTCCTCCACAACGCTGCCGATACCTAGAGGATGCGCAACGCCTTCCTCTCCGCGTCGGCAGCGATCCTCGCCCTGGTGGCGGCGATCGCCTGGTTCTGGCCGCCGGTCCTCTGGTCGCTCGTGATCCTCCTCCCGCTCATCGTGCGGGGGGTGGCCGACGTGCTGCAGACCCGGCAGGCGGTGCGCCGCAACTTCCCGGTGATCGGGCACGGGCGCTACCTGATGGAGCTGATCCGCCCCGAGATCAACCAGTACTTCATCGAGAGCAACAACGACGGCAAGCCGTTCAGCCGCAACGACCGTTCGGTCGTGTACCAGCGTGCCAAGGGGGAGCTCGACACCCTCCCGTTCGGGACGCAGCGCGATGTGTACGCGGTGGGCTACGAGTGGATCAATCACTCGCTCGCCCCGGTGCATCCCGATGCGCTGGCCTCGCGAGTGATCGTGGGCGGCGCCGCGTGCACACAGCCGTATTCCGCCTCGATCTTCAACGTGTCGGCGATGAGCTACGGCTCGTTGAGCAAGAACGCGGTTCTCGCACTCAATGGCGGGGCGAAGCTCGGCGGCTTCGCGCACAACACGGGGGAAGGGGGGCTGAGCCCGTATCACCTCGAACCGGGGGGTGACCTGATCTGGCAGATCGGGACGGGCTACTTCAGCTGCCGCACCCCAACGGGCGACTTCGACCCCGAGGCGTTCGCCGAACGGGCTACGCTGCCTAACGTGAAGATGGTGGAGATCAAGCTGTCGCAAGGAGCCAAGCCGGGGCACGGCGGGATCCTCCCGGCGGCCAAGCTCACTCCGGAAATCATCCAGATCCGTCGCGTGGTACCGGGGCAGGATGTGATCTCTCCGCCGGCGCACACCGCCTTCTCCACGCCAATCGGGCTTCTCGAGTTCGTGCAGCAGCTACGCGGGCTGTCGGGGGGGAAGCCGGTCGGCTTCAAGCTGTGCGTCGGCAAGCGGCACGAGTTCCTGGGGATCGTGAAGGCGATGCTGGAGACGGGAATCCGTCCCGACTTCATCACGGTCGACGGGAGCGAAGGGGGGACCGGCGCGGCGCCGCTCGAGTTCTCCGACTCGGTGGGGACGCCGCTCAACGAGGGACTCTCCTTCGTGCACTACGCCCTGGTGGGAGCCGGGCTCCGCGACGAGATCCGGGTGATCGCGTCGGGGAAGGTGAACACCGGCTTCCAGATGGCGACGAAGGTCGCGCTGGGCGCCGACATGTGCAACGCGGCGCGCGCCATGATGTTCGCGTTAGGCTGCATCCAGGCGCTCCGGTGCAACACGAACAGCTGCCCCACGGGCGTGGCCACGCAGGACCCGGAACTCGTGCACGGGCTGCACGTGGGCGACAAGACGCAACGGGTGGCGCGCTACCATCGCGAAACCGTGAAGTCGTTCTTCGAGGTGCTCGGCGCCGCCGGCTTCCGCGAGCCGCAGGAGCTCAAGCCGTGGTTCGTGATGAAGCGCGTGCAGCCGGGCGTGGTGCGGAGCTATCACGAACTCTATCCGCCCACCGAGCCTGGGGCCTTCCTGTCGTCTACGGTAACGGGGTGCATGGCCCACGACTGGAACGTGGCGCGCTCGGACCGGTTCTGAGCGCCGCTCGCTCGACGGGGCGATCGACCGGGATTCAGCCGCGGTGAACCGCGGGTTCTGAGGCTTCTGTGCGTCGGATCACCGGAAGTCGCCGCCTCGCCCCTCCAGCCGTAGTGCGGGGAGCGTCCGGGGCGTAGGATTCGGCGTCGTCGAGTGCGCCTCAAGTCCGGGCGCCTCACCGGCCGTGACCGACTGGCCGCTCCACTCCTCGTCCGACCGCCATGACTCGCTCCCGCTTCATTCTTTCGATCGCTCTCGCGGCGCTCGCCGTCGCCCTTCCGTCGCGCACCACGCTCGCCGCGCAGCAGGCGCCTAACGTCACCGGCAAGTGGGCCTTCGACGTGGTGACCGAGAACGGCACCGGGCACCCGACGGTCACGCTCAAGCAGGAGGGCGAGAAACTCACCGGGACGTACGAATCGCCGCGACTCGGCGTGCGGCAGATCGAGGGGACGATCAAGGGGCGCGACGTGCGCTTCGTGCTCTCCGGGGGCGGAACGGGCGACTCCCCCGTCCTCACCTTCACCGGCGTCGTCGTCGGCACCGACGAGATGAAGGGCGATCTCGACATGGGTGGGATGGGGAGCGCGACATTCAGCGCCAAACGCAGCTCGTAGTTGGCGTACTCGACACAGCGTGCCGAGGAGCGTGATGGCTGAGGGGATGCGCGCGGGAGGCGAGCCGTGAGTGCCGTTGCGGCGCCGGCCAGGACCAAGACGTTCGACCGTGCGATCATCGACGGGCCGCTCGCTCCGGCGGTCTGGCGCATCGCCTGGCCGACGATGCTGCAGAACCTCGTCGGCGGGTTGCAGGGAGTGATCGATCACGCGATGGTCGGGCATTACGTCGGCTATGCTGGCAACGCCGCCATCGGGATCTCCCTGCAGATCTACCTCGTTGTCATCGCCTTCATCTCGTCGCTCTTCATCGGGATGAGCGTCCTGGTGGCGCGCTTCGCCGGCGCCGGCGACGAGGAGAAGGTGAACCGCACGGTGCTGCAGGCGTTTCTCCTCGCCGTCATTCTTTCACTAGGAGTGCTGGCCCCGGTCGGCTACTTCCTCGCGCCGCGCCTCCTCACCCTCGTGAACGCGGCCCCCGCCGTGCAAGCCGAGGCGCTGCCGTACCTGCGCATCATGTTCGTGTTCGGCGTGGGGATGCTCCTCTTCTACATGGTGGGCGGGGCGCTGCGTTCGGCGGGGGACGCGCAGACGCCGCTGCGGCTGGGGGTCGCGGTCACGGTGCTCAACGTCGTCTTCAACGTGATCCTCATACGCGGGCTCGGGCCGATCCCCGCCTTCGGCACCGCCGGCGCGGCGATGGGGACGGCGATTGCAACTGGCGGCGTAGGGGTGTACGCCGGATTCCGCTTCTGGCACGGTGGATGGGTGGTGCGATTCCCGCGCGGCGAAGGAATCCGCCTCGACTGGGAGATCATTCGTGCGCTCTTCCGCTTTGGGCTCCCGAGCGGGGTGCAGGGGGTGGCGATGAACCTCGGCGGGGCGATGCTCCTGGGTTTCGTCGGCTCGCTGGCGATGAGCGGGCAGGCACAGGCGGCATACGCGGTGGGGTACACGGAGCTCTTCTCGTTCATCACCTGGACGTCGGCCGGGCTCACCGGCGCCGTTGCGACCGTCGCCGGCCAGAGCCTCGGCTCAGGGAATCCCGATCGCGCGGCGCGCTCGGCGTTCGTGGCCGCGCGCATCGCCGCGAGCGGAGCGGCGGCGATCGGGCTCCTCTTTCTCTTCATCCCGCGCGCGCTGCTCGGGATCTTCGGGATGACCGATCCCGTCGTGCTCGACCTGGGCGTGCAGCTGCTCCGCTACCTGAGCGTGTCGGGAATATTCATCGCGGTGGGGCTCACCTACACCGGCGGATTGCAGGGAACCGGCGACACCAAAAGCCCGCTCTACATCTCCCTCATTTCGCAGCTGGCGATCCCGCTCAGCATCTGCTGGATCGTGCAACGGACGTCGACGCTCGAGCCTGGGGACATCTGGCGCGCGATCCTCGCCGGCCACATTACTCGGTGCGCGCTTTCCGTCTGGCGCTTCACGCAGGGAAAGTGGCGCAACATCGAGGTGGATGTGGGTTCGGCCCGTCGCTGACCAACCCGCCGTTCGGCGGAGGGGAGGAGAACATGGAGAAGGCCCAGGGCTTCACGCTGATGACGCTCGACGAGTTCGAGCAGTGGATCGCGCGGGAGCCGATCGCGCGCACCGTCCTCACGCTCCAGCAGCACCACACCATGTCGCCCTCGTATCGCGACTTCAACGGGACGAATCACTTCGCGCTGCAGGCCGGCATGAAGCGGTATCACGTGGTGAACAACGGCTGGTCCGACATCGGGCAGCACTTCAC
>CAZWVG010000064.1:0-23440 GCA_964637355.1 uncultured Gemmatimonadaceae bacterium
TGCCGCAAACGAGGGCGAGGTACGCGCCGACGATGACGTAGAAGGCGATGAGTTGTCCTCCGCTCATCGTGCGCCCTCGGGTTGACGGCGCGCCCACCACTGGTACGTCGGCACCCAGACGACGAGGATCGCGACGAGGAGCCAGAAACGCCACGAGAGGCCGCCGTCGCTCGACGGCCGCCGCTCGTCGGTGCAGGCACCGCGAGTACCGGCAACCTCCACCGACACAAACGATGGAACGGCGACGAAATCCCCGCGCCACTCACCCGGCGTGCCGGTTCTCAGCATGCGAGGGAAGGTGACGCGATCCTCAGCGCCCGGCAGCACCACGCTGACCGCGACGCCCGGCGAGCGACCGTCCGCCCCGCGTGCGACGGGGCGCGCGGGGACGACGAGGGGGATGTCGCGCCAACCGCTCGACAGCGTCACGCCATAGCGCAGCGTCGCCTCGCGGCGATCGGCGGGACTCCCGGCGGTATCCTCGAGGAGCTGCCACGGATCGTTGGATGTGCGGACGAGCGGCACGTTGCGCGTGGCGGAAGACACCGAGACATCGCCCACCGCGGCGCACGGGCGCGCGAGGAGCTGGAAGTGTGCGTGATGGCTCGTGGTGTCACTCCCGGCGCGCATCGACTCGGAGACATCGGCGCGCCCGGTGGCGTCGACCACGACGCGGATCGTTACCAGTGCGTCCGGCGAACCCCCGTCCTGCGCGCGCGCGCTGGACGCCGAGCGGAATGCAGCAATCGCAACGGTGATCGCAAGCACCGTCCGGCGCGATGTCGTACCCGAGGCGCGAGCCCTCACGCCTTCATCACGAATCGTACGACGTGGTCGTGGCCGCATCGCCCATCATGAAGGTGTAGTCCCCGGGGTGAATGCGCGTGCGATAGTTGCGACAGAGGACGACGATGTTCCGCTCGAAGGGCGTGACCATCGTCTCCAATGTTTCGAACGTGTAGGGGGAGACGATATCGGCGAGCGGCTCGCCGCCGGCGAGTTCTTCTCCCGGCGTGAGCATCCGGCGTGGGACACACACGCCGCCGTGTCGCGGACGCATCACCTTCATGTTGCGCATCAGGCGCTGGCCTGAGCGATGCTCTACCTCCCCCCGCAGGACGCCGGCATAGCGCAGTTGGTTGATGACCCCGCGCACGCCGTTCTCCACGTGCCGTGACTGGTCCTGGTATCCCCCGCCAATCTCCACCACCATGCAGCGCACCCCGCGCTGCTCGGCGTACGTGGCGGTGGTGTTCGGATAGGATGTTGCCGGTTGGTAGAGCAGTTCGGAGCCGAAGGCGCGCGAGAGCGCTTCGTCGTTCACCACGTAGCAGTAGTCGACCCAGGGGAACGTCCCGCCGCAGTGGATGTCGATCAGGTAGTCCAGGTGGTCGATGAAGCCATGGGCGATCGCGTACGCTTGCTGCTCGCCCAGCCACCCATCCGGTGCGCCGGGAAAGAGGCGGTTCATGTCGAGCATGTCGATCGGCGTGTTGCGCGAATTCCCCTCGAACGCGAGCGGATTCGCCACGCCAAGGATCCACACCGCGCCGTGCAGCTCTGCCGGGTCGAGACGCTCCCACACGTCGCGCGCGATGAGCCATCCGTCGAACTCGTCACCGTGGATGAGTGCAGAAATGCCGACCGTGGGACCGGGGTGCGCCCCTTGTACGACGTGAATCGTGAGGGCGAGCGGGAGGCCCGAGGCGAGCGTGGTGACGGGAACCAATCGACGCGAACGTCCAGGAGCGGTGGACACGAGGGAGGCGGGCACGAGTGGAGAAATCGAGTGCAAATCCGCCGCGCGATCGCGGCGCGCAACGCTGCTCCACGGTTCGTCGTGAGGCAAGACCGCCGTCGCGAATGCGCGCACACCCCGCGAGGTAGCCGTCGAGAGAACGGCGATGATATCATGGCATGGACGGCGTGCTGCGCATCCAGGCGCGCGTCGCGCGCGCTTCATGCACTTCTCTCTCGCCGAACCCGCCGACATGCTGGACGAACCGGTTCACTCCGACTCGAGCGCCGCCGACGAAGGCGAAGCGACGAAGCCCAGCGAGACGATCCTCCGTCAGGAGATCGAGACGGGAATGGAGCAGCTGCGGCGCCCCACGAGCGGCCTGCTCCTGTCGGCGATGAGTGCTGGGCTCGACGTGGGGTTCGGGCCGTTGATGGTGACCACGGTGCTGGCGATCAGTCCCGAGGAGACGCTGGCGACGCGCCTCGTGAGCGCGCTCGCCTACTCGATCGGTTTCGTGATCGTGATCCTCGGGAAGTCCGAGCTGTTTACCGAGCACACCACGCTCGCCATCCTTCCGCTCCTCTCGGGGCAGACGACCATGCGGCGCGTGACGCGGCTATGGTTGGTGGTGTACGCCGGAAACCTCGTCGGCGCGCTCGCCTTCGCCGCGCTGGCGGTCACGTTAGGCCCGGGGCTGCACCTGTTCACGGTCGACGACATCGGGCGATTGTGCGACCGCATCACGCAGTTTGGGGGATGGGTGATCTTCGGGAGCGGCGTGGCCGCCGGCTGGATGATGGGGCTCGTCTCCTGGCTCGTCACCGCCGCGCGCGATACGGTCGGGCAGGTGCTCCTCATCATCCTGGTCGCCGGCTCCATCTCCTTCCTGCACCTGCATCACTCGATCGCCGGAAGTGTGGAGGTGCTGATGGGGGTGCTCACCGGACAGGTCACGCCATTCGGCTTCGCGCGCGTCCTCGCGCTCGCGACCGCGGGGAATGCCGTTGGCGGAATCGTCCTCGTGGCGGGAGTGAAGTACGGGCACGTCACCAAGGCCTGAGCCCGCGGGGGCGACGGGGGGCGCCTCGGATTCTCTTGTCAGGGTCGGCGACGAGTCATAAGATGACTTGATCTAGACCTCTCCAGCGCGACGCGCGAGGATGGTGCGATGACCGACGTAGCCCCGTTCACCCGATCGTCGACGACGCGTGCGCCGTCCCTCCTCGCCCACGCGCTCGCGGCGCTGTGCATGATCACGGTGCATGCGGCGCAGGCGCAGGGGAGTCAGGCGACGTCGCCCGACAGCGCCTGGACGACCGAGGGCGATCACCGGCAGATGCTCGATCAGCTCGGGATCAGAGCGCTTCGCCCCGGGCCGAGCGGGAACGAGAAGGACGCGAATCACGCCAACTACGACGAGGCGACGGCCAACCCGTATCCGAACCTGCCGCCGGTGCTCACGCTGGCGAACGGTCGCGCGGTCACGACGGCGGCGCTCTGGAAGAAGCGTCGTGCCGAGCTGCTCGAGCTCTTCGATCGCGAGGTCTACGGGCGCGTGCCGGCGCGCGTCCCGGCGGTTCGCTGGTCAGAGGTGGAGCGCGATAGCGCAACGATCGCCGGCCACGCCGTGATCGCGCGGCAGCTCACCGGGCGCGTCGACAACTCGGCGTATCCGCAAGTCGGGGTGGAGATGTCGGCGACGCTGGTTTTGCCGTCAGCTGCAATCGGACCGGTCCCGGTCATGATCATGTTCCGGCCGGCGGGGATCGCGCGCGCCTTCGGGCGTCCGCTCCCTCCCCCTGCCGGTCGTCCCGCCTTCGTCATCCCACCGCCTCCGCCGGGGAGCGATGCGCCGGCGACCGACCAGCTTATCGCCGACGGCTGGGGGTTCGTCCTCCTCGATCCGGCGAGCATCCAGGAGGACCGGGGAGCCGGCCTGCGACGCGGGATCATCGGTCTGACTAACAAGGGAGAGCCGCGCCGGCCGGACGACTGGGGAGCGCTTCGTGCATGGGCATGGGGGGCGTCGCGGGTACTCGATCACCTCGAGCGCCTCCCCGGCGTCGATGCGCGCCGAGTGGGGATCGAGGGAGTCTCGCGCTACGGCAAGGCGGCGTTGGTTGCGATGGCGTACGACGAACGCTTCGCCGCGGTGCTCATCGGATCCTCGGGCGAAGGAGGGGCAAAGCTCCATCGGCGCAACTTCGGCGAGGCGGTAGAGAACCTCACCGGTGCCGGAGAATACCACTGGATGGCGGGGAATTTCCTTGCCTACGGCGCGAGCGATGCGCGAGGGGGCGCGCGGAACGCCAGCGATCTGCCGGTCGACGCGCACGAGCTCCTCGCGCTCTGCGCGCCGCGCCTCACGTTCGTGAGCTACGGCATCCCCGAACGCGGCGACGCGCGCTGGCTCGACCAGCAGGGGAGCTTCATGGCGGCGGTCGCGGCGCAGCCGGTCTTCCGGTTGCTGGGGGCGCGCGACCTCGGCGTGCCTGACGACTATCGCAACGCCGTCATGCCTCCGGTGAACGCAGGGCTCCTCGACGGTTCGCTCGCCTGGCGCCAACACGACGGCGGCCATACCGACGCGCCCAACTGGAAGTATTTCCTCTCATGGGCCGACTATCACTTCGGTCGGCGCTACACACCTACCGCGAACGTGCAGGCGACGGTCGCCGACGCGTCGAACGCGGCGACGACCGCGCCGCCTCCGGCGCAGCAACGTCCGCGTGCCGACGTGCCCGTCGCACGCACCGACTCCAACTCGGCGCAGGCGCACCGCGACCTCCTCGCCAAGCGTACGCAGGGAAAGATCGACCTGTACTTCATGGGAAACTCGATCACCAGGCGGTGGGGGGCGACAGACTATCCCCAGCTCCTCGAGAACTGGCGGCAGAACTTCTTTGGCTGGAATGCCGCCGATTTCGGGTGGGGAGCGGACCGCATCGAGCACATGCTCTGGCGCATCGAGCACGGGGAACTCGACGGGGTGAACCCGAAGGTGATCGTGATCAGCGCCGGGACCAACAACGTCGGTTCGCGCCCCGGCGACGAGGAGAAGGTCGAGGATATCACCCGCGGTCTTCGCGCCCTTGTGGCGCTCTGTCAGGCCAAGGCGCCGGCGGCGAAGATCATCCTCATGGGGATATTCCCGCGCAACGACGACAAGGCAAATCCCACCGCGGTGATCGCGGAAATCGATCGGATCAACGCGAACATCGCGCGCATGGCCAACGGGACGACCGTCCGTTACCTCAACATCAACGACAAGCTTGCCGACGCGAACGGCCGCCTCTTCGACGGGATGACCATGGACCAGCTGCACCCAACTGTGAAAGGGTACCAGCTGTGGGCCGATGCGCTCCGCCCAGTCCTGACCGAATGGCTCGGCGCGCGGAAGGCGACCGACGAGGCACCTCCCCCAACCGGCGACCCGAGCGCGAAACGGCGGTAACGTCACGCCGTCTCGCGAAGGGAACCGCGAGCGGGCCGCCTAACGCGGCCCCACTCGCCTACGGAAGCGTCGCTGGCTTCCCTACTTCGTACCCGTTGTTCGTGCGATCGATGTCGAGCAACCGCTTGTCGGGATCGAGCTGAATCCGCAGGAGCTGCTTTCCGGTAAAGACGTACTGCCGGAGGTAGCGGCGCGTGTTCGTGCTCCAGACCTCGGCCGGATAGTCGAACTCCTGCGCGGTTCCGTCGCTGAACTCGAAGCGGGCGCGGATCGGGAGGACGCCGCGCGCGCGATTCGCGTAGACGACGGCGACCATCTGCGAATCACCCTTCTGCGCCGTGGCGACGGTGTCGATCGCCTGGTCGAAGTGCGGGTTCTCGACGAAGAACTCGCGCCAGAACCAGTCGAGGCGGCGCCCGCTCACGTCTTCCATCGTGCGGAAGAAGTCGGCCGGCGTCGGGTGACGGAAGGCCCACCGCGCGGTGTAGGTGCGGAAGGCATCGTCGAACGCTGCCGGACCAAGGATCTCCTGCCGGAGTTGCTGCAGCGCGACGGACGGCTTCACGTACGCCTGATTCCCCAGCAGTCGCGGGTTGATGCGGTCCGGGTTGATGTTGACCGGCTCGTCGAGCTTCATCTTCATGAGGCGCTCAACCTGCGAGCGCTCCTGCTCGGCGCGCGCCATCTGGTCGCCCTTCTCCGGGTAGCGGCGCGCTTCGGAGAAGGTGTTGATGAAGGTGTTGAAGCCTTCATCCTGCCACATGTACATCCGCTCGTTGGAACCGACGATCATCGGGTACCACATGTGCCCGATCTCGTGCGTGACGACGTTGTAGAGGTCGTACTTGTCCTCGCTCCTGGTCTCCATGGCGATCATCGGGTATTCCATCCCGCTGATCGGCCCTTCGACCGCCGAGATGTGCGGCCATGGATACTCGAACCAGCGCTCGGAGTACTCCTGGATCGACATGCGCGACATGTCGGCCGCGTCGTGCCAGTTCACCGCCGCACTCGGCCTGTAGTAGGCGAATGCCATCTTCCCCTTCCAGCTCGTGGCATCCCACTGGTAGTCGGGCGAGGCGGCGAAGACGGCGTCGCGGACGTTGGCGGCGGCGAAGCGCCAGGTAAGAGTCCCGTCCTTCCTGGGACGCGCCGAACCATTGGTCAGCTCATCGGCGGTGATGACGCGGACGACGCTGTCGGTCTTTGACGCGGCGGCGAGGCGCGCGACCTGCGCGGCGGGGAGCACCTCGCGCGCATTCTGCAGTGCGCCGGTCGCTGCCACGATGTAGCCTGCCGGCACCGTGACGGCGAGCGAGTAGTTGCCGTACTCGAGGTAGAACTCCCCCTGCCCGAGGTACGGCTCGGTGTTCCAGCCGCGGACGTCGTCGTAGACGGCGACGCGCGGATACCACTGCGCGAGTTCGTACAGCGATCCGTCGCGTCCCATGCGATCGGCGCCGTGCTCGGGGACGAGGAAATGCCAGTCGATGGCAATCGTTGCGGTCGCGTGCGGAGCGAGCGGGCGGGCGAGATCGACCTTCATCATCGTCCCTTCCACGCGCGTGGTGAGCGGGGTGCTCTTGCCGGCTGCCGTCGTCTCGACGATGCGCTGGATCACGTCGCCGCCCTCGAAGCCGCGCGCGCCAAAGCGCGAGGCCTGCGGGAAGATCAACGAGTTGAGCGATGCGTCCTTGAACGCGTTCTGCTCGACCTGCATCCAGACAAAGCGCAGAGTGTCGGGAGAGTTGTTCGTGTACTTCATCGTCATCGAGCCACGCAGCGTGCGCTGGGCGGTATCGAGCGTGGCGTGCAGATCGTAGTCGGCGCGGTTCTGCCAGTAGGCATGGCCCGGAGCCCCGGATCCGCTCCGATACGAGTTCGCGGACGGAAGGACGAGCGGGGCAAAGATCGACGTGTCGCCGACGCCCGTGGAGTCGAATGCGGGACGCGCGGGGTGGGGGGCTGGCGGGGGAGCGGCCTGCTGGGCAGAAAGCGCCGCCGGAGCCGTCGTCCCCGCGAGGAGAAGGGCGGCAGCGTAGCGCGCGCTGCGGAGGATCAGTCGTGACATGGGCGAAAGGGGCGAACAGAACGGGAAGTGAAATCGGTCGATCCGGCGCGCGTGTGTGCCGGTGCCAGGGGAAGGTACCCCACCCGAAGCGAACGGCGCCGCGACTGGGCGCAATGCTTTTGCGAACTCCGCCACTCGCGTCGGAGCCGGGATGAGGCGTGCTGCTGTCGCCGGGTAGCTCGTCCTCGCATCTTTGCAGCGGCCAGATTTTCGCAACGAGTCGTCTCCTACCGCCACGCTCCACGATTCCCTCGTCATGCGTGCCACGCCCGATTCCGCGCCCGTGCCCGAGGCACACACTTCCCATCCGCCGGTAGATGCCGTACGCGCTGCGCTGCTCCAGCGTGCCGCTGCAGCGGAGGACTCGGCCCACCGCGACCTGCTCCATGACGCAGCAGAGGCGATCGCGCGGTTGCAGGGCGGTGTGCGCGACGCCGAGTTGCGCCTCCGCGAGCGCGAGCAGCACATGGATCTCATCGAGGAGATCGCCTCGCTCGGGAGCTGGGAGATCGACCTGACGACCGAAGCGATCTACTGGTCGAAGGAGCAGATCCGGATCCACGGATTTGCCGGGACCGAGGTGCCGCGCACCCATCCGCAGTTCATGGCGATGGTGCACCCCGACGACGTGGAGATCATCAACGTCGGCATGGCGAAGTTGGAGGAACTGGAGCCGGTGACGGTGGAGTTCCGGATCGTGCGCCCCGACGGGGAAATGCGCCTCCTGCAGGCGCGTGGGCAGCTGCGTCCCGACGCGACGGGGGCCTACACGCGGGTGATCGGCACGTCGCTCGACATCACCGAGCGTCGCGCGACCGAGGTGGCGCTTCGGCGAGCGAACGAGGAGCTCGAGCGGCGTGTCTCCGAGCGCACGGCGGACCTCGCGTCCATCAATGACGCGCTGGCGGCGGAGATGGCCGAGCGCGGCGCCGCCGAGCGGGCGCTGCGTGAGCGCGAGGAACACTTCCGTCGCCTGATCGAGAACAGCAGCGACCAGGTGATGATCGTCGACACGTCAGGGGCAATCACCTATGTCGGTCCTTCGGTCGAACGGCTCCTCGGCTATCATCCCGACGAGCTCCTCTCGCTCCGCCCCAACGACCTCGTGCATCCCGAGGACATCCCGGCCGTGATGGACTCGATCACGCGGGTCGCGGCCAATCCGGGGCAAACGTTCAGCATCGAGTATCGCATCCGTCACAAGGACGGGAGCTGGCGCTATTTCGAGAACGTGGCGCGCACTCTCGCCCCGGATTCGCCGGATGCCGGGTTGGTCGCGAACGCCCGCGATATCACGGAGCGCAAGCGCGCCGAGCAGGCGATGGCCAAGAGTGAGGAGCACTTCAGGCGCATCATCGAGAGCGCGAGCGATTGGGTGATGATCTGCGATCAGAACGGCGCACTCACGTACGTGGGACCGTCCGCCGAGCGCATGCTGGGCTACACGCCGGAAGAGGTGCTCGGTTGCACGCCGGATCGCATGCTGCATCCCGAGGATGCACCGATCGCCTTCCGCGACCTGCAGTGGTTGCTGTCGCATCCCGGCGAGTCGATCACCACGACGTTGCGCATCAAGCATCGTGACGGGAGCTGGCGCGTGTGGGAATACCAGGGGCGTACGCTCGCGCCGGACAGTGCGGAAGATGGTGTGATCTCGTTCGCCCGCGATATCACCGAGCGGAAAGCGGCAGAGCAGGCCCTGGCGCGCGCGAAGGAAGAGGCGGAGCGCGCGAATCGGGCGAAGAGCGAGTTCCTGAGCCGCATGAGTCACGAGCTGCGCACGCCGATGAACAGCATTCTCGGCTTCGGTCAATTGCTCGCCCGCGCCGAACTGACGGCGCAGCAGTCCAAGTCGGTGCAGCATATTCTCAAGGCCGGGCGACACCTCCTCACGCTCATCAACGAAGTGCTGGAGATCTCGCGGATCGAGGCGGGGAGGGAGCATCTCTCGCTCGAGCCGGTGGCGCTCGCGCCGGTGATGCAGGAGGCCCTTGGTCTCGTGCGCCCGCTCGCGCTGCAGCACGCCGTCGAGCTGCGCGACGGGAAGCTTCCGGGGCGCGCGTTTGTGCACGCGGATCGCCAACGGTTGGTGCAGGTCCTTCTCAACCTCCTGTCGAATGCCCTCAAGTACAATCGCCCTGGCGGCTTTGTACGATTAGGGGCGGAGCAGGCGGCGAACGGGCGTTGGGCGATTCGTGTGGAGGACAGCGGGACCGGCGTTCCGGAGGAACGGCTCCGGGAGCTGTTCACCCCATTTGCGCGTCTCGGGGCGGAGCAGGGAGAGGTGGAGGGGACCGGGCTCGGGCTGGCGCTGTCGCAGCGGCTGTGCGAGGCGATGGGAGGAGGGCTCACGCTCGAGTCGAGCAGCGGCGACGGGAGCGTCTTCCGCGTGGAGTTGGTCGAAGTGGCTGACCCGGTGCTGGCGATCGAGGAGCGGAGCGCGGCCCCCGTGCAGCCGGCGGCGCATCGCACGGCGACCCTCCTCTACATCGAGGACAATCTGGCAAACCTCAGCCTCGTCGAGACGATCCTTCTCTCGCGTCCCGGGTGGCAGACGGTGCCGGCGCTCCAGGGGCAGCTCGGCGTCGAGCTGGCGCGCCAGTATCTCCCCGACGTGGTGCTGCTGGACTTGCACCTGCCGGACATCGGTGGCGACGAGGTACTGCGTCGCCTGCGCAGCGACTCGCGCACGGCGAGCATCCCCGTGATCATCGTGAGTGCCGACGCGACCGCTGCGTCGCTGGAGCGCCTGCGCGCCGCGGGGGCGGATGCCTACCTCACAAAGCCTCTCGACGTAGACGAGTTTCTCGCGGCGGTCGAGCGATTCCTTCCAAAGGAGCCGCCGGCGGTCGGGGTGGACACGAACGGCGCGTGACCGCCGACGCGCAATGGTGGACTCGCAACGCATAGACGGCGCGTGACCCTGGCTGGGCCACGCGCCGCCTAACGCGCCGCCCCGGCGAGGGGTCGGCGGGTACGCCGTGTGTCAGTCGTGCGCCTTACTTGGGCTTGACGGTCAGGTTGTTGATGACGGTCCAGTCCGGTGCCTTGTCCTTGGCGACTTCCTCGGCAAGGGTCTTCTGCGAATCGGCAGGCACGGTACCGTTCAGCGTGACGGTCTTGGTGTCCTTGTTGCTGTCGACGTTGATGTCGCCGGCGTCGATACGCGTATCGGCGATGAGGGCGGATTTCACGTCGGCCGTCTCGGCGGCGGCGTCGACGCTCGCGCCAACGCTCGACGTCGCTTCCGCAGCCTCGTCGGCGGCGTTGTCGGCATCCTTCTTCATCCCGTCGGCCGTGTTGCTGCAGGCGGCGACCACGGCGAGGGCGGCGGCAAATCCCACGGTCATGAAGCGCTTCATGGCTGTAGTCCTTGAAAGGGGGGGACGGTGTCCGTCGCACGCGCCCGCTTGTCTTGGCGGCGGAAGTGCGTCGGCGTGGGGCGCTCGGCGCGCGCGGAAGTGCCGCGCACATCGCTGCCTCACACGAGGCATAGAGTACTTGCGATGACCGCCGCGGAACATTGACCGCGAGGAGTACATTTGGTTGCCCCGACGGGGCGTTGGCCGCGATGCGGCGCGCCCCGCGGTCCCGTGGATGTGACGTGAGGCACACACGCGCCGCGCGACCGCGTGGATCACGGATGCGCCACGGGCGCCGTGTCGCGGCGGTGAGCCGCAACCCGACGCCCGGAGGATGCGCCGGCGAGGGTCGTTAGGCGCGCGGCGCTACATCCACGGCTCTTCGCGCGTGGGGCCGTAGATCGACGGGACGATCCCGCCGGCCATGCGCAGGTAAACCGAGAACTGGCCGCGGTGGTGGATCTCGTCGTGGAGGAGGAACCAGGCGAACTCCATCCGGGTGACGTCGCCCATGGTTTTCGGGGCGACGAAGAACTTCACGGTCTCGGCCATCTGCTCGTCGGGGGTGTTGCGCACGACGTCGCCGAAGTCGCGGTGCGCCTGCTCGATGGCGCCGAGGATCTCGTCCCACGACTCTGGCGGCGCCGGCATTGCACCTGACGGACCGCCTTTCGCGAACGCATCGTTGAACACCATCGTCCCGAGCCCGCGCTCGCCGACGAAGATCCACGCCAGCTCGCGCGCCGACTTGCAGGTGTCGGCCGGGCGCAGGTCGATCTTGTCCTTCGGGTAGGCGCGCAGCACGCGCATGGTGGTCTCATGCTCGCGCTCATACGCGCGCAGGAACTGGTCCTTGCCGGACGTGATCGCCGCGAGGACCGCTGGGGTGATGGAGCTCGTCATGACTCGACCTCGGCGTGGATGGCTGCGGACAGCTGTAGATGAATCCGATCGGGGTCCTAACCGTAGGGAATTCGGGACCGCCGCTCAAGTGGTGCGGCGAACAACGTCGAGCTTCGTGACTCCCTTGTCACCGACAGCCGTCATTCGGTTCGTCCCATCACTCGCCTCGCGCGGACCCAATGAACGAGTCCGAGAAAAGTTCGGATCCGTTTCAACCAAATCGCGACTCCCCGTGTCGAAGAGGCAAATCGGTGTGTCGAAAAATCAGCACAGCCGAATCCTGAGCCTTTGGAGCCCCTCATGCTTGCTGTTTCGGTCATCGCGGCAGCGTTCGCCTTCGTGGCGCCGCTGCAGGACATCGCGACGACGACGCCGAGCGACCCGCGTCCCGCCGCGCGACGTTCAGCCAGTGCCACCAGTCTCGTTGCGGTCGCCAAGCGCGCGCCGCAACCACCCACGATCGATGGAAAGGACGACGATGCGGTATGGCAGGACGCGCTGCGCATCTCGGACTTTCGTCAGTTTCAGCCGAAGGCCGACGCCGATCCGCGCTTCAAGACCGAATTCCGCGTGGCGTACGATGCACGCAACCTCTATGTCTTCGTGCGCATGTTCGATCCAAGCCCCGACAGCATCATGCATGCGCTGTCGCGGCGCGACGTGCGCGGCCCGTCGGACCAGATCAAGCTCCTGATCGATTCGTACGACGACAAGCGCTCGGGCTACGAACTCGCCGTGAACCCCGACGGGGTCAAGCGCGACTTCGTGATGAGCAACGACAGCGACGAAGACGAGTCGTGGAACGGGATCTGGGATGTCGCGACGCAGGTCGATTCGTTGGGATGGACGGCGGAGTTCCAGGTACCGATGTCGCAGCTGCGCTACCAGCAGGGGGCGGAGCACACCTTCGGATTTGGCGTGTGGCGCGACATCGAGCGCTACGCCGAGCGCGAGGCATGGCCGGCATATTCGCCGACGAAGAACGGACTCGTTTCGCAGCTCGGGCGCCTCACGGGTCTCGTGGGGATCACCAGCGCGCGCCGCCTGGAAGTGACGCCCTACGTGGTGACAAAGAATGTGCAGCAGACGAGCGCGGCGGGGGCGTATTCCCGGGATCAGCAGCTGACCGTGGGGGGTGACCTCAAGTTCGGGATCACGCCCAACATCACGCTGGATGCCACGGTGAATCCGGACTTCGGCCAGGTGGAGTCCGACCCCGCGGTACTCAACCTGAGTGCCTTCGAGGTCTTCCAAAGCGAACGGCGCCCCTTCTTCGTCGAGGGGACCGGGCTCTACCAGTTCCAGCTCAACTGCTACATCGTGGTGGACTGCAGCACCAACGAGGGGCTGTTCTACTCGCGGCGCATCGGGCGATCGCCGACGCTGCGCGGCCTGTATGGCGACAACAGCACCGCCACCTCGACGCCGATCGCTGCAGCAACGAAGCTCACCGGCCGCACGCGCAACGGGCTGGCGTTCGGGTTGCTCGATGCGGTGACCGATCATGTGATCGGAACGCAGGGGCGCGAGGTGGAGCCGCGCACCAACTACGCGGTGATGCGTGCGCAGCAGGACCTGCGTGGCGGACAGGCCGGCGTTAGCGTGATCGGGACGGCGGTGAATCGCTCGCTCGACGACTTGAGCTCCCCGTACATGCACTCGAGCGCCTACGCCACCGGCGCGACCGCGCGCAATCGCTTCCACAACGGCGAGTACGAGTTCAACGCGCAGCTGACGGCGTCGCGTGTGGAGGGGTCGCCCGAGGTCATTGCGCGGACGCAGCAGAGCTCCGTGCACTACTACCAGCAGCCCGGCGACAACCTCTCGGTCGACACGACGCGCACCTCGCTGAGCGGCCACGCCGAGCAACTCAAGTTCGGGAAGTATGGCGGTGGGATCACGCGCTTCGAGACGAGCCTGGTGCGGCAGTCGGCCGGCTTCGAGGTGAATGACATCGGCTTCCTGCAGCGCGCCGACGTCACCAACTGGAGCACGTGGGGGGCGCTCTCGTTTCGGACCGCCAAGGGGATCTACCGCTGGGCGCAGCTCAACGGGAATCACTGGGAAGGGTGGAATACCTCCGGCGCGCGCCTCGACAACGCCTGGAACTTCAACGGGCACATGGGGCTGAACAACAACTGGGACGTGCATCTGGGGAGCACGTTCGCCAACCTCACGCCTACCGTGTGCGATCGCTGTACGCGCGGCGGCCCGACGCTGGGGCAGTCTCGCGGGATCTACCCGTGGGGCGGCATCAACACCGACAGCCGCAAGGTCGTCTATGGCGGGATGTGGGTGAACATGCGCTTCGCCGACGAAGGAAAGACGACCGGTACGTCGCTCAGCCCCTACGTGAACGTGCGCGTCTCGACGCGATTGCAGGGTGGACTCTCGCTCAACCACTCGCAGCAGCACGACAACACGCAGTGGTTCGGGAACTTCAACGACGACGCCGGCGCCACGCACTATACGTTCGCGCACCTCGACCAGCGCACGGTCTCGATGAGCGCGCGGCTCAACTACACGGCGACCCCGAACCTCACCTTCGAGTTCTACGGGCAGCCCTTCGTCGCCACCGGGAGCTATCGCGATGTACGCGAGATCAGCGCGACGCCGCGCGCGCGCTCGTACGACGCCCGGTTCCTCCCCTACGCACCCCCTGCCGATGCGTCGCTCTCCTTCCGTTACACGGAGCTTCGCACCAACACGGTCGTGCGGTGGGAGTATCGTCCGGGATCGACGCTCTTCCTCGTCTGGACGCAGGGGCGCCAGGACGATCGCAATCTCGACGGGCGACAGTCGTGGACGCAGGACTACCGCGACCTCTTCGCCCTGCATCCCGACAACACGTTCCTCGTGAAGTTCGCGTACTGGTTGAATCGTTAGGGGAGGCGAGCGTTCTCCTGTGGTGCAGGTGCGCGTCAGGCCTTCGGCTTGTCGCGCAGCTGCAAGCGCAGGAGCAAGAGCGCCGCGCGCTTGGTAAGCGGCGCCAGCATGCGGAGGTTTGCGGTTTCCTTGTCTGTGTGGTCGTCCCACCCCGCGAGCCCAACGCCGTCGATCGCCGCCGATACCAACGGCGCGACAAACGAGACATCGGCGGCGCCGGCCTTCGACGGATCGACGGCGACGACCGCGCCGTAGCCGAGCGCGCGGCTCCCCTGGTCGTAACGGGCGAGGAGCATCCGGTTCGCGTCGGTCGGCGCCATCGGCGGATAGCCGTCGTCGAATCGGATCGTCGAATGCGTCCCCGGCAGTGACTGCGCGACGATCTCCTTCATCACACGTTTGGACTCGGCGAGCTGCTCCGGCGAGATCGCGCGAATGTCACCACTGACCTCCATCGTCCTGGCCACGACGTTCGTCTTGCCGGCCGCTGCGCCATCGGTGACGGTGCTGTCGAGCCGCACCTCGGTCCCGCCGAGCGCGACGCCGGGGTTGAACGTCAGGTACTGCTGGCCGGCGAGGCGCTGGCGGAAGGCATCGAGCACACGCGCCGACTCGAAGATGGCGCCGAATCCGATGTCGCCGCGGAAGATCTGTGACGAGTGCGCCGGTGTCCCCGTGGAGGTGAGCACCCACCCGCCGGCACTGCGGCGCGCGACGATCGCGGTGTGCGGGTCGCCCGAGCCGTCCTCGAATCCGATCGCATACTCCACGGTCTTCGCGAGCTCGCGAATCGTCGCGCGGGCGAGCGACTGCGGCGTCCCCGCCTTCTCCTCGTCGCCGTGCATGATCACCGTCAGGTGCATCCCGCGGAGCGCACCCGTCGCCGCCAGCGCCTTGAGCGCCTGCACGATGATCACGTCGCCCCCCTTCATGTCGATGATGCCGGGGCCGCGCGCGGTGCTATCCGTGAGTCGCTCGAACTTCTGGAACGGACTCGACGGCTCGAAGACGGTATCGAGATGCCCGATCAGGAGGATGTGCGGCCCGGTGCCTGGATGCTCGGCGACGAGGTGGCCGGCGCGCTGGAAGGGCGCGCCGTCGACCCAGCGTGTCGCGAAGCCAAGCGCGTCGAACTCCTTGCGGAGCACGTCGCCCACCGCGCGTACACCGGTGAAGTTCATCGTCCCGCTGTTGATGTCGACGATCCGCTGCAGCAGCGCAAGTCCTTCGGGGGCTCGCGCGTCGACGGACTTGGCGAGTGCGCGCTCGCTGGCGCTGAGCGAGTCGCCAGCTGGCGAGAGGGAAGCGTTGCCTCGCTGCGCGTTGGCAGCGGTGAGCGGCGCAATGACGCCGGCGATGAACACCAGCGCGCAGCAAGCTTTGAGAGCGCGATCTCGCGACATGACTTGGCGATACGGGTGAAGGAGGGCGCGCCGCGCGCAGACGGTCGCGCGCGCCACTCCTGCATCATCCCACATCGCTACAGTCGTCGCAACTCCCCCCGCAGCGCCGCGCTCCTCCTAGTGAGCCGAAACAGCCACGCGATCTCGACTCGGCACAGGGCGAATCGGCCGAGGGATCGTGTCGGTAAGCGTGCCGAGGAAGGCGACGAGCGCCTTCTTGTCGCTCGCGTTCAATCCCAGCTTCCCGGTGGGGAGCGTTTGATAGGGAAGTGTGAGTCCGATCCCCACCCCCCCTCCTCGGTCGTAGAACTCGACCACCTCTTCCAGAGTCCGGAAGACGCCGTTGTGCATGTAGGGCGCCGTCAGCGCGACGTTGCGCAGGCTTGGCACCTTGAAGGCGAACCGGTTGAGCGGGTTGTCCTCGACATTCGCGCGCCCCACGTCGGGGTCGAGCGTGGGATGATCGAGATCGGCATTCGCCGGCACGCCGATGATCTCCGCTTCCGATGTCCGATAGAACGGCGGAGTGAGACCGCTGAAGAGCGGCGCGAAGTGGCACGTGCCGCACTTGCCCGTCCCCATGAAAACGTCGAAGCCTCGCCGTTCCTGTCTCGTGAGCGCGAGCGTATCGCCGCGCACGGCGCGATCGAAGCGTGAGTCGAGTGCATTGAGCGTGCGGAGGTACGCCGAGAGCGCCTGTCGCACCTCCAGACCGCCGATCGCCGAATCGCCGCGATCGGGCATCGCGCGGCGAAACGCCTCCCGGTAGTGCACGATGCGCTCGAGGCGCGCCGCCGCTGAGTCGGCGGAACTGGACATCTCCGCCGAGCTGGCCAGCACGACGCCGACCTGGTTCTCCAGCGAGAGCGCACGGTCATCGGCGAAGAATGCCGGCTGCAATGCAACGTTGATCAGCGTGGGCGTGTTGCGGAGCTTTGTCTCCGGAGCACCCGGCATCGGAAGCGCGCGCGCGCGACCGTCAGTGAAGGCACGTTCCGGCACGTGGCAGAAGGCGCAGGACCGATCGCCGGTACCCGAGAGCGCGGGTTCGTGAAAGAGCCGCCGCCCGATCTCCTCGAGCTCGGGGGTGGAGGGGCGGGCGTGCGCCGGCGGGAAGGCGTCGGGCGAGAATGCGTCCTGCTCGTAGGGGCTCCCGCGCTCGCTCCTCCAGAACAGGCGCACCCCTTCGGTAGGGTTGCCGAGTTCCTCCTGTGCGTCGGTGAGGAGTCGCCCGGCGGGGACGGCCGAGCGCACGATGAAGCCGAGGCGGTCGAAGGATGCGAAGTCGGGGTGCGCGCGAAGGTCGTCGGCCGCAGCGGTGAAGGTCGAGTCGATCGCGCGACGGCGCGTGGAATCGGTCAGCAGGACGAGGAGAAAGTCGCGCACCCCCTCGAGGGCCGATGCGGATTCGACGATGGCGTCGCCCGACACGTCGGCATCGAATCCGGCGATCGAGAGCGTGGCCACTCTCGCCAGCTGCAATCGCGCGGCGTCCAGCCCGGCATTCGGTGCGATCGCGTTGGTGCTCGCCACGGAACGCAGCACGGTGGAGACCGAGCGCGTCATCGCGCGCAGCTCGGTGTGCGCGCTGTCGATGGAGATCGATCCATCGAAGAGTGCTGCCTCGATGACCTGGAAGCCGATCGGTGCCGACTTGACTGGCGGATTGGGATCGTCGTCGTCGGCTTCGAGCCGCGGCCCGTTGACCGTTCCCGTCGTTACGGGGATGTAGTAGGTGAGGAGTCCCTCGATGCGCTTGAAGTCGTGGCGGGCCCGCCGAAAGCTCGCGCGCGCCCGCGTGGTATCGGCGGTTTCGTTCAGCTCGACGAGCGCGCTGTCGAGTGCGGAGAGCGAAGCGACGAGCGAGTCGATCCCGCTCACGAGAAAGGCCCGTGCCGGGAGCGATCCCGCTGCCGGCTCAGCGATACGCGGAGCAGCGTTGCACGCCTGTGTGGCGGCGAGGGCGAGAAGCACGAGGAGTGGTCGCGCGGCAGGGCGCGGGATCGTGATGTCCATCATGCCACAAGGGAATCGCGGCGAGCCACGAACGCGCGCAGGCTTCGTAACAACCGTGCAAAGCAGACCGGGGAGCGCGTCGAAAGCGCTCCCCGGCTGCTGTCGTGCAATACGAGTCCGCGGCGCGTCAGTGCGTCGACACGCTCAGCGAGACGTCAGAGAGGCGCTGCACGGCAACGGCGAGATCCGTCCCGTCGCCGCCGCGGTGTTGGATGTTCACGAAGAGCGTACGCTGCGAGGGGCTCATGTAGATCCCCGTCGGTTCCGCGTCACAATCGGTGATCGACAGGAAGCGCGCCACGGGCAGCGACTGCTTCGCCGAGTTGGAGTTGTACGGCGCGAACCAGACGTCGTCGCCGATCGTCTTGGAGGGCGAGCTTCCACCCGGATCCTCGGTGATGTAGAGGTTCCCCGAGCGATCGAGGGCGAGGTTGTCGGGCGCGTCGAAGTCGGCCGGCGCGTTGACGCCATCGCGAACGTAGTCCGATACGGTCACCGGAGCGCCGGTGGCGCCGTCGAGGTCGATCGCGAGGACGCGATCCTCGCTGGTGATCGCCGCGTACAGCACGTGGTTGCCACGGAGGTCCTTGCCGGTCGACGTCCCGATCTCGAGATCCTCGGGACGCCCGTAGCCGGTCGCACCCTTGGCCGTCGCCTCGGCGACCGAATTGATCTGCACTGCATTGCGATCGAGCGCGACCCACTCGGCGTCGCCGGTTCGATCGCCCGCGTCGCGGGTGATGCGGAGCGCGTAGAGCTGTCCCGAGGAGAGGTCGCCCTTCTTGTCCGGGACAAACTTGTAGATGTAGCCGGGGGTCGTCTCGGAGATGCCGTACAGGTTACCGCGCTTGTCGAAGCGTATCCCTTCGTGCGCGCGCGCACCGATCGCCGGGCGAGCGGCGACGGCGCCGGTCTTGGGATCGATCTCGTACACGAGACCGGCCTGCGCCTGCGGATAGTCCGGGTCGGGGAGGGCCTGCGACGACGCCTCCTCCGCGGCGAGAATCGTCCCCCACGGCGTCCAGACGATGCCGTCGAAGCGCTCCCAGTCGGCACGCTGCGCGACGATGCGCGTGGTTCCCGTCTCGAGATCCGTCTCGGAGACCGCCGCATTGCTCCCCGTCTCGTGCGTGCGATATAGGAAGCGTCCCACCTGTGTCCCGGTCTCGTTGACCGTGTTCATGTCGGAGAGATCGGGGAAGCCCGCCCCTTCGTGCGCGACCGTGGTGTAGACGTAGCCCGCGGGGAGCGAGAGCTGCTGCCCGGTGCCGCCGGCGACGCAGGCGGCCGACGAAGGGAGTGCTGCGAACGGCATCGACATGCCTGGCGGGATGAGGTCGAGCGCGATGCCCGTCGACTCCGTGTACTCTCCCACACTCGCCGGTCTCGTCGCCGAGTCTGGCGAGCAGGCCACGGCCAACGCCGCACCCGCCACGACGACCGACCAGCCCACTACCTGCTGCTTCTTCATCAGGTGTCCCCTCTCGAAAAGTGATTACTACGTCTTGCTGACGAGGGGCATGGTGGGACTCGTGCGTCACGCGTGGAGACGTACCTCGGTGTCGAGGGTGCGACGATTACGCAACGATTCGCGCGACAAGCAGAAAGGTGCGGAACTCCACTTGCGCGACGCGCGACCGGCCTGTTGGCGCGCACCCGGCGAACGCGGCAATGGTGAAGCGACGCGCGAGCGAACAGATTGAGCGAACTTCCGTGTCCTTTCCTCCGCTGGAGCCGCCTGTGCCGACGCCCGACGAAGTCCTGGACCAGCTCGAGATCGATCTCGCGAACATCGACTATGACGAAGAGGCGCCTGGTGCGCTCGATCGACGCCACTTCCTCTTCTTCTCACTAGTCTCTGCGGCGGCGACGACGTTCGGGAGGTCGGGGACACTCGAGGCGCAGGCGAGTGCGGTGGCAGCGCGATTGGCAAGTGGACAACAGCAGCAGCCACCGCCGTATCCGCTCGGCAACGGCGAGCCTCCCGCGCTGCAGTTCCAGCCGTATCCCGCCGGCACGGGAGCCCTCATGCAGCGTCTCGCGCGGGAGCGCGGGGCGGCGGCCTTCGATCGCGCTGCGTTCGAGGTCTCGCCGTGGAATGGAACGGTTCCCACCGCGCCCGATGACATTGCCTTTCTCCCTGCGCACCGGCTCGCCGCCCTGATCAAGGGGCGGCGCATCACGTCGGCGCAGCTCACGGACATCTACCTCACGCGCCTCAAGCGCCTCGATCCAACGCTCCTCTGCGCGGTCACCATCATGGAGTCGCAGGCGCGCGCAGCGGCCGCGCAGGCCGACGCCGAGATCGCGGCGGGGAAGTACCGCGGTCCGCTGCACGGTTTGCCGTACGGACTCAAGGATCTCTTCGCGACCAAGGGCGTCCCGACGACGTGGGGGGCGGCCGACTTCAAGGATCGCGTGATCGACGAGGACGCGGAGATTGCGGTGCGGTTGCGTGACGCGGGGGCGATCCTCATCGCCAAGCTTTCGACCGGACTCTTCGCGCAGAACGACTGGTGGTTTCGCGGGCGCACCAACAATCCGTGGAACCTCTCGCAAGGGTCGAGCGGCTCGTCGGCTGGCCCCGCGTCGGCGACCGCTGCCGGCTGCGTCGCGTTTGCCATCGGGACGGAGACGCAGGGCTCGATCGTGTCGCCGTCGATCCGTTGCGGAGTGAGCGCGCTGCGTCCGACGTTCGGGCGCGTGAGTCGCAGCGGGGGGATGGTGCTTGCCTGGTCGCAGGATCGCGTGGGACCGATCTGCCGCAGCGTCGAGGACTGCGCGATGGTGTTCAATGCGATCCATGGCGTCGACGAGGGCGACCCGTCCACCGTGACGACCCCATTCAACTTCTCGTCGTCGCTCGACCTCGCGTCGCTTCGCATCGGTGTGGACCCGAACGCGCCCTCCGAGTTGGTGGATGGACTCAAGGCGCTCGGCGCAAAGCCGACAAGCATCGGTGCACGCCCCACTGTGCCGGGGATGGCGGGCGGGGGGCTGGGCGTCGAGTACGCGGCGGCCTTCGATGCCTACGTCCAGCGCAAGGCCAAGGAGACCGGACTCGATCTGACTAACATTCCGGAGCGATCGCCGGCGCCACCCGGCGGCGGGGCGAATACGCCGCCCGCCAACCCGATGGCACCGGCCGATTGGAATCCGCGCTTCGTGAACGGGCGGCGCATCCTCGGCTTCGACTTCCTGCAGGTGCAACGCCGGCGCCATGTGCTGGTGCGGCAGTGGGGCGAGTTCATGCGCGACCTGGACATGTTCATCGCCGCCCCAGCCGCCGACGTCGCGGCGAATGCGCAGACGGGACATCCGTGCGTCGTGGTGCCGTACGCGTTCGCCGTTCCGACGTCGCGCGGCTTCGGCGGGCGTCCGGCGAATCCGCCGGCTGCACCGGCCACGCCTGAGCCTCCGCTCTCGCCGCAGCCCATTTGCGGCACGATCGTCGGAGCGCTTTACCAGGATGATCTCATACTTGGTGTCGCGCACCGCTTCCAGGAGCAGCACGACTTTCACTTGCGGCGCCCAGCACTCTAGCGCCGACCCGCGTGAAATAAAGAAGGGCTCCGCCAGTGCGGAGCCCTTCTCGTTTCCTGGACGGTGTTGCGAATCGTTGGTGGCGCGACGGTGACGACTGCCGTCTCGGCGACCGCCGTCTCGGCGACCGGCGAACGTCGCTACGGCTTGCGCCGGCGCCCGCGATTGGTAAGGTCGAGCTCCCACGCCTCGCCGTTGATCGTCGCCGTCGGGGTGGATGTGCCGTTGAAGGTGATGACCACCTCGCGCGTCACCGTCTTTCCGTCGTTTGGGCCGCCGGTAATCGTCACGGTGAAGGTGCGCGTCACCGTCCCGGAAATCGGCCATCCGTCGGGTCGGCGCGGGACGGGGATCACCACGTTGGTGCGCTTCCCGGAGTACTGCATGTCGTATTGGCGCGTGGTGCCGTTTTCGGTGGTGCGCACGCGCGAGACGGTGCCGTGTCCGCCGCCGTTCCACGTCGCGGTCGTTTCGTTTCCGGCGAGTCCGGAAACCGTGAAGTCACTCGTGCGGTCGATCGTCATGCTCACCGGGCCGCGCTCGAGCGTCCCCTTCACGGTGGCGTTGACGCTGACCGACGCGGTGGTCGTGGCATCGTACGCCGACTGCACGTTGCCGGCTGCGTCCTTGTAGACGCATGTGCGGGTGGCGGTGAGCCCGTCGCGTGAGGCCGAGCCGCACTCGAAGCGCCCACGCTCGGCCGGGAGGCCGAACGCGAAGAGTCCGCCCGGCCCTCGCATCAGTTCGACTTCCTCGCCAACGGTCTCGGCCGAAACGGTCGCTACGTCGGCGTTGATCAATGCCGAGGTGGCGGCGTTCAGTGTGTCGCTCGTCACGGGATCGCTGCCACAAGCGGTGAGAGCGCCCAACAGTGTCACGGAACCCAGCAGTCGAAAAGTCTTCATCGTCGTGCTCGCGGTGGAGGGGAAGAGGCGGGGGGACGAGTTCACGCATGGCTCGCCCGGCGCCAGATCGCGCATGGTGGAACGAGCCTCCGCGAAGGGAGACGTCGAGCGGGAAGCGGCGTTAAGACGTCCCCCGTTGCCTCTTCGCTACTGCTTGCCGTCGAGCGTAAAGGCGACGAGCTCCGCGTCGCGTCCCCCGCCAGATGCAATCACCACGTACTGCACGCCACTCGCCGTGCGATAGATCACCGGATTGGCGTATCCGCGTCCGGCCTCGAGCGTGGCCTCCCACACGACGCGTCCATCGCGCGTGTCGAGCGCGTACAACACGTTGCCGCCCCCCGTACCGAAGATCAGGCCACCGGCCGTCACCGTCCCTCCGACCGCGCCCGCGACCCCCATCGGCTTGATGTCGACGCCGGCGAGGAGCGGGTGCTCACGGATCTCCGGCGTGTCGCCGATCGGTACCTGCCAGCGCCGCTTTCCGGTGTCGAGGTCGATCGCCGTCATCGTGCCATACGGGGGCTTGATGAGCGGCAGCTGCCGCGGGGGGGCGTGATCGGCGCGTCCGGAGTCGGGATCGGCGGTCACTCCAACTCCGCTTTGCGCCAGATCGGCCGAGTACTCGTAGCCGATCGTGTCGTTCGGTACGCCGCGGGTGATCCGGAAGAGCGCCGGGCTATTGGTCGCCTTCACGTACAAGGTGTGCGTGACCGGGTCGTACGCCGTGCTCCCCCACCCCGCGCCGCCGATCGCGCCGGGCATCGTGATCGTTCCCTCGGTCGAGGGAGGGGTGAACACGGGACCGCTGCGATAGCGCGCGAAGACCTCCTGGGCGCGACGGCGCAGCTCCGGAGTGAAGTCGATCAGGTCCGACGCGGTCACGCCCTGCATCGAGAAGGGCGCTGGATTCGTCGGCATCGGCTGTGTAGGGGAGGTGCGCTCGCCGGGGACGTCGCTTTGGGGTACCGGGCGCTCGATGATCGGCCACACCGGCTTCCCCGTCACGCGATCGAAGACGTAGATCCACCCGGTCTTCGACGGGACGGCCACCACGTCGCGCGGCCGACCGTTCCAGGTGATCGTCGCGAGGACCGGTGGGGCGGGGAGGTCATAGTCCCACAGCCCGTGGTGCACGATCTGGTAGTGCCAGACG
>CAZWVG010000065.1:0-23402 GCA_964637355.1 uncultured Gemmatimonadaceae bacterium
GTCTGCCGTCGGGCAGTTTTTCCCGTACGCCGAGACACCGCAACCGCAGTCGCTGTCGTCGTCGACGGTTGCAGCCTACAGCGAGCTGATGGCGCAAACTGTTGCGCCCATTGCACATGAAGTCCTCGATTCAGGTATTCTCGAAGGTCGGGAGTGCCTGCTCGACGTCGGAGGCGGCCAAGGCGCGTTCCTGCTCGAGGTCGCCGAGCGATATGGGAGCATGCGACTCAAGCTCTTCGATCTTCCGGCCGTGGTGGCGCGCGCCACGCACCGTGTCGAGGAAGCCGGGGTGGGCGACCGCTTCGAGTGCCTGGGCGGCGACTTTCACGCCGACCCGCTCCCCGTCGGAGCCGACGTGATCTCGCTCGTGCGGGTGCTCCTCGATCACGACGATCGCAAGGTCATGGCGCTGTTGCGGCGTGCGCGCGCCGCGCTCCCACGAGGGGGGTCGCTGATTGTTGCCGAGCCGATGACGGATGTCTCGGGAGCGCGGCGAGTTGGCGAGGTCTACTTCTCGTTCTACCTGCGCGCCATGGGACGCGGACGTTGCCGGTCGACCCGCGAGCTCAACGCGTTGGTGCGCGAGGCTGGCTTTCGTCGCTCTCGCATTCTTTCGACGCGCTATCCGGTTTTCGCCTCGATTCTTGTAGCCGACGCATAACGCCCGGTAGTCAGCCCGCTCCCTTCGCACAGGTAGCGGGCTCGTTTACACCCGTGACTGTAATTATCTGTTGACAGCCCGAAGTGTCGCCGTACATTGACATCCGACGTCAGACCCCCCACGGAGCTGCGCGTGGACACAACCGCGGTCGTCTTCGAACGACCTGGCACACTCGGCCTGCAAAGACTCGCGCTGACGGATCCCTCGGACAGCGACGTGGTTGTCGATGTCGCCTGGAGCGGCATCAGTACGGGAACCGAGCGGTTGCTCTGGACGGGGACGATGCCTGCCTTTCCCGGGATGGGGTACCCGCTCGTCCCTGGTTACGAAGCGGTCGGTCGCGTGGCCCACGCTGGGAGCAACTCCGGGCGGTACGTGGGTGAGCACGTCTTTGTCGGCGGCGCGCACTGCTTTCCCGGCGTGCGTTGTCTCTTCGGCAGTTCGGCGCGGCAGCTCGTGGTACCGGGTGCGCGCGCTCAAGTCGTGACGAGTACGCTCGGCGATCGCGCGACGCTTCTCGCGCTCGCCGCGACGGCGTATCACGCGCTGCGCGGCGGGCGCGGTCTCCTCCCCGACCTCATCGTCGGGCACGGGGCCCTCGGGCGGCTGCTGGCACGCCTAACGATGCTGCTCGACCCCGGACGTATCCCGACGGTGTGGGAGCGAAATCCCGCGCGACTCGGCGGGGCCTTGGGCTATCGCGTCATCGACGGCGACGACGATCCGCGGCAGGACTACGCCGCCGTCTGCGATGTCAGCGGTGATCTCGCGCTGGTCGATCCGCTCATCAGCCGACTGGCGCCGGGCGGGGAACTCTGCCTCGCCGGCTTCTACAGCGCCGACACGATCGGCTTCCGCTTCACCCCGGCCTTCATGCGCGGCGCGCGGCTACGCATCGCCGCGCAGTGGCAACCCAGCGATCTCGCCGCCGTCACGGCGCTCGCCAACGGCGGCGCGCTCTCGCTGGACGACATCATCACGCACCACGCGGTCGCGGAAAACGCTGCGGCCGCCTATTCGACGGCGTTCGACGATCCGTCCTGCGTCAAGATGGTCCTCGACTGGAGTCACCCTTCATGATCGACGCGCCCTCGAACGGCGGCCTGGTGGAACTGCACCGCAACCTGCGACGGGAAGCATCCGCGGATGTCGCACCGGTCGCCCCGCAGTCATCGGCTAAAGAAACGCAGATCATCGCCATCTACGGCAAGGGAGGGATCGGGAAGAGCTTCACGCTCGCCAATCTTTCCTACATGATGGCGCAGCAGGGAAAGAAAGTGCTGCTCATCGGCTGCGATCCCAAGTCGGATACCACGTCGCTCCTCTTTGGAGGACGGGCGTGTCCCACGATCATCGAGACGTCGTCACGCCGGAAGCTGGCGGGCGAGGAGGTCTCCATCGGCGATGTCTGCTTCAAGCGTGACGGCGTCTTTGCGATGGAGCTCGGAGGACCGGAAGTGGGGCGCGGGTGTGGCGGCCGCGGCATCATCCACGGCTTCGAGCTTCTCGAGAAGCTCGGCTTCCACGAGTGGGGATTCGATTACGTCCTGCTCGACTTCCTCGGCGACGTCGTCTGTGGCGGATTCGGTCTCCCGATCGCGCGCGACATGTGCCAGAAGGTGATCGTCGTCGGGAGCAACGACTTGCAGTCGCTCTACGTCGCCAACAACGTCTGCTCAGCGGTGGAGTACTTCCGCAAGCTCGGCGGCAACGTCGGCGTTGCAGGGCTCGTGGTCAACAAGGACGACCACACAGGTGAAGCGCACAAGTTCGCCGAGTCGGTCGGCATTCCCGTGTTGGCCGCCATTCCCGCGCACGAAGATATCCGTCGCAAGAGCGCGAACTACGAGATCATCGGATATCCGGGTGGCGAGTGGGGTTCGCTCTTCGAGCAGCTCTCGACGGCGGTTGCCGAGGCGCCACCCGTGCGTCCGCGCCCGCTGACCCAGGACCAGCTGCTCTCGCTCTTCTCGTCGAAGAGCACCGGGCGAGACGTGGTGCTCGAACCTGCGAGCCTCGCCGACATGTGCGGGCGCGACACGCTCGAGAAGGCGTCGCTCGAAGTCGTCTACGATACGGTGTAGCCCATGGCCCCCGCGAATCCGGTAACCGCCACACCGCTCGCGGCAACGTCGTCACGAGAGATCGCGTACGACGCTGCGTCCGCAACGCCGGTCGACAACGACCACGGAACGGGCGGGGTCACACCGCTACCCGAGTCTGCCGACACCGTCGCCAATCCAGCGGCGCTGTCGGCAGACGGACTTGGATGCCACGCCGGCGTCGTCGAGCTGCAACGCGCCGCACGCGAAGCCGGCAAGAGCGCACTCCTCGAGCAGTACGCGCGTGACTATCCGCAGGGCCCGCACGACCAACCGCAGTCGATGTGCCCGGCCTTCGGATCGCTGCGCGTGGGGCTTCGCATGCGTCGTACGGCGACGATCCTCTCGGGGTCGGCCTGCTGCGTCTACGGGCTTACGTTCACTTCGCACTTCTATGGCGCGCGGCGAACGGTGGGCTACGTACCGTTCAATTCCGAAACGCTCGTGACGGGGAAGCTGTTCGAGGACATTCGCGACGCGGTCTACAAGACGGCAGATCCCGAGAAGTACGACGCGATCGTAGTGACGAACCTCTGCGTCCCGACGGCCTCCGGCGTTCCGTTGCAGCTGCTCCCCAAGGAGATCAACGGCGTCCGCATCATCGGCATCGACGTCCCCGGCTTCGGCGTTCCCACGCATGCCGAGGCGAAGGACGTCCTGGCCGGGGCGATGCTCCGGTATGCGCGGCTCGAGGCCGAGCAGGGACCGGTGCTTGCGCCGCGCGGTGGTCGCTCCGAACGCCCAACCGTCACGCCGGTCGGCGAGATGTTTCCGGCGGATCCGATGTCGATCGCCTCACTCCTCGAGCCGCTCGGTCTTGCCGCCGGTCCGACCGTCCCGACGCGGGAGTGGCGCGAGCTGTATGCGGCGCTCGACTGCGTGGCGGTCGCCGCGATCCACCCGTTCTACACGGCCAGCTATCGCGAGTTTGCCGCCGCTGGGCGCCCGATCGTTGGCTCGGCACCGGTCGGCGTAGAAGGGACCGACGCGTGGTTGCAGCAGATCGGGGTGGCCGCCGAGATTCCGCGCGCCCGCATCGACGCTGCGCGTGACAAGTGGCTCCCGATCATCGCCGCGGGCCTCGCCGCCAACCCCATCAACGCTCGCATCACACTGTCGGGGTACGAAGGCTCCGAACTGATCGTCGCACGACTGCTGGTGGAAGGCGGTGCAGACCTGCGCTACGTCGGTACGGCGTGTCCCCACACGGCGTGGAGTGAGCCGGATCGCGCGTGGCTCGCCGACCGCGGCGTGCAGGTGCAATTCCGCGCCTCCCTCGAGCACGACGTCGCAGCGATGCACGCGCACGATCCGGAGCTCGTCATCGGGACGACGCCGATCGTACAGAAGGCGAAAGAACGGGCGACGCCGGCGATGTACTTCACGAACCTCGTCTCGGCGCGCCCGCTCTTCGGGCCGGCCGGCGTCGCCTCGCTCGCCGGCATCATCAACCCGGCGCTCAAGAATCGCGAGCGCTTCGAGCGCATGCTGCAGTTCTTTGACGGCGTCGGCAGCGGTCACGACGCCGCAGGATACGGATTCGCGAGCGGCGTCCCTGCCCCGCGCCCGGAATTCAAGGAACGCTTCAAGCGCCACATGATCGGCCAGGCGCGCAAGCGAAAGGCCGAGGAGATGATCTAGTGCTGGTACTCGATCACGATCGCGCCGGAGGATACTGGGGCGCCGTGTATGTCTTCTCGGCGCTCAAGGGGCTGCAAGTCGTCATCGACGGACCGGTGGGATGCGAAAATCTCCCGGTCACGTCGGTGCTGCACTACACCGACGCCCTCCCGCCGCACGAGCTCCCGATCGTCGTCACGGGTCTCTCCGAAGACGATCTCGCCAAGAACGGGACCGAGGGGGCGCTCAAGCGGGCGAATGCCACGCTCGATCCCGACCTTCCATCGGTTGTCGTCACCGGGAGCATCGCCGAAATGATCGGCGGCGGCGTGACCCCTGAAGGTTCGAACGTGGCCCGGTTCCTTCCACGCACGATCGACGAGGACCAGTGGCAGTGCGCAAACCGCGCCATGTACTGGTTGTGGACGGAATACGGACTCAAGCGCGGTGTGGCCCCAAAGCGCCGGGAGCGGCAACCCGGCGACAAACCGCGCGTCAACATCATCGGCCCGATCTACGGCACGTTCAACATGCCGTCCGACCTGGCCGAGGTGCGTCGCCTCGTCGAGGGGATCGGGTGCGAGATCAACATGGTCTTCCCGCTCGGTTCGCATCTCGCCGACGTACCGCGACTGATCGACGCGGACGTGAACATCTGCATGTATCGCGAATTCGGGCGCCAGCTGTGCGAGGCGCTCGAGGTGCCGTATCTCCAGGCGCCAATCGGGATGTCGTCGACGACACGCTTTCTCCAGACGCTCGGCGAGTTGACCGGGCTCGATCCTGCGCCCTTCATCGAGCGCGAAAAGCATTCGACGATCAAGCCGATCTGGGACCTGTGGCGGAGCGTCACGCAGGACTTCTTCGCGACCGCGACGTTCGGCATCGTGGCCAACGAGACCTATGCGCGCGGCGTTCGGCACTTCCTCGAGGAGGAGCTGGGCTTCCCGTGCGCCTTTGCCTACCAGCGGCGTGCGGGCGTGAAGCCCGACAACGCCGCGGTGCGGGCGAGCATCCGTGAGAAGCAACCGCTGGTCCTCTTCGGGAGCTTCAACGAGCGGATGTACATGGCGGAGGCCGGGGGGCGCGGGACGTACATCCCCGCGTCGTTCCCCGGCGCGATCATCCGCCGGCACACAGGGACGCCGTTCATGGGATACGCCGGCGCGACCTACCTCGTTCAGGAAGTCTGCAACGCGCTGTTCGATGCGCTCTTTCACATCCTTCCGCTGGGCGAAGTGCTCGACCGGGTGGAGCCGACGCCGGCGCGCCTGGCGACGCCACTCCCCTGGGACGACGCGGCCCGCCGGGCGTTGGACGAATTGGTGGATGCGCAGCCCTACCTCGTGCGGATCTCCGCGGCCAAGCGGATGCGGGATTCGGCAGAGCAGGACGCGCGCGCCGGTGGTGCGACCACCGTCACGCGCGAGCATGTCATGGCCTCGACCCGGACCCTCGCTGCCCGTTAGGCGGCGCGGCTTTTCGAACTTGAACCCTGTGCACAGGAGGTGATGCGAATTGTTGTGGGCCGATCGGCAGCCGCGGGAACGTGGACGGGGGATCGCGCCGGATGGCGCGTGCCACCGTCGGCGTCGCGGTGGGAGTGGTGGCGGTGGTGGAGCGGGCCGAGATGGCGCACGCGTCTGGAGGCATGACGGCTGACCTGTCCCGCCCTGGCGGGTCCCCCACGGCTGCAGGGGCTGTGTAGCCAACCAATACTGATCCGGAGGGATTATGTCGGAAGGACCCTATGACGACGGCATGAACGACGAGGAAGCGCGGGCGTTCCACGGCTACTTCGTGCGTGGCACCGTGGTCTTCGTGGCGGTGGCGATCGTCGCGCACATCCTGCAGTGGTCGTGGCGTCCGTGGTTGTGACCCGGCGCTGCCGCTGCTGAGACCTTCGCTCACTGACCAGGAGATCTGACAATGTATCGCATTTGGGTGGGGTTGAATCCCCGCATGGTGCTGTTCGCGGTGCACACGGCTGTGTCGATCATGGTGCTCGTGATTCACCTCTTTGCCTTCAGGGTTGTGAATTACCCGACGGCGGGGAACGAGAAGTACCAGACCATGACGTCGACGCGGTAGTGCGCCGTCGTGACGGCGCGGTATAGCGCCGTCGTGACGGCGCGGTAAAGCGCCGTCGTGGCGCAGGACGACCACATCTCTACTCGCTATTCCGGAGGAATTCACATGGCAGAAAGACCCAACCTCACTGAGCAGGAGGCCCGGGCATTTCACGGGTACTTCATCAGTGGATTCATCGGGTTCACCGCCGTTGCCATCGCCGCGCATTTGCTGGCGTGGGCATGGCGGCCGTGGCTGTAGGACGATCGTATGTACCGCATCTGGATCGGGCTCGACGCCAAGGCGGTGCTCGGCGCCGTGATGGGCGGGGTATCGATCATCGTGCTGGTGATCCACCTGTTCGCATTCAAGGTCGTCGGGTATCCCGCGTTAGGGAACGCCCAGAAGTACTCATCCGCGACGCCGCCTGCGGCGGCCGCGCAGAAATGACGGAGGCGTTGCCCGCCGGACGATCGTGGCCGGACGTGGTTGCGCGCGAATGCCTGTTCGGGTTTGCGCCAGACCGCTTTAGGCTCGGCCGTCTCGACGGTTGACGCATCCCCTGTCTCGAGGAAACGCACCCTATGCATCGCATTTGGCTCGCATTCGACCCTCGACGGGTCATGGTGGCGCTGTTCGGCTTTCTGGCCGTGCTGGCGCTCCTCATCCATTTCATCCTGCTGAGTTCGAGCCGCTTCTCCTGGATCGAGAACGGCACGTTGCCGGCAGCGCAGGCCCCGGTAGGCGGGTCGGCGGCGCCGGCAGCAGCAGAAATGGCTCCGCTGCCACCCAATCGGTAGCGTGCGCGCGGCGGCGGACGTGTGGCGGCGTAGTGCATTCGCTGCGTCGCCCACGCCCCCGCAACGCGTACTACGCCGGCACTTCCTTGCGGTCGGCCCTCAACGCGCACGTATGGAGCACGCACGATGGCGCTATTGAGCTTTGAGCGGAAATATCGCGTTCGCGGAGGGACGCTGCTTGGCGGCGACCTCTTCGACTTCTGGTTCGGCCCGTTCTACGTCGGATTCTTCGGCGTCACGGGCGCGGTCTGCACCATCCTCGGCACGCTCCTCGTCGTGTACGGATGCGTCATCGACCCGCACTCGAGCATCTGGCAGTGGAGCATCGCGCCGCCAGACCTCAAGTACGGCCTCGGCTTCGCTCCGATGGCGGAGGGTGGGCTGTGGCAGGTCATCACGATGTGCGCCATCGGCTCGTTCGTCTCGTGGGCCCTTCGCGAGGTGGAGATCTGCCGCAAGTTAGGGATGGGGCTCCACGTCCCATTCGCCTTCAGCGTGGCAATCCTCGCGTACGTCACGCTCGTGGTCATCCGTCCGGTGCTGCTGGGCGCGTGGGGGCACGCCTTCCCCTACGGCATCTTCAGCCACCTGGACTGGGTGTCGAACGTCGGCTACCAGTACCTGCACTTCCACTACAACCCGGCGCACATGCTCGGCGTGACGTTCTTCTTCACGACCTGCCTCGCGCTGGCCATGCACGGCTCGCTGATCCTGTCGGTGACAAACCCTCCGAAGGGTGAACCGGTCAAGACGAGCGAGCACGAGAACGTGTTCTTCCGCGACTTCCTCGGCTACTCGATCGGCGCCATCGGCATCCATCGCCTCGGACTCTTCCTCGCGCTCAGCGCCGGCTTCTGGTCGGCGGTCTGCATCGTGATCTCGGGACCGTTCTGGGCGCACGGATGGGTGGAATGGTGGAGCTGGTGGCTGAATCTCCCCATCTGGTGATAGAGGACACTCGACATGCTCGAATACCAGAACCTCTTCACCCGCGTACAGGTCCGCACCGCTGCGGATCCTGGACTCCCGATCGACGACTCGACGGGAGATCGCCTCGGCACGGGCGGATTCAACAAGTGGATCGGCAAGATCGGTGACGCGCAGATCGGCCCGATCTACCTCGGCGCAACCGGGCTGTGGTCGCTCTTCTTCGGCTTCCTCGCCTTCGAGATCATCGGCTTGAACATGTTCCAGTCGGTGGGATGGAATCCGAAGGAGTTCATCCGCCAGCTGCCATGGCTGGCGCTCGAACCGCCGCCGCCGGGGAATGGATTGCATTTCCCGCCGATGCGCCAAGGCGGCTGGTACCTGATGGCAGGCTTCTTCCTCACCATCTCGGTGCTCCTCTGGTGGGTGCGCACCTACCGGCGGGCGCGGGCGCTCAAGCTCGGCACGCACCTTGCCTGGGCCTTTGCGTCGGCGATCTTCCTCTTCCTGTCGTTTGTCATCCAACCGGTGCTGGTCGGGAGCTTCAGCGAGATGGTCCCCTTCGGGATCTTCCCGCACCTCGACTGGACCGCCTCGTTCTCGATTCGCTACGGGAACCTGTACTACAATCCGTTCCACGCGCTCTCGATCGCCTTCCTGTACGGCTCGTGCCTCCTCTTCGCGATGCACGGCGCGACGATTCTCGCCGTATCGCGACTGGGCGGCGAGCGCGAGATCGAGCAGATCACCGATCGGGGCACGGCGTCGGAGCGTGCCGCGCTCTTCTGGCGCTGGACGATGGGGTGGAACGCGACGATGGAATCGATCCATCGCTGGGCCTGGTGGTTCGCCGTGCTCACCACCTTCACCGGCGGTATCGGCATCCTCCTCACCGGCACGGTGGTCGACAACTGGTACCTGTGGGCGGTGAAGCACAAGGTCGCCCCGGCATATCCGGCACAGAACACGCTCACACCCGAGCAGCTGGAGTTCCTGCGCGGACGCTACCAGGGGACAGCGCCCGACAGCTTCCCGACCTACGCACTCGCTGCAGCGACGGATGCATCGGCGAGCGTGACACCGCTCGATTCCGCCGAGATCGCCCCCGTCGTGACGGCGCCGGCGATGTTCGACTCGCTCTCGGCATCGGGACGCGTGGCCCTGCGCGCGATCTACTTCAACCCGGCGAACGCGATGGCCCGGTCGGAGTCGGAGCCGCAGCTGCAGGAGATCGTCGCGCTCCTCGCCGCGCATCCGGACCTGACGGTGATCGTCGAGGGACACACCGACAGCACGGGAACGGCGGAGGCCAACCAGGCGCTCTCGGAGCAGCGCGCGTCGTTCGTGCGGCGCCGCCTCATCTCCGAGCTTGGGGTCGACTCGAGCCGCGTGACGGGAGCGGTCGGATACGGCTCGTCGCGACCGCGCGCACCTAACGACACACCCGAGGGACGTCGCCTCAACCGGCGCGTGGAGCTGGTGAAGCCATGACGCCACTTACGACTCCCTCACGATCCGATCTCGCTCGTTCAACGGCGCGCGCGCGCGCAGGGGGACGCATGACTCGCATTACGCGCCGCGCCGGCACGGGGCTCGCCTTGGGCGTCGCGGCGCTCGCGCTGAACGGATGCGACATCGGTGGAAAGGAATCGCGGCAGCTCGGCTACCGCGGCACCGCGATGGCGATGACGGTCGACAAGTCGGAACTGGCGGAGAAGTTCGCCGCCGTGCACCTCCCGGTCGCCCTCCCGCCAGCGCCGCCAGCGTCGCCCGGTCCGCTCCCGTGGAAGAACGTGCAAGTCCTCAATGACGTATCGGTCGCCGAGCTCAATCGGACCATGATCGCCATGTCGACGTGGGTCGCCGGCGGGAGTGGCAACTGTGCGTACTGCCACAACCTGCGCGACCTCTCGGCCGACACGTCGGAGAACGGGCGCCCGCTCTACACCAAGGTCGTCGCGCGCCGCATGCTGCAGATGACGCGGCACATCAACGGGCAGTATCAGCCGCACGTCGCCAACACCGGCGTGACCTGCTACACCTGCCACCGCGGCAAGCCGATTCCCGGCGGCGTCTGGTTCTACGGCAAGCAGACCGACTATCTGCGGCACTACCTCGACCGGGACGGCGCGCGTGTCGTGTCGCAAACGGTCGGGCCGTCGAATGCCAACCGGTCGTCGGTGAAGCAGACGGAGTGGACGTACTCGCTCATGCTCTCGCAGGCGAAGGCGTTGGGCGTGGGGTGCGTGTACTGCCACAACTCGCGGCAGTTCTCGTCGTGGGAGCAGGCGCCACCGCAGCGCGTGACCGCGTATCATGGCATCCTCATGCTTCGCGACCTCAACACGCAGTACCTGTCGCCGCTCCAGACCGTCTTCCCGCAGGTTCGCCTCGGGCCGATGGGGGATGCTCCAAAGGCGCAGTGCATTACGTGCCATGCGGGGGTCTACAAGCCGCTCTACGCGGCGCAGATGGTGAAGGACTATCCCGCGCTCTGGGGGCGTCCGGAATGGAATGGCGTGGCATTCCCCACGCTCGACCTCAATCCGCCCGCGGCCACGCCGCCAGCGGCGTCGGCCGCGCCAGCTGCCCCGTCGCAGACCAGCGCACTGGATGTGTCGGGCAAGACGTCGCGCACTCCCGCGTCGCCCTGAGGCTTTCGAAACGGCAACGCCCCGTGGCAGAGTATCGCCACGGGGCGTTTGCATTCCCCGCGACCCGCTCCCCTTCCCCGCCGTGACCACGGTCGAACGAATCGAGCGAACGATCGACGCCGGCGGATTACAGTGGGCCGCAACCACCTGCGGAGGCGGTCCCGATATCGTGCTCCTGCATGGGACCGGAGGCACGCGTCGCACGTGGGACGCGATGATTCCGCTCCTCGCGCCACGCTTTCGCGTGTTGACCATTGACCTCCCCGGTCACGGTGAGACCAGCTACCCGGGATTCGAGCGACTCACGCTCGACGGGATGACATCGCTCGTTCGTGAGGCGATTGCGGCCTTCGCGGTGCATCCCCGCGGCATCGTCGGGCACTCTGCGGGCGCCGCGATCATGTTGCAGCTGGCAGCCAACGGATGGCTGGCCACGGACGTGCAGCTGGTCGGCATCAATGCGGCGCTCGAGCCACCGCCCGACATCGCACGCGCCATCATGCAGTCGCCGGTTGGGGAGATCTTTCGCTCGAGTGCTGCACGATCGATCGTGCGCGCTGCCGGCCGTGTCTCCCCGGTCATCGAGCTGCTGCTCGCCTCGACCGGTTCGCGCCTCACGCGCAACCAGGAGGAGGATTACGTCGCGGCCTTCGCCTCGGGCAACCACGCCGAGGCGGCGTACGCGATGGTCGCCAACTGGGACCTGGTTCCCTTGCGTCGCGCACTCCCGACGATCCGGCAGCAGACCACATTGATCGTCGGCAGCAACGACCCATGGATCCCGCCGCGCGTGTCTCGTGAGGCCGCCATGCTGCTTTCACACGCGTCGTTTCACTCCGTGGCCGGCGGCCACCTCGTGCACGAGGAGCATCCAGGCGAGGTGGCGGAGCTGATCGCCGGCGCGCTCGCGAACAACGGGTAAACGAAGCGGAGGGGCGTTGGAACGCCCCTCCTTGCAGCGCGCAGCAACGCCTAACGGGCGACCAGCAGTCGCTCGAGCGACGCGACCTGCGACAATCCGAAGCCGTTCACCGAATTGATGCGCGTGGAGCCGTCACGAGTCACGGTGAGCTGGCCGTTCTCCCGCATCTCGAGCGTGAAGCTCACGTCCGGTCCCTTCTCGCGCCGCTGCGTGTGCGGCGCAAGTCCGCGCAGCATCGTGCGGAGGAAGCGCGCGGAGTCCTCGTTCGCGATGACGGAGAGCGAGCCGCCGGTGCGCCCGTCGAGGACCTGCACACCGCCGTCCTCAAGATCGCGCAGGACCAACGCGCGCTGCGCGAGCACGGGCGCGAGGTTGTCGACGCGCGCGGTGAGGCCGAAGTATCGCGCCCCTGCAGCCACCAGCACCGCCAACACGGCCATCCCCACCATCATCCGCCCGATCGGCCTGGGCATCGTGAAGTTCGGGACGTCGCGCCGCGCACCTGGTTCCTGCTCGAACACGATGTGGCTCATCGGGCCATTGCCTCCCCGTTCGCGCCGACGCGCAGCCCGCCCCCCGGGATCAGGGCGCGAGTGCCGTCGGCATCGCCTACGCGCACATTGCCGCCACTGCGCACAACCGCATCACGGATCACTTGCCCCACCCGCTCGGGGTCGGCAAGTCCGCGGAGCTTGGGACGAGGATTCGCGAGGTTTCTGAAGACGTCGACGTGCGGCCAGAGCGCGATGTAGGCAAGCTTCACCTCCGGAGAGAGCGTGAGGCGTAACTCACCCGAGCCATCGCGAAAGCGCTTGAGCGCGGCGTTGTCGATCAGCCGAAGCGGAATGTTGATCGCGATCGGAAAGGCGATCCCGACCTGCAGGATCACCCGCCGCGTCGTGACGACATAGATGCTGGAACGCGCCACCGCGCGACCGAGCCAAGCGACCGCGCCCAGGAGCACAGCCGTCAGCAGCAACGGCAGCACGAGGACGCGCGCGGTATCGGCGACGGTGAGCGACGAGAGTGCGCTGGCGCCGACGAGAACGACCATCGCCGCCATGTACACTCCCCAGACGCGCAGGTGCACGACATGTCGCGTCGCGGCGCGCACATCGGGCGAGCCGCTCCAAAGAACATCTTCGCCCTCGGGGAGCGGTTCGTCGACCCCGGCGATCCACCTGCGTGCGGTGCTCATAGGACAGGTTCGCTGCGGCCTGGCGTGGCGTACAGGTGACCGCCCGCGTAGTACGCCATGATGCGATCCTCCTCGCGAAGCGTGATCTGATCGTCGCGCGAGGTGGCTGGCACATCGCTGAATTGTGCCGCGGTGATCGACTTCACGATGACGTGGTCGTTCCCCCACAGCCCGAAGTTCGGCCACTGAACGAAGCCCGCGGGGAGGAGGACCCGCCGGTCGGCGGCCGCCAGCTGCACCTCGTAATAGCGTACCTGCGGCTCCGAACGATCCACCCACACATCGGCGATGGTCCCGGCCACAACGCCGTCACAGGCGTGCACCGGGAGACCGCGTGGGTCGGGATCGCCTTCGGCAATACTGAATCCGTCGACCGCGCGCATCGGGACGATCTTCGCCATTCCATGCGCCGTCAGGTCGGGGACATCGGCGCGATTGGCCCACGCCGCGGGCCCCACGCCATCGACCATTGGATTCCCCGTGGGGACGATCGGCGAGCCATTGTAGCCGTCGACTGGCACTGCTTTCAATTCGTCCATCAGTGAGTCCCCCCGTCCGGTGGTGCAACATGAAGGTAGGTCTTCTTCTCGGGCACCGGTGGCCACCCCTCGCGCGGCCCTTGCGGAGACTCGAGCGGATATCCCTCACGCTTGTCCTCGCGGCGCAGGTAGACCACCAATCCAAAGAAGAAGAACCAGAATGCCCACAGCACGATCTGCGCGCCATCGATGTACTGCATGGAACCTCCGGTGAAAGCGTACGCCTAACTGGGAATATCGACGAGCCCGAAACGTTCGACTCGGCGCGTCCTGTCCACCGCCACGGCGCGAGCCAGCGGCCCGAGCGCTGCCAACGTGACGATGAGCGCGACGACCTCGAACGTGTACACCGAGTTGTAACCAAGGAGATCGGCCGAGATGCCGGAGCCCGCAGAACCGTGCGCGAGGCGTGTCACGCCGTCCTTCATCGCGCCCGAAAGCGCGAGCCCGAGTCCTTCCCCGGTGGCGAACACTGCCCCCCACGCACCGAGCGCAATGCCATGCTGCTCCGCGTCACGCAACGACATCGCGTACGACAACGTGCCGACGCCGAACATCGCCTCGCCGAATCCGATCCCGGTGGTTCCCAGGCGGAACATCACCAGCGAGTCGAGCGCGGAGGAGAAGAGGACGAAGACGAGCGCCGCGACGCCGACCACCGCGCCCAGCGCCGCCACCCGAATCGGATCCCATCCGCCTTCGAGCAGCCGCGCCGCGCTGATGAACGAGAGCACCGCGCCGAAGGCCATCAGCCCGGTCAGCCCCGTCGTCTGCGAGACGGACATGTGGAAGATCTGTCCGCCGTACGGCTCGAGGAGCACATCCTGCAGGTTGAAGGCGAAGAATCCGATCGCCACCGCGACGAGCAGCCGGACCACCTGTCCGCCAGCCGCAAAGGTTCGCCACGCATCGGCGAACATCGGCCGGCGCTCCCCCTTCTTCCACGGCTCGATCCCCATGCGTCGCGGCTCCTGCCGCCAGCACGCCACGCCGTTGATCCAGATCGTCGCGAACGCCGCACCGTGAATGACTCGGATCAGCCGGATCGGTTGGTAGTCGTTGAGCAGCACACCGAAGATCACCGCGCTGATTACGACCCCGACGAGAAGGCTCAAGTACATCAGTGCTACGACGCGCGGACGCTTGTCCTCTGCCGAGAGGTCCGACGCGAGCGCGAGTCCGGCAGTCTGCGTGGTGTGGCTCCCCATCCCTACGAGGAAGAATGCCAGCCCGGATGCAACCGCGCCGTAGGGCTTCGCCGACGCATGGAGCGGGTCCGACAGCACCAGCAGCGCCAGCGGCATGATCGCCAGTCCGGCCCACTGGAAGAGCGTCCCCATCCAGATATAGGGAACGCGACGCCAGCCGAGGATCGAGCGGTGAATGTCGGACTTGAAGCCGATGAGCGCGCGGAACGGTGCGACGAGGAGCGGGATCGCCGTGAAGAGCGCGACGAGCGCCGCTGGCACCTTGAGCTCGACAATCATCACGCGATTGAGCGTTCCGAAAAAGAGCGTGGTGACCATCCCGACCGAGAGCTGGAACATGCTCAGTCGAAGAAAGCGCTCGAGCGGAACGTCGGCCGTCCCGATATCGGCGAACGGCATCCACTTCGGATCGATCGTGATGCGTCGTCGCACCTGTCCCACAACTCCCATGCTCCCCTCCTACCAGCTCGGTTGGAGTCGAACGTCGCGCGGCAGTTCCTTGCGCCGCGGCGCCTGCAGGAACATCCGCACGAAGCACCAGGCGTTCGACGCCTTGAGGCGCAGCGCCTTCAACCCACTCGCCCCTTCGAGCGCGCGTGTGTTGGCCAGCATCTGACGGAACGCTTCCCAGATCTTCGGGTTGTCGAGATCGATGGTATCCGGGAAGACCTGCTGCGCGATGTCGTTCGTCAGCCGGATGACCGTATCGTCGAACCAGTCGACCTTCATTCCCAACGCATCAAAGAAGCTCTGCCGCAGGTGATCGCGGATGTACATCGTCGCGAAGACCGCCAGGAGGAAGAAGCGGATCCAGAGCTTGTTGATCCCGGTCAGCGTGTGCGGGTTCGCGCGCATGAGCACCGCGAATGCCTCGCCATGGCGGAACTCGTCGTTGCACCACTCCTGGAACCACTTGAAGATCGGATGGAAGCGGTACTCCGGATGCTTCTCGAGGTGCCGGTAGATCGTGATGTAGCGCGCGTAGCCGATCTTCTCCGAGAGATACGTCGCGTAGTAGATGTATTTCGGCTTGAAGTAGGTGTACTTCTTCGCGCGGGTGAGGAACGAGAGATCCACCGCGACGTTGAAGTCGGCGAGCGTGTGGTTGATGAAACCGGCATGACGCCCTTCGTCGCGGCTCATGAAGCCGAACAACTCGCGAATGTCGGGATTCTTCACCCGCTTCTTCACCTCGGCGTACAGGATGCACCCCGAGAACTCCGCAGTAACGGAGCTGATGAGGAAGTCCACGAAGGAGCGGCGCAGCGCCGGATCCCACGAGGCGAGGTCGAGGTCGAACTCCGCATTGCGCTTGAAGTGGTCCTTGTTGGGATCGCGACGGAACTCCGCCACGAGTTCGTCCCATTGCTGTCGCATGGCCGACACGTCGAGCCGGTCCAACTCGTCGAAGTCGGTGGTGTAGAAGCGCGGGTTGAGCGCCGCATCTTCCTGCGCGATGCGGGTCGACTCGCTGACCGGGGCATGTGTCTCAGTCGTGTACATGGATTACCCCTCGAATCCGACGTCGTACAGGTCGGTGATGTGCGTCCGGCCAACGATCCTCGTCCACGCCCGGCGCGGGAGCGACGCACGTTCCACCGTCGCTTCCGATGCGTAGCGCCGCACTTCGTCGCGTGCAATGCGCGCGGGCATGTTGTGCACCAGCACCGAGTCCCCCTCGTTGGGGTCGATCCCCTGCAGCTCCACGTGTGCATGGAAATGCTGGTTCGTCGCTTCCAGGTCGACCGCACATGCGACACGCACCGTCCGCCGCCACGCGAACCAACCCGCCAGCATCGCCGCCGCGACACTGGTGATCAGCCATCCGGTGGTGCTCATTCCTTTCCTCCTGCTGGAACGATGTAGGGCACCGCGACATCGCCCGAGGGCGGGCGCACCGGTGCCGACGCACGCCGCAGCTCCATAGCCTGCGACGTGTAGAATCCCGAGGACACCCGCAGCGAACGCGCCATGTGCCACGCGCGCAGCGCGGGCGACGCGTCGAAGCCGGCATGAAAGTCGGACGGAGCCACCGGCTCGATCGACGGCGCGCGATCACGACGTGGAAAGCGCTTCCCCACGGCATGCATGACCGACAGCATCGGCGTCCGCGGTGCGAACGTCGCCACGATGCCGTGCGTCGTGCGCGCCGCGAGCTGCGACACCGCCGCGAGCATGTCGGGGAGCGCGTAATGGATGAGCGAATCCATCGCCACGACAAAGTCGAACGTGCCGAGCGACGGGTCGAGCATGTCACCCGTGCGGAACTCGATGGCTTCATCGAGCGCCTCGCGCGACGCGCGCGCACGCGCAACATCGAGCAGTGACTCCGCGAGATCGACGCCCACGACTTTCGCTCCGCGTTGCGCCAACGCGATCGACAGCACGCCCGGCCCGCACCCTGCATCGAGCACGCGCGCCCCCGACAGATCGGACGGAAGCCATGACAGCAACGTTGCCCCCATGCGCTCACGCCCTTCGCGCACGAGCCGGCGAATCCCGCTCACCGGGGCGTCCGACGTCAGCGTCGTCCATGCCGACGATGCCGTGCGATCGAAGTATTCGGCGAGCCAGGCCCGCCGCTCCGTGTAGCTGACGGTCGCCTCGGCGGTCACGTTGCTCTGCATCAGTCGTAGCCGAGGAGATCGAAGATGTCGCGATCCTTGAGCGGCATGGCCTCCAGCGGCTTGGCGCCGGCAATCATGTAGCCCGCCAGCCGCAAGTACTCCTTCTGGACGGCAAGGATCTCGGGCGTCTCCTCCATCTCGAACAGCGTGCACTTCTTGAGACGACTGCGGCGGATCGCGTCGAGATCCGGGAGATGCGCGAGTGTCTTGAGGCCGACGCGATCGTTGAACCGGTCGACCTGGTCGGTGTCCTTGCTGCGATTCACCACCACGCCGCCAAGCCGCACCGCGTAGTTGCGCGACTTCGCCTGGATCGCCGCGATGATGCGATTCATCGCGAAGATCGAGTCGAAGTCGTTTGCCGTCACGATGAGCGCGCGCTGGGCATGCTGAAGTGGCGCGGCGAATCCGCCGCACACCACGTCGCCGAGCACGTCGAAGATCACGACATCGGTGTCCTCGAGGAGGTGATGCTCCTTGAGCAGCTTGACCGTCTGTCCGACGACGTAGCCGCCGCATCCCGTGCCTGCCGGCGGACCGCCGGCCTCGACGCACATCACCCCCTCGTACCCTTCGTACACGAAGTCGTCCGGACGCAGCTCCTCGGAGTGAAACTCCACCGACTCGAGCGTATCGATGACCGTCGGCACCATGCGCTTGGTCAGCGTGAACGTCGAGTCGTGCTTGGGGTCGCACCCGATCTGCAGTACGCGCTGACCGAGCTTGGCGAAGGCGACCGAAAGGTTCGACGACGTCGTCGATTTTCCGATCCCTCCCTTGCCATACACGGCCAGCACGAGCGCACCATCGATCTTCGTGTTGGGATCGAGTTGCACCTGGACGCTCCCCTCGCCGTCGTCGCGAGTGGGGAGAACGCGTAGGGTTGTGCTCACGATCGCTCCTGTGCTGCTGTGCCGTTGCCGGCAGGTGAGGTCTCGGCGTAGATGCCTTCGACCCGGTCTTCGAGTTCTTCGGCGGCGCCCCTGAGGGCGGCGAGCGTCTCCTCGTCAGGCGCCCAGAATCCGCGATCGGTCGCCTCGAGCAGGCGCGTCGCCATTCCGGATGCTGCGGTGAGGTTGAGTCGGGCCAGACGGTCGCGCATCTCGGGATCGAGAACGAAGGTGCGCGCGACGTCGCGATAGACCCACTCGGGGACGCCCTTTGCGGTCGCCGACCATCCCACCGCGGTGGTGACCCGCGATGCGAGATTGCGCACGCCTTCATATCCCGCCTTGAGCTGTGCCTCGTACCACTTGGGATTGAGCGTACGGGTACGCGTCTCGAACGCGACCTGCTCGGACAGTTGCCGCACGCGCCCCTCGGTCCCGGTATGGTCGCCCACGTAGGCCGGCACCGTCGTTCCGCGCGAGCGCTCCAGCAGGCGATGCAATCCACCTAACGATTCGACGTACTGGTCGATGTCCATCGTTCCGAGCTCGATCGAGTCGATGTTCTGGAACGACAGCTCGGCGTGGCGCAGGGCCCCGGCCAGCATCCCCGGGCGCGCGCTCGCCCGCCCGTCCACGCCGTACGCGTACCCCTTCCGCTTGGCGAAGAGGTCGGCGAGTTCGTCTTCCTGCGTCCACGTACCGGCGTCGACCATCAGGTTCACGTTCGAACCGTACGCTCCGTCATCGTTGCCAAAAACGCGCAGCGCCGCGGTGGCGAGGTCGCATCCGGTCTCGCGCATCGTCGCGTGCGCGTGCTTCCGCACGAAGTTCTCCTGTTCCGGCTCGTCGGCCTGCGCGGCGAGCAGCGCGGCCTCGGCAATCAGGCGGATCTGGAGCGGGAGGAGATCGCGGAAGATCCCGGAGACCGAGACCACGACGTCGACGCGTGGCCGGCGAAGCTGCGCGAGCGGAATGAGCCGAGCTCCGCACAACCGTCCCACGCTGTCGAAGCGCGGCACCGCGCCGATGAGGGCGAGCGCCTGCGCCAGCGGCGTCCCCTCGGACTTCATGTTGTCGGATCCCCACAGGACAACGGCGACGGACTCGGGGTAGGCCCCGGTGTCGTCGTGATAGCGGCGAAGCAGAAGGTCGGCGCGCGCCTTCCCTTCCAGCACCGCCGCCGCACTCGGGACGCGATACGGATCGAAACCGTAGATGTTGCGCCCCGTTGGGAGAACCGCGGGCGAACGCAACAGGTCGCCCCCGGGGGCCGGCGGGACGTAGCGCGCGTCGAGCGCTCGCAACATCCCTTCGAGCTCGCCGTTCTGCCGCAGTTCTCCATCCACGCGGGCGAGCTCGTCGATGCACTTGATGATCGTCAGCGGCCCCGCCCCCTCGGCAGCGATCGTGTGCCGTACCCAACCATCCGAAGCGAGCGCATCGCGCGCCCACGCCGCCGATCCGCTGCGCACGATCTCGTCGATCGCCATCCGAACGCCGTGCTCGGCGCGCTCGCGCTGAACACCGCTGCATCCCGCACCACCGATCGCCTCGACCAGCGACGGCAGCTCCAGGTCGGGACGAGGGACCAGCGCCATCGCCTGCAGCGTCTCACGGCGTGCCTCGGGCGACATGACCTCGCCCACCGTGTGCAGCCCCATCGGGATCAGGGCACGCTCGACCTCGGCGAGTTGCTCGCGGAGTTCCTGCATCGCCGGCTCGGGGTGCTCCCAGCCGCACGACGGCTCCGCCAGCTGCACCGCGGCGGCCTGCTCGCGAGACAAGGACAGCAGCGTCGCACGCGTGTGCGCGTCGGAGGGGTCGCACGAGCGCCAGCGATCGAGCGTTGCCTTGAGATCGGTCAACTCGCGATAGAGTCCCGCGCTGGTGATCGGCGGCGTGAGGTACGAGACCAGCGTGGCGCCACTGCGCCGCTTCGCCAGCGTTCCTTCCGACGAGTTGTTGGAGGCGTAGAGGTAGACGTTGGGGAGGTCGCCGATGAGGCGCTCGGGCCAGCACGACTCGCTCAACCCGACCTGCTTACCGGGCATGAACTCGAGCGCACCGTGCGTCCCGAAGTGCAGCACCACGTCGGCGTCGAAGTCCTCACGCAGGTAGCGATAGTAGGCGACGAAGGCGTGCGTGGGGGCGAATGTCCCCTCGAAGAGGAGGCGCATCGGATCCCCTTCCCAGCCGAATGCGGGTTGCACCCCTACAAAGACATTGCCGAACTGCGCTCCCATCACGAAGAGCGAACGCCCGTCCGTCAGTTGCCGCCCGGGGGCACTCCCCCACGCGCGTTCGATATCGGCGAGGTGCGGCTCGCGACGCACGTGATCGTCGACCGAGATGCGGGCGTGCACGTTCGCCGGCGTCCCGTACATCGAGCGATTCCCCTCGGTGATGCGCGACCGGAGCGCCTCGACGCTCTCGGGGATTTCGACCGTGTAGCCCGCTTCGGCCAACGACGCGAGCGTGCGCTGCACCGACGCAAAGACATCGAGGTAGGCTGCGCTCCCGGTGTTGCCAACGTTTGGCGGGAAGTTGAAGATCGTCAGGGCAACCCTTCGCTCGGCGCGCGGACGGCGGCGCAGGCGTACGAGCCGCGCGACACGGTCGGCCATGAGCGAGATGCGGGCGGGGAGCGGAACCACCCGTGAACCGCTCTCGCTCCCCGCGCCCCCTCCCTTCCCGGCAACTACCATCGGATTGGTCGCCCCGTCCAGCTCGGGGATCGCCACCTGGAGCGTCGCCTGGAGCGGATTCAGCCCACGCGCGTCGCTGCGCCACCCGTCGACGCTCTGGAACTCGAGTCCCTGCACGACGAGATAGGGAACATCGAGCGACTCCAGCGACGTGCGGGCGGCCGCTGCATTGTTGTAGGCCGGCCCCCCCACGAGCGAGAAGCCCGTCAGGTTGATGAGCGCGTCGATCGTCGACCGGCCAGCGGAATCGGTGAAGAAGCGTTGCAAGGCCGGCCGCGAGTCGAGCGTCGCCGCGTATGACGTGATGACCCGCAGACCGCGCTGCTCGAGTGCCGCGATGGCGGCATCGATGTGCGCCGTGTTTCGCGCGAGCAGGTACGAGCGTCCGACGAGCAGCCCGACCGTGCCGGCTGATCCCTTCCGCGGAAGCGCATCCACCGACTCGGCCATCCCGCGCGTTGGCAGCGACGGATGATAGACGCCCGTCTCGGGATACGACTCCGGAGGCGCGACCGTTAGGCGCCCCTTGAAGCGCGCACGCGAGCCGGCAGCGTACCGATTCACGAACATGCGAATCATGCTCGCAATGTTCGTGTCCGTCCCCGACAGCCAGTACTGCATCGCCAGCAGGTACGTCCGCAGATCCTGGGCAGGTCCCGGCACGAACTTGAGCAGTTGCGGAACGCGCTTGAGCATCGCCATCTGCCGCTCGCCGCTCGACTGTCCGTCGCTCCGCTCACCGCGCAGCTTGCGCAGGAGTGCGAGCGGCGACCACGGGCTCGCATCGCGCGACGCCGATGGCGCGAAGCGTCCCATGCGCGTCATTGCCGAGAGCTCCGGGGCACAGAGCAGCGCGGCAACCATGTCGCACGACTCGCGTCGTGCGCGGACGGCGTCGAGAATCGCCCCGACCTGATCCTCCTGAAAGAGCTGGGTGAAGAGGAGGAAATCCGCTCGCGCGATGTCTGCCCGGCACGCCTCGGCCGTCGACGGATCGATCAGCCAGTCTGCCGCGACGTGCACCGTCAGCTGCAATTCGGGAAGGTCCGCGGCGAGCTGCGCGCGGACGAGGTCGAGCGTCCCCGCCAGGTGCGCGTCGAGCGTCACCAGGACGAAGCGCAGCGCCTCGCGCATGCCGCTATCTCCCGAAGTGCGCCTTGGCGTCATAGATCACGTCGATGGTGATGTCGCGGATCCCTCGTTCGGCCGCAAAGCGCTCGGTGTTCCGGCGTGCCTTGCCGCGTACGAAGAACGGGATCTTGCCCAGTTCGCGCTCTGCCTCCGCTCGCCAGCGCGGCACTGCCAGTGCGCTCGCTGCTGTCGCAATCCTTCCGGTCGTCGCGTCGCTGCGCGGCGTGTGCAATGCCGGCATCTCGGCGGTGTCGCCGTCCACGAATCCGATCGTCGACGCGGTCGCGTCGGCGCCGAGCAACACCATCTCGTGCGCGCGTTGCAGTTCGTCGTCCGCTGCGTCTTCCTCCGCGCGCCGCGCGTCGTCGGCATCCTCCTGCTCCTCGTCGTTTGCGCGCGTCACCGGATCTCCGGCGTGTGCATGCAGGTGCGACGCGCGCGCTCCATCGTGAAACTCGAAATCGCCGCGGAACATCGTCAGGAGGTGCTCCTCGAGCCCCATCATGAGCGGGTGCACCCACGTATCGAAGATGACGTTGGCTCCCTCCCACCCCATTTGCGGCGCGTAGCGGGCGGGGACGTCCTGCACGTGGTTCGGCGCGGAGATCACGGCGCAAGGGATGCCGAGTCGCTTGGCGATGTGCCGCTCCATCTGCGTCCCGAGCACCAGCTCCGGCGCCGCCTCGGCCACGTGCTGTTCCACCTCGAGATAGTCGTCGGTGATGAGTGCCTCGAGTCCGTACTCCTTGGCCGCCGCGCGCACGTCGCGCGCCATCTCGCGGCTATAGGTGCCGAGCCCCACGACCTCGAATCCGAGCTCGTCGCGGGCGATGCGCGCGGCCGCAATGGCATGCGCTCCATCGCCGAAGACAAACACCCGCTTGCCGGTGAGATACGTTGCGTCCACCGAGCGCGAGTACCAGGGGAGGCGCGAGGCACTCGCGTTGGCTTCGGGCATCCCCTCCCGCTCCATACCTAACGCGGCGGAGACATCCACGCCCGCCGCCTCCCCGACCGCTCGAATGAAGTCACGCGTCGCCCCGACGCCGATCGGGACGACCGTCACCATCGGCTGCTGGAACGTCTTGCGCAGCCAGGTCGCCGCGGCGAGCGCGATCTCCGGATACAGCACGACGTTGAAGTCCGCCTCGCCGAGTCGCGCCAGGTCGGCCGGAGTTGCGCCCAGGGGGGCGGCGACGTGGACGTCGACGCCGCACGCCTCGAGGAGCGTACGCGCCTCGCGCACATCGTCGCGGCAGTGGAATCCGAGCGAGGTGGCGCCGAGGAGGTTGCAGCGCGGACGTGCGCCCGGCGCGCGCGCGGGGCGCGTCGTTCCGGCGGGGAGCGC
>CAZWVG010000066.1:0-23279 GCA_964637355.1 uncultured Gemmatimonadaceae bacterium
GCGAGATCAGCGCGCTCGATCCGCAGATGCCGGTGGTCGACCTGCAGCCGCTCTCGTCGCACCTGGGCACGGCGTTGCTCCCGGCCCGCATCGCCGGTGGCGCGCTGGGGCTTTTTGGGGTGATCGGCTTGCTCCTCGCGGCGATCGGGATGTACGGCGTGATGGCGCACAGCGTCGGTCAGCAGACGCGCGAGATCGGGATTCGCATGGCCCTCGGCTCTACCACCGGCGGCGTGATTCGCCGAGTGATGGCGCAGGGGCTGCGACACGTCCTGCTGGGGAGCGTGATCGGGATCGCGGTCGCGGGGGGCGCGTTCTTCCTGATCAGGAGCGTGCTCTATGGAACGGGGACGATGACCGTCGCGACCTTCCTCACCGCGCCGCTCGTCCTGCTCGCGGTGGCGACGCTGGCGCTGTTCGTCCCGGCGCGACGCGCCTCTCGCATCGACGCGCAGATCGCACTGCGGCACGACTAGGGGTGGAATGCCGCTCGCGTCGCGCAGGCCCGGCGACGCGGGCGGCCGGCTCGAGCGCGCGAGCCGCAGCGTCGGTCCTTGCTACAGCGCGTCGAAGCGTACCTCGACGTGCACCATGTCGCCGTCCTGCTTTCCCTTGCGTGCCGCCTTGGGGACGGCGAGGAGCGTGCGCCCGTCCTTGCCGCGCCAGACGCTGGTGCGCCAGGTGTGCCCGTCGACCGAGGCCACAACCGGCGTGCGTCCCCATGAGTGCGTCACCGGCGGGGAGAGCTCCTCGGGGACGGTGACGAAGTGCCATCCCCCTACACCAGCATAGCGGAACATCGCCCCGTCGAACGATCCGCCGTAGCGACTCATGCGGTCGCGCCGCGCGCGTCGGTCATCGCGCGAGCGCCGCCATCATCTTCTTTCGCTCTGCCGTGTACGCCCACCAGACCTGTGGCGGGTCGCCCTCCATGAAGCGCGTGAGCGAGATGAAGGTGTCGAGGACGCACGGGTCCTGGCGCGTACGCGTCTTCTCGCACAGCGCGTCGTAGAGCGCGACCGGATCTCGCCCCGCGAGCTGCGATGGCTTGGTGATGCCGAGGAGCACGAGATCGCGCGCGAATTCCTTCCCCACGTTGGGGAGGTCGGTGAGCTTGTCGAGGCGCGTGCGATCGACCTTGGACGGATGCATAGGACCAGTGTCGAGCCGACCGTCCCGCTGCGCAAGGGGAGCGCACGGATGCAGATTCGCCGGATGACGCGTCGCCGCGATTCTTCCGCCGAACCGAGCTTCGAGACCGCGCCCGCCGAACGTGCGGAGGGGTGGCTCACCGGCTGGGATCCGACGCCGGGGATCGTGTCGGTCTGGGCCGACGCTGACGGGCGGGCGACGATCTGGCGCCGCCTGCCGGAGAGCGGTGCGCTCGTGCGCGAGGGCGTGCGCTTTCGCCCGTGGATCCTCCTGCGTGCGCTCGACGATCTCATGCACCTGGGCGACCTGCTCGTGCCGGCCGGGCGCGGCGGCGCGCGCGAGGCGCGAGCGGTCTCCTGGCGCGAGCTCGCCGGACCGGGAGAGCTCCGCTATCTCGTGCGCGCGGCAACGATGGCGACGCTCTCCGACGCGGTGCTCGCGGGGGCCAGTCGCCGGATGGGGCGATCGCTCGGCCACCTGCGCGACCTCTCCGACGACGAGGTCTTCGTGCTCACCCCCGAGGAGCAGTATCTCGTGTCGAGCGGGCGCACCTACTTCCGCGACCTCTCGTTCGACCAGCTGCACCGGCTGCAATTCGACCTCGAGACCACCGGACTCGATGCGAATCGGGACCGCATGTTCATGGTCGCGGTACGCGATCCGGATGGCACCGTCACGCTGCTCGAGACGGCGTCGATGGACGACGCGGGAGAGGCCGGGCTCATTCGCGCCCTCGTCGAGCACATCGCGCGCGTCGACCCCGACGTGATCGAGAATCACAACCTGCACGGCTTCGACCTCCCGTTCCTCAACCGACGCGCGCGAAAGCTCGGCGTCCCGCTGGCGTTAGGCAGGATCGGGCGCCCGGGGCTCCGCGAGCGGGCAGCGATGCGCGGGACGATGCGCGACGGCGAATCCGGCGGTGGGCGGCGCATTCGCTACATCATTCCCGGGCGCGAGCTGATCGACACGCTCGATGCCGTGCGCCGACACGACTTCTCGGCGCGCGACCTCCCCGGGCACGGGCTCAAGGTCGTGGCGCGACACTTCGGATTGGCCAAGCAGGATCGGGTGGAGATCCGCGGCGACCGGATCTTCACCGTGTACCAGAGCGATCCCGAGCGGGTGCGGAGCTACGCCACGTCGGATGTGGACGAAGTCGCCGGACTCGCCCGCGTGTTAGGCGGGGCGGCGTTCGCCCTCGCCCGCATGGCACCGCGTCGCTATGAACGATTGGCCGACGCCGGCGCCGCGACCGGGGTGATCGATCCGCTCCTCGTGCGCGCCTACCTGCGCGCTGGCGAAGCGCTCCCAGCGCACGCCCCGCCCACGTCGACCGTCCACACGGGCGCCGCGTTGCACCTGTTCGCCGCCGGCGTGGCGCGGCGCGTGGTCAAGGCCGACGTTGCGTCGCTGTATCCCTCGTTGATGCGCGCCTACCAGATCGGTCCTGCGCGCGATCACCTCGGCGCACTCCTCGCCCTGGTCGACGGACTCGTCAGGCAGCGCCTCGAGGCCAAGGGGCGCGCGCGGGAGGCGCCGGCGGGTTCGAGCGAGCGTTTCACCAACGAGGCGATCTCCGCGGCGATGAAGATCGTGGTGAACTCGGCCTACGGCTACCTTGCAGCTGGCGGATCGCTCACCCGATTCGCCGACGTCGACGCGGCCAACGAAGTCACCAGGCGCGGGCGCGCCCTCCTCGACCAGCTCTGCCGCGAACTCAAGGCGCGCGGCGTCACGCTCCTCGAGGCCGACACCGATGGTGTTTACTTCTCCGTGCCGGATGCGTGGAGCGAGGACGACGAACGGCGCGTTGTCGCCGAGGTGGCCGCGCTCCTTCCGCCGCTCGTGCAGCTGGAGTTCGAGGGGCGTTATGCGGCGATGCTCTCGCACGAGCCGAAGAACTACGCGCTCCTCCATCACGACGGAAAGCTCGTGCTGCGTGGGGTCGCGTTCCGGTCGAGTCGCGCCGAGCCGTTTGGCGACGAGTTCCTGCGAGGCGCGATACGCGCGCTGCTCGAGGGCGACATTCCGCGCGTGCGCGCCGAATACGTGGCGATGGCGACGGCGCTCCGCGAGCGGAGTCTCCCGACGTTCGACGTGTCGTCGCGCGTGCGGCTCACCAAGTCGCCCGAGGCGTATCTCGCGATTCGCGACAAGCGTCGCGAACTGACGTACGAGGCGCTCCTCGCGAGCGGGCGCACGAAGTGGAGCGTTGGCGATCGCGTGCGCGTCTATCGCACCGTCACCGGCTATGGAGGCGTGGTGGAGGAGCGAGATGCCGATGAGCCCCCCGCCGCACCCGACCGCCGCGACTACGACGTGGAGCACTACCTCCGCGTTCTCCGCGACACCTATGCCTCGCGCCTCGTGCGCGCCTTTACGCCCGAGGATTTCGCGGTCGTCTTCGCCGATCCCGAACAGCCGTCGCTCTGGGCGCCGTCGCTGGAAGGCGTGCACGCGATACTCTCGCCGATGCGCTGAACGCGTACCGCGCGTCGCCTTGCCACCTTCGCCGACGCGCGGCAGCTTCGACGGGCGCCGCCCGAGCGAAGCGCATCGCACGAAGCGTCGCGCCGCCCCTCATGTCTTCCGATGGAGAGTGCCGTGCCCAGTCGTCCGTCCGTCGTGGTTCGTCGATTCGTCTTCCCCATCGCGCTGCTGGCGATCAGCGCGCCGCTCTTGGCGCAACGCCCCAGCGCGGCCGACGCACGACTCAAGGCGCTCTACGACAAGGAGTGGGCGTGGCGGCAGGACCAGTTCGGGCGGGGGCGCGACACCTTCGCGCACGTGGACGCCGCGACGCAGGACGCACGACTCAAGTACTGGACCGACGTCCTCGCGCAACTCGACAGGATCCCGATGGATCAACTGTCGCCTGACGAGCAGGTGAACGCTGCGGTCTTCCGCACGTCGATCACCGCGCTGGCCAACGACGTGAAGTTCAAGGAATACGAGACGCCGTTCAACAGCGACACCTTCTTCTGGACGTCGTTCACGCCGCGTGACGGATTCGGCAAGATCGACGACTACCGGCATTTCCTCACTCGGCTGCGCGACGTGCCGCGCTACTTCGACGAGGAGACGGCGAACATGCGCGCCGGTCTGGCGCGCGGCTTCACGATTCCGCGCGTCGCCGTGCTCGGTCGCGACAAGACGATCGAACCGTACGTGAAGGGAGACTCGACCAACCCGCTCTACGCGCCATTCGCGCAGATTCCCCCGTCGATCCCGGCGAGCGATCGCGCGGCGTTGCAGCAGGAGGCGCTCACGGTGCTGCGCGACATCGTGGCGCCGGCGTACGCAAAGCTCCTCACGTTCATTCGCGACGAGTACCTGGTGAAGGCGCGCACCACGCTCGCCGCCACGTCGATGCCCGATGGCGACGCCTACTACCAGGCGGCGATAGAGAAGTACACGACGCTCACGCTCACTCCCAGGCAGATCCACGACATGGGGCTCGCCGAAGTCGCGCGAATCGACTCGGAGATGACCGTCGTGATGCACAAGGCGGGCTTCAACGGGACGAAAGCCGAGTTCCTGCACTTCCTCCGCACGGACCCGCAGTTCTACGCCAAGACGCCGCGCGAGCTGTTGTCGTATTCGGCCTACGTGGCGAAAGCCGCCGACTACAAGCTCAAGGAGACGATCGGCTTTCTGCCGCGCTTCCGCCACGGAATCCTTCCGGTCCCCGATGCAATCGCGCCGATCTACACCGGCGGGCGCGGCGGGCTCGAGTCATGCCTCATGAACACCTACAACCTTCCGGCGCGTCCGCTCTACACGTTGGCAGCACTCACGCTGCATGAATGCACGCCGGGGCACTCGTTCCAGGCCGCGCTGGCACTCGAGGGGCCGCCGCGCCCCGCCTTCCGCAACGCCACGTACTTCTCCGGCTACGGCGAAGGGTGGGGGCTCTACACCGAGTGGCTCGGCACGGTGATGGGGATCTACGAGACGCCGTACGAAGACTTCGGGCGCCTCACGTACGAGATGTGGCGCGCCTGCCGCCTGGTGATCGACACCGGCATCCACAAGTTTGGCTGGACGCGCGAGCAGGCGGTCGACTACCTCGCCACCCACGCCGCGCTCTCGGAGCACGAGATCAATACCGAGATCGACCGCTACATCGCCTGGCCGGGACAGGCGCTCTCCTACAAGCTCGGCGAGATGCAGATCCGGCGGGAACGGCGCGAGGCCGAGGCGGCGCTGGGCGACAAGTTCGACCAGCGAACGTTCCACGACGCCATCCTGGCACTCGGCTCCGTCCCCCTCCCCGTGCTCGAGAAGCGCATGCAGCAGTACATCGCCGACGGCGGGAAGAACCCGCCGCGCCCGGCCGCCGCCTCCGGCTCACGTTAGGCGACCCATGAGCGACGGCACCGTATCGCCCGGCGTGAAGCTCCACCCGTTCGTCCCGCTCGCGCACGAGCGGCTGTCACTGGAAGAGTCGGTGGCGCGCGGGAAGGCATTCTACGCGCGCATGGACGCGCGCCGCACCACCCGCCACTTCTCGAACGAGCCGGTGCCGAAGGAGTTGATCGAGTTGGCGATCCGCACGGCGGGCACGGCGCCCAGCGGGGCGCACCAGCAGCCGTGGACCTTCGTGGCCATCTCGGATCCGTCGCTCAAGGCGCAGATTCGAGAGGCCGCCGAGCGGGAGGAGCACGATTTCTACCACGGCAAGGCGCCCCAGGAATGGCTCGACGCGCTGTTGCCGTTAGGCACCGACGAACACAAACCGCACCTGACCGACGCGCCGTGGGTGGTGGTGCTCTTTCGCCAGGCGTACGGGCTGGACGCCGAGGGCGAGAAGAAGACGTTCTACTACACCGACGAGTCGTGCGGCATCGCGGCGGGCTTCTTCATCGCGGCCGTCCACGCGATGGGATTGGTGACGCTCACGCACACGCCAAACCCCATGGCCTTCCTGCGCGACCTGCTCGGGCGCCCCAAGAACGAGAAGGCGATGCTGGTGATGCCGGTCGGGTATCCGGCCGCGGGGGCCAAGGTCCCTGACCTGCACCGAAAGGCGCTGGACCAGATCGCGATCTGGCGCTGAGCGACCGATGGAGCACGCCTTCCACAACCCCAGCTTCCTCTGGCGCAATCCGGAGCCCCGCGCGTCGTACGACGTGGTGATCGTCGGGGGCGGGCTGCACGGGTTGTCGACGGCGTATCACCTCGCGCGCAATCACGGCATCACCAACGTCGCCGTGGTCGAGCGCGGCTGGTTAGGCAACGGCAATGCCGTGCGCAACACCACGGTCGTGCGCTCGAACTATCTGCGCGAAGAGAGCATGCCGCTCTACGAGTTCGCGCTCCAGCGCTGGGCACTCTGGGAGGAGGAACTCGACTACGACATCCTGTTCGATCCGCGCGGCCTGTTGAGTCTCGCGCATTCAAAGAGCGAAGCCAACGCGATGAAGCGCGTGGTCTACGCGAATCGACTCGGCGGGATCGACGGCGAGTGGCTCGAGCCGCACGAGATCGCCGAGCTGTGCCCGATCCTCAACCTGTCGCAGGAGATTCGCTATCCCGTGGTAGGGGCAGCGCTGCAGCGCCGCGGCGGTATTGCGCGTCACGACGCGGTCGTCTTCGCGCTGGCACGCGCGGCCAACGCGCTGGGCGTCGACCTGCTGCAGGGATGCGAAGTCACCGGATTCGAGATCGTCGATGGGCGCGTACGAGGCGTCGAGACGACGCGCGGTCGCATTGGCGCCGGACGTGTAGGGCTGGTGGGCGCCGGGCGCACACCACTCCTCGCCGCCATGGCCGGCTTCGACGTCCCGATCCAGAGCTATCCGTTGCAGGCGCTGGTCTCGGACATTCACGAACCCTTCCTCCCCACCGTCCCGATGTCGGGGATGCTGCAGGTCTACGTGAGCCAGGCGCACAAGGGTGAGCTGGTGATGGGTGCCGCGCGCGACACCTATCGCTCGTATGCGCAACGCGGCTCGGTGCAGATCCTCGAACAGCAGCTGCAAGCGGCGTTGGAGCTCTATCCGATCATGAGCCGAGCGCACCTGCTGCGCACGTGGGCGGGGATCGTGGATGTGAGTCCGGATGCGGCGCCGATCATCGGGCGCACCCCTGTAGAGGACCTGTTCGTGAATTGCGGCTGGGGGACCGGGGGCTTCAAGGCGACGCCGGTGTCGGGGTGGGTCTTTGCCCACACCATCGCCAATGGCGAGCCGCACGAGCTCAACGCCGCGTTCTCGCTCGAGCGATTCGAGAGCGGGATGCTCATCGACGAGCACGGCGCCGCCGGCGTGGCGCACTGAGGGCGACGAGCGATGCTGCAGATTCCTTGTCCGTGGTGCGGACCGCGTGAGGAGATCGAGTTCCGCTGTGGTGGCGAGGGGGTGCCGCTCCCCGCAGAGGCGAGCGACGCCGAGTGGGCGCGCGTGCTCTACTTCCGATCGAACCCGGCGGGGATGCTGGAAGAACGCTGGGTGCACGTGCACGGGTGCCGGCAGTGGTTCTACGTGACGCGCAGCACGCTGACGCACGAGATCACCGGCTCGCGGCGACTCGATGAGCCGCCGCCAGGCGCAACGGAGCCGGCGTGATGCGCCGCCTTGCGACCGGCGGGCGGATCGATCGATCGCGTCCTCTTTCGTTCACCTGGAACGGTGAGCGCCTGCGCGGATTCGCCGGCGACACGCTCGCCTCGGCGCTCCTCGGCGCCGGTGTCGACGTGCTCGGGACGAGCGTCGCGCTCGGACGGCCGCGCGGGATCATGAGCGCGGGACTCGAGGAAGCAACCGGGTTCGCTCAGGTGTGGAGCGGGAACGTGGCGGAGCCACTCGTGCGCACGACGGCGCTTCCGCTGTACGAAGGGCTCCGCGCCGAAGGACGCATCGTGCGGGGCATGCTGCACGACGTCGCGGATGAGGGGCGATTCGACAAGCGCTTTGCGCATTGCGACGTGCTGGTGATCGGCGCCGGGCGCACTGGGATTGCGGCCGCACTCGCGGCGTCGCGCGACGGGGCGCGGGTGATCCTGGTCGACGCAGACGTTGAGCTTGGCGGTGCGCTGCTGCGCGACGATGCAATGGTCGACGAGACGCCCGCGATGGCGTGGGTGCGCGAGGCGCGCACCGCGCTCGAGGCCGCGCCCGAAACCCTCGTGCTGACGTCGACCATCGCCTTGATGATGCTGGACCAGAATGGGGTGCTGCTCGTGCAGCGCGTCGGGGCACTCCTTCCAGAGTCTGAGCGCGGCGCGCTCCCTGAGCAGCGCGTCTGGCAGGTGCGGGCCCGCGATATCGTGATGGCAACCGGAACGCTCGAACGCCCGCTCGTCTTCCCCGACAACGATCGCCCGGGGATCATGCTGGCCGGTGCGGCGCATTCGTATCTCGTGCGGCACGCACTCGCGCCGACCCGCGCCCTCGTCTTCACGAACAACGATGTCGCATACCGTACGGCATTCGCCTGGCGGGCTGCGGGGGTCGACGTCGCGGGAATCGTCGACGTGCGAACCGTCGTACCACCCTCCCTGCGCGAGCGGGTGGAAGCGTTAGGCATCCCGCTGTGGGTGCCGTCTGGCGTGATCGCCACAAGCGCCGACGCGGCCGGCCGCCTCGCGGGCGTGACCGTGCGGGATGCATCGGGCGACCATCACGTCGCCTGCGATCTCCTCGCCGTGTCGGGCGGTCACGACGCGAATGTCGCCCTCCAGTCGCAGCTGCGCGGGGCAACCGTGCAGCTCTCGCCGGACGACGCAATGCGAGTCGTTGCGCCTGACGGTGACGAGTCGCGCTCGTTCGTCGACCTGCACCGCGATGCCACCGTGGCGGGAGTCGAGCGCGCGGTGGGCGCCGGCGTGCGCCATATCGAGCACGTGAAGCGCTTCACCCTCGTCGGGACCGGCGTCGAACAGGGGCGCACCGCCAGGACAAACGCCGGGCTGCTCACTGCGTCGCTCATCGGAGAGCCCGCCGCCAGCGTCGGGATCTCGCGGAGCCGCCCACCGGTGGAACCGATTCCCTTCGCCCTGATGGCCGGGCGCGCGACGGGGGAGCGCTACGAGCCGCGACGCACCACGTCGATCCACGCCGAGCATGTGGCGATGGGCGCCGTGCTCGAGGTGGCCGGACAGTGGATGCGTCCGTCGCGCTACCCGCGCGCGGGAGAGGACGCGCGCGCGACCATCGCGCGCGAGTGCCGCGCCGCGCGCGAACGCGTCGCGATCGTCGACGTGAGTACGTTAGGCAAGATCGACGTGCGCGGGCCCGACGCGGCGTGGTTCCTCGACCAGCTCTACGTCAACGCGATCGGCAACCTGCGCGTCGGCCAAGCACGGTACAGCGTGATGTGCCAGCTCGACGGCGCGATACTCGACGATGGCGTGGTGATGCGCCTCGCACCGCAGCACTTCTTCGTCACGACCTCCACGTCGCACGCCGCCACGGTCGTGGACTGGATGGAGGAATGGCTCCAGACCGAGTGGCCCACGCGTCGCGTCTGGGTCACCCCGATCACCGAGCAATTCGCCACGGTTGCGATCGTCGGGCCGCGCGCCCGGGACGTGCTCGCGCGCGTGGCGCCTGCGCTCGATGTGTCGCGCGAGGCGTTTCCGTTTCACACCGTCAGGCGCGGAGTGTCGGTGGCCGCGATCGCCGACGCCCAGGTCGCGCGTGTGAGCTTCAGCGGCGAACTGTCGTACGAGGTGAGCGTTCGCTGGCATGAAGGAGCGGCGCTGTGGCGCGCGTTGCTCGAGGCAGGCGCCGCGTACGACATCATGCCCTACGGGCTCGATGCGATGCAGCAGCTACGAATGGAGAAGGGGTTCGTCATCGTGGGACAGGATACCGAAGCGCTCACCACGGTTTACGACGCAGGGCTTGGCTGGCTGGTTGACGAGAGCAAGGAGTGGGTCGGCAAGCGCTCGACGCGGCGCGCGGGAAATCGCCGATCGAATCGCGCCGAACTCGTCGGCTTTGTCGTGGTAGGTTCCGACGAGGTAATTCCCGAAGGGGCGGCACTCACGCGGAGCATGGGTGCGCCGCCGCGGCCCATCGACGGACACGTGTCGACCAGCGGGTGGAGCGACCCCCTCGGTATGTCGTTAGGGCTGGCGCTGGTGCGCGGCGGACGTGCGCGCATCGGCGAGGAGCTCGTCGCGCCACTCCTCGATGGCCGCGTCATGCGCGTGCGACTCGTGTCTCCCGCGCACTACGATCCCAAGGGGGCGAGGCGCGATGGCTGAGCTCTCGGCGCCCAGGCACGCGACGGTCCTCTCGTTGCGCGCGCGTGAAGCGGCGCGAGATCGGGGCGCGATCGCGCTCGGGCTGACAGCGCTCCCCGGCGTGAACGAGAGCGCGGCCTTCACTGACGGCAGCTGCTTGTGGATGCGCCCCGACGAGTGGCTCGTGATCGGTGAGCGTGGCGCGCGCGACGCACTGCTCGGCGCCCTCGAGGCGGAGGTTGGCACGGAGGATGGCGCCGTCGTCGATATCTCGGCGAGCCGAGTGCTGTTCGAGCTCACGGGAGCGCGCTCGCGCGACGTCCTCGCCAGCTGTTGCCCGTTGGACCTGCACGCGCGCGCCTTCGCGGTGGGGCGGTGCGCGCAGAGCGTCATCGGGAAGGCGCCGATCCTCTTGCAGCTCCTCGACGACTCGCCGCGGTGGCGCATCGTCGTCCGCCCAACGCTCGCTGACTACGTCACCTCGTGGCTTACTGACGCGATCGCCGGCGCGTAGGGGCGTACGGCGACGAGCCAGAGTGCCGCCGCGACGAGCGCCACCCCTCCCCAGAACGCCAGCATCGCCGACCACCCCCACGCATCCTTCATGAGGGGGACGAGCCAGATCGACATCACTCCCCCGAGGTTCCCCATCAGGTTGAGCGCTCCACCCGCGGAACCGGCCGCCTCACCGGCCATCGCCGTGGTCGATGTCCAGTACGGCGCCTCGCAGCTCACCAGGCACGCAACGGAAAGACCCAGCGCGATGATCGCCAGCGCGGGCGTCGGGAGACGCGCACCGATGAAGACGAAGACGGCCGCAATCGTCAGGCAGCTCATCGCCACGCGGCGACGCGCCAGCGCTGGCGGCATGCGGCGCGCGAGCGCGTCGGCAAAGAATCCCACCAGCGGCGCGATGGCGAACGACATGAAGTACGGCACGCTCCCCCACACGCCGCTGTCGAGGACCGAGAAGCCGCGCGCCTCGGTGAGGTAGCGAAAGAACCAGAAGATGAAGACGAAGTAGACGGCGGAGTGAAGGAAGTAGCTGGTCGCGAGCGCAAGGAGACGACCGTTACGGAGAACACGGGCTGCATCGACGAGTTGGTCTCTCACCGAACCGCGATGTGTCGCCGAATCGGAGGCGGGGCCGCGCGGCGCCAGCACGAACCAGAGAAGCGCCGTGAGAAGCCCGACGACGGCGCTCGCGTTGAAGACGGCGCGCCAACCAGCGCGCACCATCAACGGCGCGAGCAGAAGCGGGGCGAGTGCGGCGCCCAGCGTCCCCGCCGCGAGGTATATCGCGCTCGCCCCGACTCGCGCGCGCTCGGGGACGAACTGCACGGCGGCGATCGCTGCCACGGGATAGGTCGCCGCCTGCGAAACGCCAAGCAGCACACGCGACGCGAAGAGCGTCGCGAACGCGAGCCCCGCCCCGCCGGTCACCGATCCGGATGCCACCGACGCGACACTCCATCCCACGATTGCCAGTGCGAGGATTCGGCGCGCCCCGAATCGATCTCCGAGGAATCCGCCCGGGATCTGGAAGAGTGCGTAGGCGAGCTGGAACCCCCACGCCGAGATGACCCCCATCTGCGCCATCGAAAGCCCAAGTTCCGGCGCCATGTACTCCTGCGCGATGGCAATGTTGGAGCGCAGGGCGTAGCCGATGAGGGAGACGAAGGCGAGGAGCCAGACGACTCGGCGCGACGACATCGTCGTGTCGCGTTCGCCGGAGATGGGGGGCGTGGTCACGGGGGGGAGATACTAGCGGCCGAGTGGCGCGATGGCGAGCAGTTGTCGCGCGCCACGGGTGCCCCTGCACACCTGCTCCGACGTTCATTGTGATTATCACGCTCGCCGGCCGTGATATCGGAATTCTTCTGCGGGCCACGGCGCGGGCGAAGTCTTGTCCCCGTGCGGTGTTGGACGCATTCTGGCGAACGAGGATCGCGCGATTTATCGTCGCTGCGCGCGCAGATAAGACCCGGTTCGCGGCTCTTCTCCGGATTATCCCCCTGGGCAGCGTCTCGCTCGGCGCACTCGGAGGTGTTCGCATGAGTGAAGTCTCCGATCCTCGCCTTCGCGCCGCGACGCCGTTGGACGAGGCCTTCTCGCGCTTGGGCAACTCGGCGCATGCACCGGCGCTTGCACCCTCACGCTGGGGTGGAGCGACGCCGGTCGCGCGCCCCATGCGTGCGAGAGTCGCTGCCTACGCAATGCTCTCGATAGCCTCCACGCTCCTCGCGCTGCGATTCGTGGCCTCCCTCGTCGCCACGCCGCTGGATGCGATTGGCGCGATCCCCGCGCCGCGATGGATGGTCGAAGTGACGACCACCGGTGAGACCCCCACCACCGCGCTCGTCTATGGCCGAGAGGTCGGAGTGCAGCTGGTAGAGATTCCGGCAGCGAGCGGCACCTCGGCGGAGCACCGCATCGTCCCGGCACGCCTGGCACGCGGCCAGGTGCATTTCCTGTCACTAGGGCTCACGTCGCTGGAGATTCGCGCGAAAGCGCCGGGAAGCGCGCCACGCATGTCGTTCGCTGCGACGGGTCGCGTGATCACGGCGTACCAGCAGGATGAGACGATCGGCGTGCGTACCGGCTGGTAGACGTGAAAGACGCAAACGGCTCCACCCCTCCACCCGCTCATGACCATCTCTCCAACCGCCAGCGGCGCCCCTGACGCCTTCGGCAGCATGCTTCCGCCGGGCGTGGAGCGAGACAACCTCGAACGAGCGCGTCGCTACCTCGCAGCGATCGAGAGCGGCGCCGACGACGCAGACCCGTTCGCGTTCCTCTCGCCCGACGTCAAGCAGATCGAACACCCTAATCAGTTCGTGCCGGCTGGAGCAGAGCGAGACCTCGACGCGATGCGGGAGGCGGGGGTGCGCGGCCGGCGCGTGCTGCAGGGGCAGCGCTACGAAGTGCGCACGGCGATCGCCAACGGCAATGAAGTCGCGCTCGAAGTCCTGTGGGTTGGAACGCTCGCGGTGGCGATCGGCGCGCTCGCCCCCGGCGCCGAAATGCGTGCGCACTTCGGCGTCTTCCTCACCTTCGAGGAGGGGCGCATCGTCCGGCAGCGCAACTACGACTGCTTCGACCCGTTCTAATGGCTGGCAGCCGGCGGCGTACGGAAGGGCGCCGCCACACGCGGCGTCGCTACCCGCAGCAGTTCAGCCTGTCGCGCGATCCACTGCGACACGGCGACGTGCGGCAGGAGTCCCCGGCCATCGGCAACGTAGTCGAGCCCCCTGAGCACGTCGGCGTACGGACCAAAGCCCTGCACCCGAAACGGGAGGACGATCGTCGCGTACCCCTCAGCGCGCGCCGAATCGACCAGTGCACGGATTCGGCGCTCGCTCTCGCGACGTTTGTCTGGCCAATCCTCCCGCAGCGTTTCCACCTGCACGCGCCTGAACGGGAGTGCTTCCCGAACGGCATTGGCGCGCGCGTCTATCTGCTGTAGCCACCGCGCATTCTCGCGCTCGTCGCCCGGACCATGGGCGATGATCAACACATCCTCACGCTGAGGCGCCCGGCTGAGCGAGCGCGCACGGTCGGTCAGCACCGCACCCATTTCCTCCGCGTCGGCGAGCCCTGTAGTGCTCAGCGCGAATGTGGCGCGTGTCTCGACGCGCCAGAATGTCGGGTCTGGTGCGCCTGCCGCATGACCGCCGTGCGTCGCGTGCGCGCGCCCGTTCGCGCCGCTCGGTGACGGCACTGCGTTAGGCGCGCCAGGAACCAGCCCGAGGATCTGCTCGGTGCGCTCGTACCAGCTTTCACCGGAAACGAAGAGCCGGACGACGCCGATGTGTGTGACGCCCTGCTCCTCCAGGCGCCGCACTGCTTCCTGAATCGGTCCGGCCTCGGCCATACCCAGCGCCACCTCCACGGCGTATCGCATTCGAATCGGCTCGACGGCCGCGCGGACCTCGGCGTTCCACTCGGGTGTGCCGCCGTGCGCCATGACCAGGACGCCAAAGTCTCCGCGCGGCGGCGAGGTTGTTCCGACGGCGTTGAGCTGCGCCGAGGCGCGGCCACTGAGGAGGAACAACAGCGCGAGCAAGAGCTTACGAGGCATGGAGATACGCGTGCGTGACCGGGTCGGGGCGCCCGCGTGGTTGCGCGAGCGTCGAGGTGGGGAGCAATACCCGACAACAATACTCCCCATTACGTGCCAAGGGAATCCACCGCTGAATTCGCCTCGTTCGCGTCTGGCGCCGCTAGCTCATCCTCCCACGCGAACCTTCACAGCGGGGCGAAAGCTCGACGCCAGCTGCGGCGTGACTCCATTACCCGACACGCGAAGCTCTCGCAGGCGCGGGAGCGCGCCTAACGCCGCGACCCCTTCGTCGGTAAGGCCGTGGCACGCATCGAAGGTGATCCGCTCGAGCGATGGCATCGTCGCCAGGAGCCGCGGCGTCCGGTCGGTGATGGTGGTGTAGCTGTTGAAGTAGTAGGTGAGCGCCGAGAGCGAGGTGATGTGCTCCGTCGCCGCGTCGGTCGTGTCGCGACAGTACATGAGGATGAGCGACTCGAGCGAGGTGCATCGCCCGATGTGACGATATCCCGCGTCGGGGACGTCCATCGGCATGAGTTCGCGGAGCGCCGGGAACGACGGAAGCGTGGCGACACCGGCATCGCCGACGTTCTTGCAGCTCACGGAAAGTCCGCGCAGTCGCGGCAGGCGCGCGAGTGCCGAGAAGCCGCGCGTCCCGAGGTTGTGGCAGCGCCGCCCCCAGATGAACTCGAGCGACGTCGACTCGGCGAGCGCAGCGAACCCGTCGTCACCCGCGACGGTATCCTGTGCGCCGAGGAAGCGGAGGCGCGGCATCGCGGCAATGCGCGGCATCCAGTCGTCGCGGGCGTCCACCGCCAGCCATCCCAGGTTTGGGAGTTGTACGAGTGGATCCATCGCCGCCGCCGTGATGCCGAGTTCCGACGCATCGAGGTTGAGTCCGAAGAGCCCGTCGAGCCCGCGGAGTGCTAGCATGCCGCGGTCGGTGAACGGTCCCCGGAGCAGGAGCTGGTTCGGCCCGGAACTGAAGCGAAGTAGCCCCATGCTCGCCTCACCGCCCATCCAACGCTTGAATGCCGGGATCCCGTGCAGCGCAGCGAGCCCGGCGTCGCTCACGCGCTGTCCGCTCGCGAAGTAGCGCAGCTGCTCAAGTCCATCCAGCGCGCGAATGGCTTCGTCGCCGGTGGCCGTCCATTGCAGCTCGACGCGCTCCAGCGCGCGGCACGACGCGAGAGCGGGCATTCCCGCGTCGCTCACGCGCGTGCCGCGCAGGAAGAGCGTGCGGAGCGACGGAAGCTGTGCGAGGGTCGCGAGGGCACGGTCGGTCACTCCCGTTCCGCTCAGGTCCAGGTGCTCGAGACGTGGGAGACCCGACAGCTGCAACACGCCGTCGTCGGTGATGCCGGGGGAGCCGCTGAGGTCGAGGGCACGGACGCCGGGGATCGTGGCGATATCCCGGAGGATGTCATCCGTCGCTTGTCCGTTCGCCCGCAGCGACGAGTGCGGCTTCGCACGCAACGTGGAGAGTGCCTCGTCCCAGTCACGGCCGAAGTACAGCGCCTCGTCCGGCTCGTCGGACGGTTCGGGGCTCACCCCCACCGGCTTGGGTGCGAGCCGTTGCGCGCGCGGCGGCTCAGCGACAAACGATCGGAGCGCCACCCAGTTCACGAAGCCGTACTCCAGCGCCACGAGGTGGCGCGCGTCGTCGATCGTGATCGCGACGTCGTCGCCCTCGTACGCCGGGCGCTTGCCGAGGTCGAGTTGCACGTACGAGCGCATCGCGTGCCAGGGACGGCGATGCCAGGTGCAACGATAGTGTGCTTCCATTGCCTCTGGCGTCCCGAGTCGGTACGCGTCGTGGAGCGCGGTCGCCGCTTCCTCGTAGCGATCGAGAAGCGCTCGCCCTGTTGCGCGTCTGTTGGCCTCTGCACTGTCGACCGCGTCCTTGAGCGCCGACCACCCGGCGAAGCCGTGCTCACGCGCAAGCGCGAGTTGAACGTCGCGGAGTGTGAGTGTGGCCGCCGTCGGGTCGGCCGCCTGGCCGGCCATCGCACGATAGCGCGCCGAGGCTGCGGGAACGCCGGCGCGAAGATCTGCAAGCCAGCGTTTGGCTTCCTTGCGGAAGCTTTCGAACGATCGCATATGCCTTCCTCCCATGCGCCTGACGTCCGCTGATTCCAGGCAGGAGAAAGGGAGTGCCTGCAGGAGTCGTGTAGAGCCTGGGTGGGAGGATTCCCTTGCCGCGGACCGGTGGCGCCCCAGAGGCGCGCTGACACTCAATCTCGCGTGTCCGCGAAGTGCGTCAAGGCGCAGCGCGCGCCAGTGGCGCCCATGCGCCGTCGTCTCGCCAGACCTCTGGACAAGGGAGCGCGCGCGCTCGCATCCTAGCGAGAACGATCGAGGATCTCTCGCGCGGGGACGCGTGCCCGCCGTCCTTCGAGGTCTCGTGTCAACACGATTTTCATGACAAAGCGCCACGCTCCGCCGCCACCTCCCCCACCGCAACCACCCGATACGACCGCGGAGCGAATAGCGCTTGCGATCGTGATCGGACGGCGGCTGCTCTGGCTGGTCGCCGGCGTCGCCCTGATGCGCTGGGGCGCTCGCGGACTGCGCGCAGGCGTCGACGCGACCGTCGTGGTTGGAAATGCGCTCCTCGCCTTCATCGGCGCGGCAATGATCGTCTACTCCGTCCGCTCGGCGGCGCGGGCGGTGCTCGATATCGACGGCAAGTGATCGCGAGCAGGAGCGTCAGCGCACGGCGACATCGTTCGTCCGGAATTGAATCAGCAGCGGTCGGCGAGCCCATCGAGCGCGTCGAGGAATGCCGAGATGCGGTGAAAGACCGTGTGCGCGGCGTACAGTTCGCGTAGCGCCTGCATTGCGTGTCGCTCGCGCGCCGCACGGTCGCCGACGTATCGCGCGAACATCGCCACGAATTCATCGCCGTCGCGCGCGGCCACGAGCGCGTCGGGCGAGAAGAATCGCCGAGTGATGGGCGACAGCGTGGTCAGCTGGAACGCGCCGCACGCAGCCGCCTCGAAGACGCGATGCGTGAGCTCGAGCGGTTGCGATCGTAGCGACCGGAGTAGCGGCGCGAGCGCGATGCGGGCTCTCGCGTACCGATCGGGCATCTCGGCGAACGGAACAACCGGCGACCCGAACCCCCATCCCTCCCCCGCCCAGTCCCCGCGATAGTGCCAGAGCACAGAACGGAGCTCGCTCCAGGTCTGCGTGAAGCGCTCGCTCGTCGCGGCGCTCGCGTAGAAGTAGTCGCACGTGCGCAGGCCTTCGCGCGGATAGTCGTCGATCGGGTTCCCCGACTGCGGGAGCGACACGTAGGTAAAGCCGGCATCGACCCACGCCCGGTGCGCCAGCGGGAAGAACTCGGGCTCGTAGAGCGAAACGAACGCATCGGCGCCCCGCCCGTCGATCGCCCGTTGCAGCCGACGGCGATCGCCATCGGTGAGCGCTCCACCGAACGCCAGATGCACATAGCGTGTGGGGATGAAGAGGCGGAGACACCCGTGCTTACGCTTGTGAGCCGCGAGCGCGTCGAGGTCGATGCAGTCGAGCGCCCGGTCGCTGTCGAGCGCGAGGACCACGTTGGGGCGCAGTTCGTCGAGGAGCGCCGCATCGACTCGTGACAGGCTCGGGAGCTGGTACGAGGGGAGACCGGTGTGCCGCATCCCGCTGGCGAGATCGGAGAACCACACGTCGGCAGCGAGCGACGGTGGTGTGCAGAGCAGAATCCGCCATTTGCTCGCGGCGTGCTCTCTCTCCCGCTCCTCGAGACAGGCGCGCCGCAGCGCGGTGCCCAGCTCGATCAGTGAGGGATCCGTACGCTCGGCGGGCGAGGCACGCCGCGCCCCTCGAGCGTACAGGGCAGCGAGCATGCGGCGTTGCATCGCCCGCCTCGCCCGCATCGCCGCACTCGGCCCGTCGCGCCGCTGGGGCATCGCGCGCGTCACGCCTCGCGCATCCACGCCGAGAGGTCGCGCGACAGGAGGCGCGCCGTTCGCGCGATCTCGTCGCGATAGTAGTGCACGAGCGCGCGACGATCGTCAGGTGCAAGGCGCGCGCGTCGTGACGGCTCGCGATACACGCCGCGCGCCGCCTCGCGTACCGACGCCGGGAGGAATGCGGTGAGCGAGCGATGGCCGAGGAGGCGGCGCCGCGCAGCGTGGAGAGCGCGAAACCGCGGGAGCACCGGGACGTTGTCGCGCGTCGATATGTCCACGCGAATGTCGCGGTCGACCCGAAGGAAGGTGAAGATGTTGCGGAGTGCTGCGATGGGATCCGATTGCAGCTCCTCGTACAGGATGATGTGCAGCTGACGGCGGTCGAAGCGTTCGAGGAATCGCGCCAGATTCGTGGCGTAGCACCCTGCCGCCAGCGACTGCGCCCATGGCTCCTCGCCGGCGAGCGCCATTGCAAGTCGGTCGCGCAGCACGGCGCCCGGGTCGCTCCACAGGGTCGCGAGGTAGTGCGAGTGAAAACGCTCGGCAGGATCTCGCAGCACGAAGATCAGGCGCGCGGCAGGAATCCGTGCGTGTATCGCGGCGGCGGCCCCAGACGCCCACGAGTAGACGGTGCTTCCCTCACCGATCGCGACGGCGTCGCCGGCGTCGCGAAAGAGCCGGACATACGTTTCCCAGTCGAGCGCCAGCGCGTCCATCGGCGGTTGGCGGGATCGGTCATCGAGGAAGGCCCGCATGGCCCCTTCGTTGCGCCTGACGGCGTCGCGCATCGAGGTGCTTCGCCAGCTGTGCAACTCCGCCGCCGCAAAGAAGGCCGGTTCCTTGACGGGGCTGAGGAAGAGCTGCGGATGTTGGCCGAGGTAGCGATACAGCGACGTGGTCCCCGCCTTCGGGGCGCCCGCCAGGAAGAAGTCCGGAAGGCGGGCACTGCCTGCGAGTGCGCGCGCGTCGTCCATGCTCACCGCGGGTTGCGCTCATCGGGAGCGCGGAGTGAGAGGAGCCCCTGACGCCAGCGGCGCAGCCGAATCTGCCAACCACGCCACCCTCCGCCGGGCGTCGCCGGCCATACGGAACGTGCGATGCGATTCGCGACCGCGAGGGCCCCCCGCGTCCACATGCTCTGTCGAAGTAGCCCGCGCGCATCGAGCGATCCGCCATCGGGAGCGAGCGCATCGACGGTGTGGCGAGCGGCCCAGGTGGACTGATCCCGCCCCAGCGCGAGAGCTCGCGGATCGATGGCACCGGGCGCGAGTTCTTCGGCGAGGGCGAGTGCCGGATAGGCAAACCGCGCCGTGCCGGTACGGTCGAAGATTGCGAGGACTGCGTCCCAGTCCACAGGCGCGGCGGCGCCGAAGCCGCGCGCCACACGCACGATCTCGACGAGGCGCAGGAGTCGACTCCCATCCAGCTCCTGTGACGCGTGGCAGGCTAGCATCGCCAGCAGTAATGGCGGCGTCAGCGCTCGCAACGGACGACCGGCATACTCGCACGACTCAACACCGTCACGCTCGCGGTCGAGGCGCGCGACCGCTCCGGGATGGTAGACGCGATCGAGCGACGTATGCAGCTCCAGTGTCCACACACTCCGTGCATCCTGCCATTCGATCGAGTAGAGCCGCGCGTCGACGCCCGGGGCGAGCCAGTCGCGCTTGTACGGATGCTCGGCGGGTGATTGCGGTGCGTAGCCCAGCCGTTCGAGGGCGCGCTCGACGTCGGTGACGCGGTCGGGAGGAATGAGGAGATCGACGTCGGACATCCGGCGCGCTCCTCGTTCCTCGAAGTAGGCATGGGCGGTGTGCGCTCCCTTGAGTGCAACCGGAACGATCCCCAAGGCGAGCAATGCATCGATCGCGGGAACGATTTCGCGCTCGATGCGCTCGGCGCGGCGCCGTCCGTGATCCAGGTGATTGGCCAGTCGTGCGCGCGTCGGCTCGTCGGCGGTGAGCGCACCGTCTTCGAGCCAGCGACCGAGGAGCGGCCCCATCCCGGTGATGTGCCCGGCGACGCCGAGTGCGTCGCTCCCCCTGGGGTGGTCGAGGGAGATCGCGACGGCGCGCGCGCCCGCGAGAACCGCCCGCGTGATGCGCCCCACTTCCTGTACGGCAGCACGGCGCGTGGGCTCGTCGAGTCCGGGCCAGAGCGCTTCGGGATCCTGCGTCTCGGCGAATCGCGCGCGGCGGCGCGCAATCTCCGACAGCTGCAAATCCGGCGTGGCGGCGTCCAGACTATCGCGCAGTGCATCGGGTACGGACGCAGCATTGGGACGCGGCTCGTTCATGCCCTCCTCGAGGCGCGACGACGCCAGTGGCGAAGGCGCGCCGGTGGGTGCGTGAATATTGCGCTCCGCGGAACTCATCGAAATGCGTGGACGAGTTGAAGCGAGAAGAGAGCGTTGGTGCGTGTCGCGCCGCGCACGAAGTTCGCCGTCCCGACTCGCTCCACGCCGGCTCGAAGTGAGAGACTCGTACCGCTCCCGTTGCGTGCCCCCTGGCTCAGTGTCACCGTCGCGCGGCGCCGGCGCTCCGCCGGCCTCCGATCGAGATCGATGACGTGATACGGATTGCTCTGGTTGCGATACTGATCGGAGCGATACGTCTCCCCCGCCATCTCCCAACCGATGGCAGTCGACGCTCCAAACGACCAGCTGCCGTACGCGTAGGCCCCTTCGGCATCGGGGCCGAGCGGTTCGCCGAGCAGCGTGCGTTCCAATGTAGGTCCGGAGCGAAACTGGCCATGTCGATTGAAGCGGATCCCGGTATGTCGCACCTCGACGCCGAGGGTTCCGTCTCGCGCATCGCCTCCTACGGGAACTACGGCGCCGAACCGATGCGCGCCGTCCTCCACCCACACCGACTTCCAGATGCGGTGCAGATGTCCGTCGAACTCGTCGAGGTTGGATTCGAGATAGAAGGTGGTGCCGCCGAGCCGCTGAGAGCGTACCTGCAGCTCCCCCGCCATCATCTGGTTCGAGAAGTTGAAGCCCTGCGTGGGAAGAACGGCACCGAGGAACGCATTGGCCACGCGCCGCCCGAACGACGCGGTCGGCGCCCCACGACCGCCGACGAAATCGAGCACGCTCCACGCGAGCGCTACGTTGTCGCTCGGCGACACGGTCCATCGGTACCCAACGAGCTTCGTGTGCGGGAAGAACTGATGCGGTCCGAGATCGGCGATGAAGATCGACGCGCGGTTGGCGCCTAACGCGCGGAGCTTGCCCGGCAACGTGAAGTGCGTATCGCTCCCGAGCTCGACCATGTCGAGCGGCGGCGCATTCGCCGAGAGGACGAGACCGTCGCGGTCGCTCATCCCCCAGCGCACGCTCTGTCGCCCGACGGTGAGGAGGACGTTGGAGATGCGCACGCGCCCGGCGAGAGCCTGCAGCCCGAAGTCGTGTCGCCCGACTGCCGGCGACTGGTCGTTGTACTGAGCCTGCGGTGTCAGCGTCACGGCAAAGCGATCGCCGATGGTGAGCGCGTTGTCAAACTCCACCAGGAAGACCGAACCGCGAATCGGATCGCGTCCTTCTCGCCCGAGGGCGCCGCGAAAGAGCGGGGCGATGATCGCGTCGGTACCGCCGAGTCCCGAGTCGGGTGGTACGGGCCGCCCCTCTCCGCGGAGCGTCGTTCCGGCGAGGGAGATGCGATCGACAGTGAAGCGCGCTGTTGTTGCCACTGCCGGGTCAGCCGCGGCCGCTCCAAGGCGACGGTCGAGGGCATCGAGGATGCCGTTCATCTCGCCCGGTTCTCGAGCAGCGCTCGAGCCAGCGGCCTTCTGCGCGCGTCGCCGCAGATCGACGATCAGTTGTCGCATCGCACGGCGTGTGAGCGGCAGCTGGTCGATGGCCGACGGCTGCAACTCCCCCGCGCGCACCAGCTGCCGGAGCGACCGATAGATCGGGTCGCCAAGCGGGATCGTCGAGAGATCCTGAGATCGGGCGACGCTTGCCGAGAGCGCGAACGCGACGAGGAGCGCAACGACGGGCATGCTGCCGAAGTGAAGCATGCGACGACGACGGCGCGCGGCGGGGAGCAAACGTGCTGTGCAGGAAGCACCGTGCGCAGCGTGCTGTGCCACACTTGCGGCCTTGCTGGGGCAATCGCATAATCTGCGCAACGCATGCGGGGGGAGCGAGTGCTGGCCGAACTGGAAGGCGTACGGCGCGTTGCGGCAGGCGCCGACGTGTCCACGCTCGCGCTCGATCCGGCCGCGCCGCGCGTCGAGGCGTTGCCGCGCGCGGGGGCATTGGTGAAGCGCGGCATCGATGTGGTCGGCGCGCTCGTCGGTTTGCTCCTGACGCTCCCCTTCCTCCCGATCGTCGCCGCGCTGATCAAGCTCGACTCGCCGGGACCGGTCTTCTTTCCGCAGATTCGCGTCGGCAAGGGGGGGCGCCCCTTCTGCATGCTGAAGTTGCGCACGATGCGGGAAGGCGCCGACGACGAGAAGGCCGCGGTCGCGCACCTCAACCAGTCCGACGACGCGCGCCTCTTCAAGATTCCCGAGGATCCGCGCGTCACCGTGGTGGGGCGCGTCATTCGCCGGTGGAGTCTCGACGAACTCCCGCAACTCTACAATGTGCTGGTCGGCGACATGTCGCTCGTTGGTCCTCGTCCGTTCTTCGAGTCGGACCTGGAGGACTACGAGGCACACCACTTCGACCGACTTGCCGTGCAGCCTGGGCTCACTGGGCTGTGGCAGGTGAGCGGGCGCAGCGACGTGCTGGAGTTCGAGGAGGTGGTACGGCTCGACCGGTACTACATCGAGCGCTGGTCGCTCGCGCTCGACCTGGCCATCCTCGCGCGCACGATCCCCACCGTGGCGAAGCGGCGCGGCGCGTATTGACGCGAGGTTGCAGCTGACGGTGACGACTCCTGGCGCGCCGTTACGCATCGGGATGTTCGGCCTGCGGGGCGTTGGCTCTTGGTGAAATTGATCA
>CAZWVG010000067.1:0-4570 GCA_964637355.1 uncultured Gemmatimonadaceae bacterium
TGGGTGCAGGGGCCAAGGCGTCAGGAGATGGCGCGCGTGGCCCTCGACGATCGCCTCCCCAAGGGAGGGATCGCCGTGCGAGACATCGCCGGGATTGCGGTCTCGGAGATCGTGCGCCTCGTCTCGCCGGAGCGCGAGCGCCCCGCCCCGCCGCGCCCCTCCGCCTAACACACTTGGGGGCTGCGCCGAGCGGCCTCGTCCGTAAGCTCGCTCGTCAGGCAGAAAACGGAGACGTACGCGCCGCTGAGTCGTCTGTCGGGTGGACGCCAGCCGACCCGCCTTCGTGATCAGATTCGCCAACGTCTCGAAAGAATATCCGCGCACCGGGATCGCCCTCAGCGACGTCTCGTTTACCGTCAGCAAGGGCGAGTTCGTCTTCCTCACGGGACCGAGCGGCGCGGGCAAGAGCACGATCCTCAAGCTGACATACTTCGACGAGCTCCCCACGCGTGGTGACGTGTGGGTGAGCACGACGCGCTCGAAGGGGGTCTCGCGCAAGGAGATCTCGATGCTGCGCCGAAAGCTCGGCGTCGTCTTCCAGGATTTTCGACTGCTCGAGGATCGCACGGTGGAGCAGAACATCGCCTTCGCCCTCGACGTGATCGGGACGCCGCAGGAGAAGATCCACGGGAAGGTGAGCCGCCTCCTCGCGCAGGTCGGGCTCGCATCAAAGGCCACGAGCATGCCGCGCGAGTTGAGCGGCGGCGAGCAGCAGCGCGTCGCCATCGCCCGCGCGCTGGCCAACGACCCGGTGGTCCTCGTCGCCGACGAGCCGACCGGGAACCTCGACGATCGCGCCACCCGCGGCGTCTTTCAGCTGCTGCGGGAGATCAACGCGGCAGGGACGGCGGTGCTCATGGCGACGCATAACCTCGACCTCGTGAAGCGATCGGAGCTGCGCGTACTGGAGATCAACCGCGGAGCGGTGGTCTACGACTCCAACGACGAGAAGCGCCGCGCGCCGGAGTTCACGCCGTGAGACTTGCTGCCCGTGAGGCGCTGCTCGGCTTTCGCCGCGCGCCGGTCCTGAGCGCCCTGAGCATCACCACGATCGCCTTCTCGCTCTTCGCCTTCGGCCTCTTCTCGCTGGTAGCGCTCAACATCCGCAGCACGCTGCAGGCGATGGAGTCGCGCGTCGAAATTCGCGCCTTCCTCGTCGATTCCACCACCCCAGAGTCGATCGCCGCGGCGATGGGCGACATCGGTGGCTTCCCCGAGGTCGCACGCGTCGAGTACATCACGCGCGAGCAGGCGCTCGAGCGCGCGCGGAGCGAGCTGGGAGAGTTCAAGGACGTGTTTGAGGCGGGTTTCCTCCCGGCCTCGATCGACGTGCGCTTGCGCGACGGCTTCCGCGATCCGGCGACCGTGCGCAAGGTCGCCGAGCGCATCAAGGTCTACACGTTCGTGGATGACGTGCGCTTCGGCGAAGAGTGGGTCCAAAAGCTCTACAGCATCCGCAACGTCGCCACAGCGGCCGGCGTGATCCTCGGGCTCGCGTTCGCGGCTGTCTCGATCATCGTGATCGGCGCAACGATCCGCATGGCGGTCATGGCGCGGAGTCGCGAGATCTCGATCATGCGCCTGGTCGGCGCGACGGATGGCTTCATCCAGCGTCCGTTCCTCATCGAAGGGCTCGTGAAGGGATTGCTCGGCGGGGCCCTCGCCCTGTTGCTGACCTGGTTCGCCAGCTCGCTCATCACGCGCTACTTCATCCAGACGGAATTCTTCGATGCGAAGCTCGCCTTCCTCGGGCTTCTCGGCGGCGCGCTGATCGGGGTGGTGGGGAGCGCCGTCTCGGTCGGGCGCCAGATCCGCCGGGTGCAGTGAGCGAGCGAGCGCGCACGATGCGTCGCCTCGCGTTGCTGCTGGCGGGGAGCCTCCTGGCCCTGCCGACGCTCGTCCGCGCACAAACCGCCGAGCAGCGCCTCCGCCAACAGCGCGAGGAGCTCGACGCGATCCGTCGCGAACGCGCCGAGCTGCAGACGCGCCTCGAGTCGCTCAAGGGACAGGCGCACGACCTGGCCGACGAGTCTCAGAACCTGCACCGGCAAGCCGAGGCGACCGCACGTCTCGTGCGTTCACTCGATTCGCAGCTCCTCACGATCAACTCCGACGTGGACTCGACCAGCGGTTCGCTGCAGCGCGCGGAGGAGGAGGTCGAGCGACGGAAGGCGACGCTGAAGCGGCGGCTGGTCGACATCTACAAGCGCGGCCCGATGTACTCCACCGAGGCGTTGCTGTCGGCGCGCACCTTCGGCGAGCTCGTAGGGCGTTACAAGTATCTGCACGAACTCGCGCTGCACGACCGATCGGTGGTGCAGCGCGTCGAGGCGCTCTACGAGCAGATCGACGGACAGCGCGCGCTCCTCGTGCGCTTACAGCAGGAACTCGAACGCAATCGTTCGGAGAAGGCGCTCGAAGTGCAGCGCCTGCGTTCGATGGAAGGAAGCCGCAGTCAGACGCTGGCCGAGCTGGAGGCGTCGCAGAAGCAGATCGAGGATCGCCTCGCGCGCATCCAGCGCGACGAACAGCGCCTATCGCAGCTCTTCGTGTCGATGGAAGAGACACGCAAGCGCAACGAGGCGCTGCCGAACGCACCGGCGCCGGCGACGAGTTCGCTCAAGACGAGCGACTTCGGGAAGCTCGACTGGCCGGTCGCGGGAGACATTCTCTATCGCTTCGGGCGCGCGGTGAACCCGAACAACACGGCGATCCGCTGGAACGGGATCGGGATTCGTGCGGCGTCGGGGACGCCGGTGCGGGCGCTAGCCGACGGCGACGTGATGGTCTCAGACCCCATCGGGACGTACGGGTTGACGGTGATCATCCAGCACGGTGGTGGCGACTACTCGGTGTATGGCTCGCTCTCGCGCGCCGACGTGCACAAGGGGGATCACATCGTGAAGGGGCAGGTGATCGGCGCCGTGGGGCGCGCCGACCCCGACATGGATCCGCACCTGCACCTGGAGATCCGCCCCAAGGGGCGTGCGCTCGATCCGCTGGCCTGGCTGTCGGAGCGCGGCGGTAGTCGTTAGGCGCGGACGGAGCTAACGCGCGAGCGCGCGGCTTCCCCACGCCGAGGTGGATGGGTAGTCTTTGAGTCCACCCACGCCGCCCCCTGCTCCCGCATGCCGAAGCGATCGCCCCCCCGCAGTACCAACTCGCCCGTCGCTGCCGCCGCGACGGCCGCGCCTCTCCCCTCCCCGACCATCGGCCCACTCGGCGCGCACGTTTCGACGTCGGGGGGGGTGCACTCAGCGATCCCTCGCGCCAAGGCGATCGCTGCGACGGCGATGCAGATCTTCACCAAGCAGGCGAACCAGTGGAAGGAGCCGGCGCTGGGCGCCGAGGACGGCGAAACGTTTCGAGCGGCGCTGCGTGAGACCGATGTCGTGGTGACGAACGCGCACGACTCCTACCTGATCAACCTTGCGTCGCCGCATCCGGAGCTGTGGAACCGCTCGCTGATCTCGTTCGTGTCGGAGCTCAAGCGGTGCGAGGCGTTGCAGCTGACGTACCTCGTCTCGCACCCCGGCAACTTCATGGACGATCGCGCCGACGGTCTCTCGCGCAACGCGGCGGCGATCAGCATCGCGCTGGACACCGTCCCCGGGAAGACGAAGCTCCTGATGGAGATGACCGCCGGAAGCGGGACAGCGCTCGGATCCAACTTCGAGGAGATGGCGGCGCTCCTCGAGCGCATCGACTCGGCGGTACGCGATCGTGTGGGGGTGTGCGTCGACACCGCCCACATCTTCGCCGCCGGCTATGATCTGGTGAACAACTACGACGACGTCTGGTCGCGCTTCGGCGACACGATCGGCTTCGAGCGGTTGGGGATGATGCACCTCAACGACTCGAAAGCTCCTTTCGCCAGCCGCAAGGACCGGCACGAGTTGATTGGAGAAGGAGCGATCGGCGAAGGCGCCTTCCGCCGCATCATGACCGATCCGCGACTCACGCACATCGCCAAGGTCATCGAAACGCCCAAGGGCGACGAGCCGGAGGTGATGGATACTCTCATGCTCAATCGGCTGCGGGCCTACGCGCGGGGCGCGTAGGTCCGCGGCCGATTGAGCAGAAGACGAGTTTTCTGAAGACGAGAAGACGAGAGGTGGCGGTACAGAATCTTCTCGTCTTCTCGTCTTCTGACATCTCAGAACAGCACTCTGTATACGACGGCGAGGTTTCGCCCTGGATTTGCCGCGAAACTCTTGATGCGGCTCGAGGCGTCGTAGTAGCGCGCATCGGTCAGGTTGTCGGTTCGCAGTGTGATCGAATGAACGAGTCCTCCTCCGACGTACTGCACGCCTAGCGAGAGATTGATCAGCGTGTAGGCAGCGGTCGGGATGTCCACGTCGCCGCCGCTCACGCGGTCCTGCGCGAAGGCGTGGCGAACCTCGCTGCTCAGCGAAAACGTACCGTTGTCCCACCTCGCCTGCGCACCGAGTCGAGCGGCGGGGAGGAAGGGGAGCGCGGAACCCTCGCGAAAGTGCCCGCGTACGAGGTCGCCCATGGCACCGATGACCACCTGCGGTGCGACCGTTCCTTCGACGCGCCCCCCGACTCC
>CAZWVG010000067.1:4580-23271 GCA_964637355.1 uncultured Gemmatimonadaceae bacterium
TCGCGTCACCCTGTCCAAAGACATTGAGCGGGACGATGTTGCCGTCGCCGGTGGTGGTGTCGCCCGTGATGCTCGGCGCGATGTAGTTGCTGATGCGATTCCAGTACGCCGACACCTCGGCGTTCACTCGGCGCGTCTGGCTGCGGAGCACGGCATCGAAGCCCTGATTCACCTCGGATTTCAACGACGGATTGCCGACATCGAACGTACCGGCGGCGGCGTGGAAGGCGTTGGAGAACAGTTCTTCAACGGTCGGTGCGCGAAACGCGCGCGCGGCGCTCATTCCGAGCGACGTCGACGTGCTGAAGGGAATCGTCAGTCCGAGTGAACCGGAGAGATTGTTGAAGTCGAGCGTGCGCCCGGCGCCGAACTTCGGGTCACCGATCTTCGATGCCACGCGAAGGAGGTCGGCGCGCGCACCCACCTGCAGCTTGGGGACGAGATTGTGCGAGTCGCTCCCGGGCATCCCGCCGAGCGGAAGCTCCTGGAAGAGGAAGAGCCCAGCCCCATTGGTGTTGGCTGCGGGCGTGAGCGCCTCTTCGCCGCTGGCGGCGTACTGCTTGAAGATCGCGTTTACGCCGAAGGCGCCGGCGACGCGTCCATGCTCCGTCTTCACGGTGGCGTTGAGCGTCTGCGTCTTGAGGTCGAACGACGTCCCGATGTCGCCGGTCTTCTCTACCTCATCGTGGCCATACCACTGCGACGTCCCATCGACGCGCAGCAGCCGGAAGAAGCCCGTGCTGTTGGCGCCGAGTTCGACGCGCCCGCGCACCTGGTTCCGCACGCCATCGATCTTCGAGCCCAGTTCGTCGTCGTCCGGGGCACCGGGGAGACCGTAGCGGAAGTCGTAGCGCGAGTAGGCGACTCCGCCGGTCGCACCATCCCCGATGTACGCGAGCCCGATCCCCTGGGTGTTGTTGCGCGAGTCGGAGTTGGCGAGGCGACCGCCGCCACCTACGTAGCCGTTGCCAGCACTGCGAAGTCCTCCACGCACCGAAAGTGCGAGCGTCGAGGCCAGCGGGAGCGTCAGCACGCCCGAAAGTGCACCGCCGGGAGTGGCGCGTTCCCCCATCCCGGCGATCGAGCCCTGCACGCGCGTCGGCACGCTCGTAGGGATCTCGTTGGACACGACGTTGACCACACCGCCTAACGCATTGGAGCCATAGAGGAGCGACGCGGGCCCCCGCACGACCTCGATGCGGCTCGACGAGAGCGGATCGATGGAGAGCCCGTGATCGGCGGCCGCCGATGAGAGGTCACCCGTACGATCGCCGTCCTGGAGCACGAGGAGGCGCTCGCCGCTCAGGCCGCGGATGATCGGGGTGTTGGCAACCGGCCCGTTGTAGCGCATCGCCATCCCGGGCTCCGACGAGAGGGTCTGCGCGACACTCGCACCGAGAGATCGCGCGAGCTCCTTGCCGGAGAGGTCGATGGTGGATTGCGTGATACCGAGCGCGTCGGAACCAGTCGGCGAGGCGGCGATCACTACGCCGCGCAGTCGAAGCGGCGTGCGGACCATGACGATCTCCACGCGCACGTCGCTCCCGTCGTGCGGGAGATCGACTTCGGCGTCAGCGCGCGCGTAGCCGATGAAGACGGCGTCGAGGTGATAGTGTCCCGCGGGGAGTCCGCGGAAGGCAAAGCTCCCTGCCGCATCGGTGGTTGCCACGCGATTGATCGAGGAGATGATGACTTGCACGTTGGGGAGCGGCGCTCCGCTGCTGTCGCGGACGGTGCCGAGGAGGGCGCCAGCGTGAGTTGCTTCCTTTCGGTTGTCACTGACGAAAGTGGAGCCAGCGGGGTGCGGCGTTCCCGAACCGCCGACGGTTTGCGCGCGCATCGGGGGTGCGCCTAACAGGACGAGGGCGGAGGCGCACAGGGCGGCGCTCCGCGTATGGACGCGAGGCATGACAGAGCTCGTAGCACGGCGTGAGATGGGCGGCAGCGCAAAGCGAAAGCTTTGGATGCCGGCGAATCGAATGACGTCGTTGCAGTTGGCGGCGCGGGCGCGGCGACGGTCGATATTCGCGTCGCTGCCGGCCGCACGGCTCGGTCAGACGGGTGGAGCGCGCGATCGGGAGTGGAGTCGCTCGGCGACGCCGCTCCATGCGAAATGCGTCGCGAATGCCGGCGCGTGTCCGGCGTCCTGCGTGACGAGATGGGGCGGCGTTGTCGGCGCCCCGTCGAGATGCGTCGCCGCGCTGCACAGGACGCAATGTTCCTGGTGCGCGAACGGATGCGCGAAGCCAGGCTCCTCCGCGTGCTCGATCGGCCGCTCGCTGATCGCCAGCGCGGCGGGGCGAGCGTCCACGAGCGCCGCCGCCGCCGGGGCGACCAACTGCACCACCGCGAAGAGCGCGGTGAAGAGTCGGCGGGCGAGGGGACGGAGGAGCATGGCCTTAGACTAGTGGCGGGAATCCGTCACGACAATCGTACGCGCCGCTGCGGCTCATACGGCGAGGTGATCCCCGGTACGCGCCACCATCTGGTAGAGCACCGGCATGAGGAAGGAGCTGATCAGGAGACGCGAGAAGAGTCCGCCGACGATCACCATGGCGAAGGGCTTCTGCGAGTCAGAGCCCACGCCCGTGGAGAGCGCTGCGGGGAGAAGACCGAGCGCCGCGACGAGCGCCGTCATGACGATCGGTCGCAAGCGCAGGATTGCCGCGGTGCGCGTCGCCTCGCGAATCTCGCGTCCTTCGAGGCGAAGTTCGTTGGCGTAGGAGATGAAGACGACGGCAGTCTGTACCGACACGCCGAAGAGCGCGAGGAATCCAATGCTCGACGACACGGAGAACGGTGTCCCGGTAAGGGTGAGCGCGAGCAGTCCGCCTAACGGCGCGGAGAGCGCGACACCGAGGAGCGTGATCAGCGGGAACTTGAAATTGCCGTACAGCGAGAAGAGGATCAGGAAGATGAGCGCCAGCGTGAGCGGGAGTACGATGCGCAGCTGTGCGCGCGAGTTGGTGTACTCCTCGTATTCCCCGCCCCACGCCACCCGATAGCCGGCGGGGAGCGAGACTTGCCGCGCTACCGCGTCCTGCGCCTCGCGCACGGCACTCGCGAGGTCGCGATTCTCGACGGAGTACTGCACGCCGATGTAGCGCGCATTGTTCTGTCGATAGATGAACGACGCGCCCGACGTGACCTCGAGCTTCGCCACCTCGTGCAGCGGAACCTGGCCGCCGGTCGCCGTGGGAAGGAGGATGTTCCCGATCGCTTCGGGGGTCTCGCGATACTCCGGCGAAAGGCGCACCACCAGGTCGAAGACGCGCTCGCCCTGCACCACCTCGGTCGCGACCGCACCACCCACGGCCGCCTCGATCAGTCCGTTGACGTCGTCCACGTTCACGCCGTAGCGCGCGAGGCGCGCGCGATCGGCGGTAATGCTGAGCGTCGGTTGTCCCAGCTCCTGCACGAGCGTCACGTGCGTGATCCCGGGGATCGCCTCGATCGTGCGCTTGATCTGCGTTCCCTTCTCCTGCAGCACGGTGAGGTCGGTGCCGAAGAGCTTGACGTCGAGCGCGCTCTTGAGCCCGGTGAGCGCTTCGTCCACCGCGTCTTCGGCGGGCTGCGTGAAGTTGAAGGTGATCCCCGGCATCGACGAGAGCTTGCGATCGACGCGCTCGATCAGTTCGGCTTTCGTGTGGTAGGGGCCCTTCCACTCACCGTAAGGCTTGAGCCCGACGTAGAACTCGGCGTTGAAGAAGCCGGTCGGATCCACCCCATCGTCGGGGCGCCCGTGCTCCGAGGCGACAACGGTAACCTCGGGGAAGGAGCGCAGCACTTTGCGAATCTCCGGGACAATCTTGGCCGACTCCTCCAGCGAGATCGTGTACGGCATCGTGGCACGCACCCAGAGCGCCCCTTCATCGAGGTGGGGCATGAATTCCGCGCCGGTGTTCACCGCCAGCAGCAAAGCCACACCGAACAGCGCCACGCCGCCGACCAGGACCGCGCGCCCGTGCGCCAGGCTCCAGTCGAGGCCGCGCGCGTACCCCCGCTTGATCGCCTCGAACACCGGATTGTAGCGCTCCTTTACCCCGCCGCGCAGGACCCAGATACAGAGCACCGGGAGGAGCGTGAGCGCGAGGATGAGCGCACCGGCGAGGGCGAAGATCGTCGTATCGGCCATCGGGGTGAACAGCTTTCCCGACGGTCCTGACAGCACGTAGATCGGGAGGAAGCCGGCGACGATCACGGCGACCGCGTAGACGATCGGGCGATCCACCTCCGACGCCGCAGCGGCGATCACCTCACGGATGTTGTACTCCGTGCCGTGCCGTTCAGCGAGTTGGCGGAAGATGTTCTCCACCATCACCACACCGCCATCGACGAGGATCCCGAAGTCGATCGCCCCGATGGAGAGCAGGTTCGCCGGAATGTCCTTGAGGTCGAGACAAATGAAGGCAAACAGGAGGGCGAGCGGGATCGTCGCGGCGACGATGAGGCCGGCCCGGATGTCGTACAGGAAGAAGATGAGGATCACCACCACGAGGATGATCCCACGCACCAGGTTCTCTTCGACCGTCTTGGTGGTGAGGGCGATGAGGTCGCTGCGGTCGTAGTACGTATGCAGCGTGACGTCCTTGGGGAGGACGCTCTCGTTCATCTCCCGCGCCTTTTCCTGCACGCGCTTGAGCACCGTCTGCGCCTGCTCGCCGGTACGCATCAGGACGACCCCTTCAACGGCGTCGTCGCGTTCGTTGAAGCCGAACTGTCCGAGTCGTGGCGCGTGCCCAATCTCCACGCGCCCGATGTCCTTCACGGTCACCGGCGTCCCGTTCTGCACGGCAAGCACCACGTTGCCGATGTCCTCGAGCGTGCTCAGTCGCCCCAGCCCGCGCACGTAGAAGAACTGTCCGCCCGACGTATAGAATCCGCCGCCCGCGTTGGCGTTGTTCTTCCCGAGCGCATCGCTCACGTCGCCGATCCCGAGCCCAGCGCCGGCAAGACGGATCGGGTCAACGACGATGTGATACTCCATCGTCTCGCCCCCCAGCCCCGACATGTCGGCGACGCCCGGGACGGACTTGAACGCGCGCTCCAGCACCCAGTCGTTGATGATCTTGAGCTCCATCGCCGAGCGGTCGGGCGAGTCCAGCACGTAGCGGTAGATCAGCCCGTTGGGCGAAAAGAGCGGCGAGACGTCGGGAGCGACTCCGTCGGGGAGCGACGCCCCGGCGATTCGCTCAAAGACGCGCTGCCGGGCGAAATAGTTGTCGGTCCCGTCGACGAACGTCAGCTTGATGTTGGAAAGACCATACAACGAGACCGAGCGCTCGACCTTCACGCGCTCGACGCCGTTCATCTCGGTTTCGAGCGGGACGGTGATGAGTCGCTCGACCTCCTCGGCAGCGTGCCCGGGCCACTGCGTCACCAGCTCGACACGGGTGGGTGAGAGATCGGGATAGGCGTCGACCGGGAGACGGCTGAACGACCAGGCGCCGGCGACGATCACCGCCACCGACAGGAGGACGACGAGGAGCGGCTGAGCGAGCGAGGCGTGGACGATGCGGTGGATGAACGACCGCTCCACACGCACTTCTTGCGCACTCGCCGGATCGTTAGGGTGGGCCATCATTGCGACTCCGAGAAGTCGACGAAGATGGCGCCGTCGGCGACCACCCTCTCCCCGAGCTCGAGTCCCGAGCGAATCTCGTAACGATCGCCGAGGTGCGAGCCAAGTTCGACGCGCCGGCGGACGAAGCGCCCATCGCCAGCTGCAATGAAGACGAAGGGGAGGTTCTCGGCGTCGCGCAGCACCGCAGCGTCGGGGAGGAGGATCCCCGTCGTCTCGCGCATCCCGTGCAGGACCACGCGCACGAGCATGTCCTTCTTGAGGAGCGGCGGGGTGTTGGTGGCGACGACGCGTACCGCGGTCGCCTTGGAACCCGGATCGACGAGCGCGGCCACGTAGTCCACGCGCCCGTGCAAGGCGTTAGGCGAGGCGCCGGTGTAGATGTCAGCGCGCTCTCCCGCGCGCACGGCGGCGAGGTCGCTCTCGAACACGTTCGCGAAGACCCACATCGTGGAGAGATCGGCGACGGTAAAAGCGACGGTCGATCCCGCCTCGACGACGATCCCCGGCGTCACCAGACGCTCGACCACGGTTCCCGAGAGCGGCGCGCGAATCGTGCCCTGCAGCACACCGGTCTCCTTTCCGTCGCGAACCGCATCGATCGTGGCCTGCGAAACGCCGAGCGCGCGCAGCTGCTGCGTGCTGGCATCCAGGTCGGCGGCCGCGGCGGCGAGGTCGACGCGCGCCTGGTCGAGATCGGTGCGCGCGAGCGCGTCGGCTGCGAAGAGTTGTTCGTTGCGATCGGCGATGCGCTTGGCGTTGCGCCACGCCGCATCGGCCTTGCGGTAGTCGGCGATCGCCGTCGCGAAGTCGGGCGACGAAACGTAGGCGAGCGGGTCGCCCTCGCGCACGCGCGTCCCCGGCTGCGCGAGGATGCGCGTGACCGGACCGGATACCTGCGAGATGACCTGCGTGGAATGATCGCCGTTGAAGGCGACACTCCCTGTCACCTCGATCTGCGGGACGAACGACGACTTCGCCACCTCGATGATCGTCAGACGGGCGCGCTGCGAGTCGCTCAGCGTCACGCCGCGGCCAGCGGAATCGTGCAGCGCCGCCGGCGGGTGACGAGGGCCCTCCTCCTCGGACTTCGCCCCGCACCCCGCGAGCGATACGGCGAGGAGGCACCCGACGAGTGCGCGGGGAAATACGGTCTGGGCGCGGCTACTCACGGGAGCCTCCGGGGACGGCGAGGAACGAGTCGAGCGGGCGGCCGACGGCGAATTCGAGGTCGGCGCGCGCCGAGTTGGCGTTGGCGAGCGCTTCGGAGTACTGCTGCTGCGCATCGAGGAGGGTGCGCCGCGCATCGATCACCTCGAGCGACGACGCCCCACCGAGCGAGTAGGCGACCGACACGGCGCGGAACGATTCGCGCGCCGCCGGAAGAAGTTCGTCGCGGATGAAGACCGCCTGCTGCAACGCGGTCGCTGCCGATGCGTAGGCCGCGCGCACATCCTGACCGACCGCGGCACTCAGGTCGCGATAGCTCGCCTCGAGCTCGCGCTCCCGGTGCTGCGACTCGGCCACGTCGCCCTTGCTGTGCTGCCAGAAGAAGAGCGGGAGCGACACGCCAAGACCGGCGCTGTAACCGGGGCTCCCGGGCGTCTTGTAGTCGTGCGACGCGCCGAGCGTGAAGTCGGGGAGCCAGTATTCCTTGAGGAGATTCGTGTTGGCGCGCTGGCCGGCGCGCTGTGCGTTGAGGTCACGCAGGTCGGGACGCGAGTCGTACGCGGCGCGCTCGAGGACCTCGAGCGACGGGAGATCGCGAGGGATGCCGAGCGAATCGTTCTGGGCGATCGGCGTGCCTAACGGGATCCCCATCAGCCGGTTGAGCGCGGCCTCGGCGTTGGCCAGGTCGCGCGAGTTGGCGATGATGTCGTTGTCGGCCTGCGCCAGGTCGACACGCGCCTTGATCACGTCGAGGCGAGGGACGAAGCCGGCGTCGAAGCGCGATTGCGCACGCCGCACCACCGAGTCGGCCAACGCCCGCCCCTCGATCAGGTCGCGCCCGCGCCGCCGCGTCGCGAGCAGTGCGTCGTACGCCTTCGACGCCTCGGCGGCGACCTGCTGCTTCGCCTGTGTGTAGCGATAGTCGGCGGAGCGCACGTCGGCCGAGGCTATCGAGCCGCGCAGCCGCAACTTGTCGGGGAACGGGATCTCGAACCCCAGCTCGGCGTTCTTCGACCCGGCCTTGCCGAGCTGCAATACGCGCGGCTCATCGTCGAGCGAGTAGGTGAACGTCGGATCGGGGAGAGCGACCGCGGAGACGTGCCGCGCGCGTGCCTGCAGCCACTGCTCGCGCAGGACGTCGAGCTGTGGATTGGCCTTGAGGGCGGCGCCGATCGCCTCCGCTCTCGTCAGGCGCAACGAGTCGCCCGGCGACGCGACCGCGGTAGGCGGTCGCGCGGCGGTGCGCTGCTGCGCAGGCAATGCGCCGGCGCAAAGCGCCAGCACAGCCGTGATGTATGTCGTTCGCATTCTCCCCCGGGAGGCATCGCGATTCGGGCGCGACCCTCCGGACGGGGGATCGCGCTACAGCAGAGGGGCTGCCGACGACGTGGGTGGCGCTCGAGAGGCGTGGACCGCCTCGCCCCCCGATGCGGGGGACAGCACATGCTCCACCTCGAGCGCCTGCTGCGCGGCGCGTCGGATCGGGGGAACGTGGGCGATGAGCGGGGTGCTCGCGTGAATCGAGCGGCTGATACACGAGGCGCATTCTGCCTCGTCATGCGCGTGATGCCGAGTTCCGCCCTGGGCCTCCACGTGGGCCCGGACCCCAACGCCCTGCACCCCCTCCATGACCCACGTCGACGCCAGCACCCCCTGCACCAGCAGGAGGGCGAGCGCGAGTGCGCGGAACCAGGGTGGGAGAGCGCGGGAGGAGGAAATCATCCGTGAATTCGTACGCGCGGACGCAAGGATTCGTTTGCCGAACGGCGCGACAGCAGGAGAAATACTCGAAAACGCCCCTGAACGCGAATCGGTGGCCGTGCACTCACCGCGCTCGACATGCTCCGGCGACCAATCGGCGGCTCGAGGCCCGACACTAACGCCTCCCCGTCCCGCCGCACCATGTTTCGACACCGCCCGCGACTGGACGCCCGGCTTGCAGCCGCCGGGCTTCTCCCCCTCCCCCGCCCCGATTCGGCGCGTTCCGCATCCGGGAGTGCGCCTCCTCTCACCGCCTCCTGCTCATGAGCCGCCTCCGCCTCCCAGCCGTCGTCGCCCTCGCACTCTTCGCTGCGCTTCCGACTTGCACGCGCGCCCAGGAGACGCCGACGCAGCGCGCCGCCGCCGTCGACGTCGTGCGGAGGCAGGGAGAGCTGCAACGGCGCATCGATGCCGCGGGGCTCGCCACACGTCTCGCCGGCGCGAACAACGCGAGGCGCGACGCGGTGGTGGCGCGAACGAAGGCGCTCTGGGACGGTGAACTGCAGGCGATGGCCGATGACATCACCAAGCACCCCGAGGTCGGCTTCAAGGAGACCCGGTCGGTGAAGATCCTCACCGATTGGCTCACCCAGCACGACTTCACCGTGGAGACGGGCGTCGCCGGGCTCTCCACTGCGTTCGTCGCCCGCTACAACAAGGGGACGCCGGGCCCCAACCTCGGGATCATCGTCGAGTACGACGCGCTGCGTGGCACGCAGCGCGACTACCATGGTGACCAGCACTCCGCGCAGGGACCGATCGGGCTCGCCGTTGCCGTTGCAACTGCCGAATTCCTGACCAGTTCGAAGACTCCCGGGACGGTCACCGTGTACGGAACTCCCGCCGAGGAGATGATGCCGCCTCCGTCGAAGTCGGTCATGCACAAGGCGGGGGTCTTCGATGGCGCCGACGTGATCATCCGCACGCACTCCTCGGTGAGCACGCAGCGGCCGGCGCCCGGCTTCGGCACCTGTTGCCTCAACATCGACGGCGTGCGCTACATCTTCAGCGGCGCACCGGCGCACCAGATGACGGCGTGGGAAGGGCGCGACGCGCTTACCGCGGTCTTGCACCTGTTCCAGAACATCGACGGCCTGCGCAAGAACATGCGCCCGGAGACGCGCATTCAGGGGATCATCCCCGAGGGCGGGAAGGCGCCGAACGTCGTCCCCGATCGCGCGGTTGCCGACTTCTATATCCGCTACCCCGACGAGGTCTATCTCGCGCAGATCAAGGCGATGATCGACGACGCCGCGCGCGGCGCCGCGCTCGCGACGGGGACGAAGGTCACGATCGACAACTACGGCGCGATGCGCGATGGAATTTCCACGGCTGCGCTCAACGAGGTGGCATTCGCCTACCTCAAGAAGTACGGTGCGGGAAAGGTCGTCGCCGAGCCGCAGAAACCGCAGGGATACGAGGAGACGGGCTCGGTCTCGCGCGACATTCCTGGCGTCGGCTTCAGTGCCTACACGTCGAATGGAGGATTCCACACGTACGAGATGGAAAGCGACGCGCTCCTCGACAACGTGGGGCATGCGGGCTTTCGCATCGACGCGATGGCGATGTCCGCGCTTCTCGTCGACTTTGCCACCGACGCCGACTTCCGCGCCAAGGTGAAGGACGAGTTCTCGTCGACCAAGGCGCTGTTCGGCGACTATGTCTCGGCCCTCGGCAAGGCGTATCCCCTTCCCACCATCCAGTGAGCGAGGAACGTCGGGGCGCAAGCCCCGAGAGAGGTCGGGGCGCAATCGGCGCTTAGCCCGCACGTCGAGGTTGCGGCCGGCGCGCGAGCCAGGCTCACGATCAGACCGCGACCTTGGCGCTCGCCCACTCCGCCGCGTTGTCATCCTGCTGGTAGAGGTGATCGAGATCGACCACGATCGTGTCGCCGGCGCGATGGACGGCGAAGCGATCCATGGCACGGGTTGCGCGGCCGGTGATGAACACGCCGTCGGCCTGGTACTTCGACTTGTGGCGCGGGCACTGGAAGGTGCCGTTCCCCTCGTTCCAGCGCAGCGCGGTGTTCTGGTGCGGGCAGCTCAAGGCGAAGGCGTACACCACGCCGGCTTGGCGTGCAATGATCACCCCTTCCTTCTTGTCGATGGAGACCCCATCGCTTGCCGGGAGGGGATAGGTCGCCTCCTGCGGCGCGGTTCCGACAGCTGCAATGCGTTGCACCTCGCGGACGGGGAGCGCCTGGGCCGAGCGGGAAAAGGCACTGTCGAGGGCCAGCGCAGCGATGACCGCCGCCACGCCCGTGAGAAACGTGCGACGATCGTGCGAACGGGCGCACCCACCGCACGACGCGTCGGAGTCGTCGGTGGCGTGGTCATCGGACTGGAGCGAGGGAAGCTGTCGCGAGCGGTCGGGTGACGTCATGAGGGCGAGGGAAGGATTTGGTCGCGCGAGACGCGTGGGGTTCGCGCGCAGCGCCGCGTGGAATCGAGTCGCGCGTCGCAGGAGCGCTTCACCGACGTGATGTATCGGGAGTGCGCACGATCACTCGCGGCGGAACGGCGGGAGCATCATCAGCCAGCTCACCGTCGCAACGCTCATCGAGGCGATCGCCACGTTGCGATGTGTTCGCAAGTTGGACTCGTAGCTCGCCGAGGAGTTCCCGTCGTCATTGACGAAGGCAGGGGTGATCGCGAAGCCGGCGTCGGCGGCGAGCATCAGGATGGCGTGCGCTGTCCGCCACTTGCGGGCCGCCGGGTCCTTGCGCGCGTCCCACAGGTTCCACACGCCGGTGACCGTGTTCACCCCGAAGAGGACGCCGATGCCGGTCGCCAGCGGCCCATGCGAGTTGCGCGCCCACGACGGCGCGCCGAAGCGTCCCTTGTCGATCAACTGTTGCCCCGCCGCGTATTGCGCCGCAAAGAGCGGCAGCATGGTCCACGACACGACCTGGTGAATCTTGAGGCGACGCCCGTACCAGTCGCTGTATTCGATAGCCACTGGGCGCGGGCGCACGGTGTCCGCGACTTCGGCGACGCGTGCGAGCGTCGTGTCATTCGACAGCGAGGTCCCAGCGATTGCGCTCACGCTCCCCAACGGGGGAGTCGCCCCCAGCGTCACCGAGGCACCGGACGACAATGCGAAGGGTGAGGCGAGGCGTTGCTGTCCCGCGGCCGGCGCGGCCAGCGTCAGGAGCAACGCCCCGCCACACAATCCTGCGCGCATCACCAGCGAAATCGTCGTTCCGTGCGTCCGTAATGTCATCCCGTTCTCCGCTGTTGGCCGTGTCGAGCGCGATTACCGTGGAATGCTCGCCGATTCGCAGCGCCGCTCATGTGCCATTCATGCACAGCGGTGCGTCGTCGTGACTCGCGATGCCGGACGGTAATCATCGCCCATAAACTGGTGATGAACCCCCTTGGGCTCATCTCATTCTGGAGACACACATGTCGGCGATTCCCCCGGTCACGTTTCCGAGAACCCGACCGTAGATTGTGTTCATGAACCGCCACGACGCCCTCGACTATCACGCGCTTCCCAAGCCCGGGAAGATCGCCGTCGTCCCCTCCAAGCCGCTGAACAACGCGCGCGATCTCTCGCTGGCGTACTCGCCAGGCGTGGCCGAACCGTGCCTCGAGATCCAGAAGAACCCGGAGGACGCCTACCGTTACACTGCGCGCGGCAACCTCGTCGCGGTTGTGACGAACGGGACCGCGGTGCTCGGACTCGGGAACATCGGCGCCCTCGCCGGCAAGCCGGTGATGGAGGGGAAAGGAAACCTCTTTAAGCAATTCGCCGATCTCGACGTCTTCGACCTCGAAGTCGGCTCGGAGAATCCCGATGACGTGATCCGCTTTTGCCAGTTGCTCGAACCGACGGTCGGCGGGATCAACCTCGAGGACATCAAGGCGCCCGACTGCTTCTACATCGAGGAGACGTTGCGGAAGACGATGAAGATTCCCGTCTTCCACGATGACCAGCACGGGACGGCGATCATCTCCGGCGCCGCGCTGCTCAACGCGCTCGACGTCGTGGAGAAGAAGATCGAGGACGTGCGCGTCGTCTTCTCCGGCGCCGGTGCGTCGGCGCTGGCGACCGCGATGCACTACGTGCGACTGGGCGTGCGTCGCGAGCACATCATCATGTGCGACAAGTCGGGGGTGATCTGGGCGGGGCGCACCGAGCACATGGATCCCTACAAGGCGCAGTTTGCCAACGACACGCCTTCGCGCACGCTGCTCGAGGCGCTCGCGGGCGCCGATGTCTTCGTGGGGCTTTCGGCGGCAGGTGCCATGACCGCCGAGATGGTGCGCGTCATGGGTGAGAACCCGATCATCTTCGCGCTCGCCAATCCCGTCCCGGAGATTCTTCCGGAGCAGGTGCGCGCCGTGCGCGACGATGCGATCGTCGCCACCGGCCGCTCGGACTATCCCAACCAGGTCAACAACGTCCTCGGGTTTCCTTTCATCTTTAGGGGTGCGCTCGATGCGCGCGCCACCGAAGTGAACGAGGAGATGAAGATGGCGGCGACACGTGCGCTCGCCGCACTCGCCCGCGAGGACGTGCCGGAGTCGGTGTCGGCGCTGTACGGCCTGAGCAAGGTCAAGTTCGGGCGCGACTATCTCATTCCCTTCCCGTTCGACCCGCGCGTCCTCCTGTGGGTCGCGCCGGCGGTGGCGTGGGCGGCCGTGGCGAGCGGCGTCGCCGGTGCCTTCATCGAGCTCGATGCGTATCGCGAGCAGCTCGAGGCGCGGCTCGGGCGGGCGAAGGGGATCATGCGCGGAATCATCAATCGTGCCGTGCGAAACCCCAAACGTCTCGTGCTTCCCGAGGGGGAAGCGCGGAAGATGGTGCGTGCGGCGCGCCTCATCCTCGACGAAGGGATCGCCCATCCGATCCTGCTCGGTAACGAGGAGAAGATCCGCCGCACCGCGCAGCAGGACGGCGTGCACCTCGACGACATCGCCATCGAGGATCCCGTTCGCTCTCCGCGTTTGGAGTCCTACGCCCACTTCCTATGGGAGCGCCGGCAGCGCAAGGGGCTTTCGTTAGGCGAGGCGAAGCGCCGGATCGCCAACGGGAACTACTTCGGCAACGTGATGGTGGCGCGTGGGGATGCGGACGCCATGCTCACGGGAATGACGACCACCTATCCCGAGGCATTGCGCCCTGCGCTGGAGGTGGTCGGCGCGAATCCCAAGGCCGGGCTGGTCGCCGGCCTGTACATGCTGGTCCTGGAGAAGCACGTCCTCTTCTGCGGCGACACGACGGTGAACATCGAGCCCACCGCCGACCAGCTCGCGCAGATCGCCTCGGCGGCCGCGCGCATCGTACGGGCCTTCGGGCAAACCCCGAAGGTCGCGATGCTCTCCTTCTCGAATTTCGGGTCGGTGCGGCACCCCGAGGCCGAGCGAGTCGCCGAGGCCGTGGCGCTCCTCCGGCAGCGCGATCCGTCGCTGATCGTGGATGGCGAGATGCAGGCAGACACCGCGATGGACAGCGCCGTGCTTGAGGAATCGTTTCCATTCAGCGCACTGAAAGAATCTGCCAACGTGTTGATCTTTCCGAACTTGAGCGCGGGCAACATCGCGTACAAGTTGTTGCGTGACCTGGGCGGTGCGACCGCAATCGGACCGATCCTGGTTGGCATGGCCCAGCCCGTGCACATCCTCGAACAGGGTGCGGACGTGCAGGACATCGTCAACATGGCCGCAGTCGCGGTCATGGACGCGCAGGAGCGCTCGCGCCCCTCGGCCCGGGAGCTGTCACCGCCGGGCGGCGCACGAGCGTTTTCGTTCCTCTAATCGTCAGCTAGACACACCAGGAGGCTGCATCCGGCGCTGCCGGCTTACTCCCGGCCAGGCCGGGAGCAGCTTCCGTTTCCCGGTTTCCGACCGCAATGGCCACTACCTCGACTCCCCTGCAGGCGCTCGATGGCCAGGGGCTCGCTCCCAAGGGAACGGTTCACTGGAACCAGATCTCCGCCATGCTCATCCAGGCGGCGATCACCCGCGGCGAGGGGACGCTCGCCGACATGGGACCATTCGTTGCCAACACCGCGCCGCACACCGGGCGCTCCCCCAACGACAAGTTCGTGGTGCGCGAGCCCTCGAGCGAAGGCGACGTGGACTGGGGGAAGGTGAACCAGCCCCTCAGCGACGCACACTTCGAGCAGCTGCAAGCCGATGTGCGCGAGTATCTCAACCGGCTCGACGACCTGTTCGTGCAGGATCTCTACTGCGGCGCCGATCCGGCGCACCGCCTGAGCGTGCGCTACGTGACACCCAACGCGTGGCATGCCGGCTTTGTGCGCAACATGTTCATCCGCCCCGAGGCGGAAGAACTCGACGGATTCGCCCCTAACTTCACGGTGCTGCACGCGCCGGAGTTCACGGCGACGCCGGAGCGGCACGGCACGCGGACCGGGACGTTCATCGTCTTGCACCTGGCGAAGCGCACGATCCTCATCGGCGGGACGCGCTATGCCGGTGAACTCAAGAAGTCGATGTTCACGGTGATGAACTACCTCCTCCCGAAGCAGGGCGTCCTCTCGATGCACTGCTCGGCGAACATCGGCCCCAAGGGCGACACCGCACTCTTCTTCGGGCTCTCGGGCACGGGGAAGACCACGCTCTCCGCCGACCCCGAGCGCGGCCTCATCGGCGACGATGAACACGGCTGGTCCGACGAGGGGATCTTCAACTTCGAGGGTGGGTGCTACGCGAAGGTGATCAACCTGTCGCCGGAGCAGGAGCCCGACATCTACGCCACCACGCAGATGTTCGGCACGATCCTCGAAAACGTCGTCCTCGACGAGGCGACGCGCCGCGTGCGCTTCGACGACCAGACGATCACCGAGAACACCCGGGCGTCGTACCCGCTCCCCTACATCAGGAATCACGTCCCCTCGGGACGCGGCGGGCACCCGACGAACATCGTCTTCCTCACCGCCGACGCCTTCGGCGTCCTCCCGCCGATCGCGCGACTCTCGCGCAACCAGGCGATGTACTACTTCATGAGCGGCTACACCGCGAAAGTGGCCGGCACCGAGCGCGGCGTCACCGAGCCGCAGGCCACCTTCTCGTCGTGCTTCGGCGCCGTCTTCCTCGTCTGGCATCCGACTAAGTATGCGCAGATGCTCGGAGAACTGATCGACAAGCACGGGGCGCAGGTGTGGCTGGTGAATACCGGCTGGAGTGGCGGCCCCTACGGCGAAGGATCGCGCATGAAGCTCCCGTACACACGGGCGATGGTGCGGGCGATCCACGACCGCTCCTTCGACGGGATCCCCTTCTCCACCGACCCGGTCTTCGGCCTCGAAGTACCGGCCGCGGTCCCCAACGTCCCGACCGAGATCCTCACTCCGCGCCAGACGTGGGCGAGCGGCGAGGCGTACGATGCGCAGGCGGGCAAGCTGGCGCAGATGTTCCGGAAGAACTTCGAGAAATTCGGAGCCGTCGACCCGGCGATCGCCGCCGCTGGACCGGGGGCGTAGTCTCCCGGCGACGTCCCTACGCAATACGATCGGCCGCCCTGCAACGAATCGATGATGTTGCCGGGCGGCCGTTCGCCATCTTTCCCCCAGTCACTTCGCGACGAGCAGGCATGACGCCGCATTCGGCATGACAGTCATCATCCGCGATCCGCTCTGGAACAACATCCGCGTCGACGGCTTCGCGTTGCGCCTCATCGACACGCAGGTGTTCCAGCGCCTTCGCTACGTTCGGCAGCTGGGGTGGGCATACCTCGTCTACCCCGGCGCGACACACGCGCGATTCGAGCACGCACTCGGCGCATACCACCTCGCCGGGGTGACGCTCGCGCTGCTCGACGCGCGAGGCGCGCTCGGCGAGACCGATCCGCGTGAGGCATCGATCGTGCGGGCCGCCGCGCTCCTGCACGACATCGGGCATTATCCGTTCTCTCACGCGCTCGAGGAGATCGGAGCCCCGCATCACGAGGAGGTCGCGCGCCCGCTCATCACGACCGGCGAAGTCGGCGAGGCGCTCCGCGAACTCGCTCCCGATGCCCCCGAGCGCGTCTTCGACCTGATCCGCGGATCGTCCAACTCTCCGCTGCAGGGCCTGGTGTCCGGGTCGCTCGACCTCGACAAGATCGAGTACCTGCGGCGCGATACGCTCATGTGCGGCGTCCCGTACGGGGCGATCGACGCCGATCGCCTGATCAACGCCCTCACCGTCGTGCGAGACCCGTCGTCCGCGTCGCTTCGCATCGGCGTCCTCGAGAAGGGGCTGTCGGCGCTCGAGTCGCTCCTGTTCGCCAAGTACCAGATGTACCGCAACGTGTACTGGCATCACGCCGTGCGCAGCGCGACGGCGATGTACAAGCGCCTGGTGGAGCAGTCCCTCCAGGCCGGGGCACTTGGCGTCAACGAGCTGGCGCGCCTCACCGACGAATCGCTCCTCCACCTGATCGAGACGCGCGCGCCGTCGCCGCTGCTCGACGCGTTGCGCAACCGGCAGCTCTACAAGCGCGCGTTCGAGTGTCCCGCCGCCGAGCTCTCGGAGGATGTCGGCGAGTGGATCGCCGCCGACCGCGGGCGCGTCGTCGCCGTCGAGAACGCCCTCGCCTCGGAGTTCGGACTCGCTTCAGGTGAACTGCTGCTCGACTATCCGGAGAAAACGCAGATGCTCGGGCTCGACATCCCCGTGGTGCGGCGGACCGGCGAGGTCGTGCAACTGACTAACGCTGGACTGCGCGGTGCGATCCACCTCCCGCAGATGTCCGAGCAGCTCTATCGCTCGGCGCGCTGGCTCCGCGTGTTCTCGGCGCGGCCGATTCCGCTGACATCGGAGCGCGTGCTGGAGGTCGTGCACGCGGGGTGAGCCGCGGCGCGCGACACAGCCCTCCGCGAACTCTGCGGACTCTGCGGTTGAAAAGCTTTGAACCGCAGAGTCCGCGGAGTCCGCGGAGAACTATGCGTCGCACGCGAGTGCGGAGATCGGAGCGTGCCTACCCGTAGCGCCTCTCTGCTCAGAAGTCTTTAACCACAGAGGGCACGGAGGGCACGGAGGGCACGGAGATCAGGGATCCTCTGAATCCCCGCCGCGCAGTGCGCTCAAGCCCTCCGCGAACTCCGCGGACTCCGCGGTTGAAAAGCATTGAACCGCGGAGTTCGCGGAGTTCGCGGAGAACTACGAAGGCGCGTGTTCTCCCTGAGGTCCGAACCTCTGTGGTAAGGAGCTGTCTGTACTCGGATCGACCGCGGACTGCCTACCCCTTCTCCCGCCCCCGCGCCTCCGCAAGCTTGCGCGCGATGCCGCGGTAGAACGCGGCGTGCTCGGTCTTCCCGTCGGCGTCGAAGCCGACCGCCGTCGCTTCCAACGCGTAGAGGATGTTCCCCAGGTAGAGCGCCGAGAGCGACTCCACCGTCTCCGCGTCCCGCTCCGGCGCGCTCATGGCATCACCCGGCGAACGCGGGACCCTCGGTGGTGGGGTCGTCCGACCCAGGGGAGTCGATCTGCAGCACCTGCACGACCACCGCGGTGATGTTGTCCAACCCTCCGCGATAGTTCGCCTCGGCGATCAGCGCGTCGACCACACGCCCGGCCGAGGCACGGGAGAGCAGGAGCTGTTGCAGCCGACGGTCGTCGACCATCCCGGTGAGCCCATCCGACGCGACGAGGAAGACGTCGCCGATCTTGAGTTCTCCCGAATACGTGTCGGGCTCCACCACGTCACTCGCCCCCACACAACGCGTGATCACGTTGCTGTACGGGTGATAGCGCGCCTGCTCCGGCGTGAGAAAGCCGGCGTCGACCTGTTCCTGCACGTACGAGTGGTCCTTCGTGAGCTGCCGCAGCGCGCCGTCGCGCAGGAGGTAGACGCGCGAGTCACCGACCTGTCCGATCAGGTACCGCGCCCCCGCCACGACGAGCACCGAGGCCGTCGTCCCCATCCCCTGCTTGTCGGACTCCTGGATCGTGCGATCGTAGATCGCGCGGTTGGCGATGCGGAGCGACTCCGCGACCAGCGAGCGTGCCCCTTCGCCGTGTACGTCGGAGAGTTCCTGCAGCTCGCGGGCGACGATCTGGACCGCCATTTCGCTGGCCACTTCGCCGGCGGCGTGTCCTCCCATCCCGTCGGCGACGATGAAGACGCCTTTCTCTCGTGTGGCATGGGCGAAGAACGCGTCTTCGTTCCCTGAACGAATCATGCCCACATCGCTGCGGGCGGCAACGGTCAGCTCCACTAGCGACC
>CAZWVG010000068.1:0-21528 GCA_964637355.1 uncultured Gemmatimonadaceae bacterium
AGCGCCCGCAGGATCTCGTTCGTCCCCTCGAAGATGAGCATGATGCGCGAGTCACGCACGCTCTGCTCGAACGGGAACTCCTTGGAGTAGCCCATCCCGCCGGCGATCTGCAGCGCTTCGTTGGAGGCGCGATACGACATCTCCGAGGAGAACACCTTGCACGCCGCCGTCTCCAGCGAGAAGTCCACCCCACCGCGATCGACCATTCCCGCGGTGAGCATCCACGCCGCGTCGGCCGCGTAGCACTCGGCGGCGGCCAGCGCGATCTTGCGGCGCAGCATCTCGAAGCTGGAGATGGGGCGGCCGAACTGCTCGCGCTGTCGGGCATAGACGATCGCTTCGTTCATGATGTGCCGCGTCCCGCGCGCGGAACCGGCGGCGAGCCCCAGTCGCCCCGAGTTGAGGATCTCCAGGGCGATCTTGAACCCCTGTCCCACCTCGCCCAAACGATTTGCTGCCGGCACGCGCACGTTGTCGAACATCACCGCGCGCGTGTCCGACGCCTTGATCCCCATCTTTTCCTCGAGCTTTCCCAGGCTCACGCCTGCGCTGTCGCGCTCGACCACGAAGGCGGTCACCCGCTCCTTCGCCTTCCCGTCGATCGTGACCGGCACCTTGGCGAAGACGGTGAAGATCCCCGCGTACCCGGCATTCGAGATCCAGATCTTCGTCCCGTTGAGGACGTACTCGCTCCCGTCTTCCGATGGTACCGCGGTGCACTTCATCGCCTGCGCATCCGATCCCGAACCGGGTTCGGTGAGGCAGAATGCGGCCACCAGTTCGCCGCTGGCGCAGCGCGGGAGCCAGCGCTGCTTCTGCTCCTCCGTCCCGAACAGGACGATTCCCTTGCAGCCGATCGATTGGTGCGCGCCGAAGTACACGGCGAGCGCCGGGTCGGTCGCGCCGATCTCGCCGAAGACGCGATTGAACACCTTGGCCGACGCGCCGAACCCGCCGTAGGCCTCGGGGATGTTCAGTCCCATCAGCCCTAACGCGTGAAAGCCTTCGCGCATGGCGTCGTCGAAGCGCCCGTCATGGTCGTGCTTCCTCGCGTCGATGTTGTCGCGGGCGAACGACCGGAACGCGTCGAGGATGGCGTCGAGACTCTCCTTCTCGTCCGGGGCAATCGTCGGGAAGGGAAAGACCATCGATTCGCGAATCTCCCCGAGAAAGAGTCCCTTGATGAAGGACGGGTTCTCGTCGGGGGCGGCCAGGTGCGGGCGCGAGTCCGTCGCGTGGGCGGCAGATTCGGACGACATCACATCGGTCATGAAGCAGCTCCAGGCAGGGTGCGCGCGCGGGACACCGACGGTCACCTGCATGGCTGGCGCTCGTCAGGCGGCCGCGCTCCGGATTCTACGGGAAAGGCGCCGCGCGCGCATCGGGGAACTCCCGCCGCCCCGCCGCAGTCCCGTCGCTCGCCCCGCTGACGGTGCGAAACAAGACAGTCGTGCGCCGAAACGCTACGGGGTGCGCTGCATCACATTTCCTGTAAGTGATGCACTTGCAACGCTTTACGGTTGGCGCGGCACGGGTGCCGTCCTTGCCCATGAGGAAAAGTGCACCGCGAGCGCACCGCTGCGCCTCGCTCGCACACCAGGCCCTCCCTCTTCCTCAACACCCTGGATATTCCCATGCCTACCTCGACCCGCTCCATCCGTACCGCGATTGCGCTCCTCGCTTCCGCCGTCGCCTTCACCGCTTGCGCCAACGACGCGACGGCCCCGACCGCGGCCAGCTCCCCGTCGCTCAACAGCTCGTCCATCACCGGGAGCAACAGCACCGCGAGCGCGCGCAGCGCGACGCGTATCCGCCTCATCGCCAACCTCTCGCCGATCGCCGGCGGCGGCTTCGGTCGCGCCAGCGGCAAGGCCCAGTGGGACTCCCGCAACAACAACAACGTCCGCGAACTCGAGATGGAAGTCGAGGATGTGCGCCCCGGTACGCAGGTGCAATTCTTCGTCAACGGTGTGCGCTACGGCGCGACGGCCACGGTCGACGCACTCGGCAATGCGCGCATCAAGCTGAGCACGCAGCTCGGACAGACCGTCCCCACGGCTGCGGCGGGGCTCACTGCCGAAGTCCGCACCACTGGTGGGAGCGTGATCGTTCGTGGTGTATTTCCCGCGTCGTGATCGCCGCGGGTGAATCCAAACGCTGCGCGCGCGCCTTTCTGGCGCGCCGCAGCCGGCGCGCGTTTCTGGCGCGCCGCAGCACGTGCGCGAACCGGCGGGGAGGGACAGGTCCACTCGGATCGGTCCCTCCCCACGCGCGCAGCAAGGTTCCTTCGAGCGCTCTCGCCGTCGGCGTTGCCGACTCCGTCATGAGGAAATCGTCGTGATCAACCAAACCCGCGCCCGGTACATCGGCATGCTCGCCATCATCGTGATGGCCGCGTGTTCGTCATCCGACGTCGGTGGCCCTGGTACTCCAACCCCGACCGTCCCGACGCCGGGAACCACGAGTACGCAGGTCAACCTGCTGACTGCCGCAACGGGCGCACCGGCGATCGCGAATCCCGTGGTGCAGTTCTATGCCGTCGCCGGAGTGGACCAGGAAGTCTTCATGTACTACAAGGCGCGTGCATCCGGGCGCGACTCCACCGTCTTCCTGCGCTTTCGCGTCCCCAAGCGGGCCCTCCTCGCGCGTCCCAACGGCACCCCCTTCGCCACCGGCGATTCGATCCAGATCACCATCACGTTGCTCGATCCGGTGCACCTCGAGGTCGGCTTCGAACCTTCGGGATTGACGTTCTCCCCTTCCGATCCAGCCCGTCTCAAGCTCAGCTTCCTCGAGGCCGACGAGGACCTCAACCACGACGGCAAGGTCGACGGGAACGACGCCACGATCCAGGGGCTCCTCGCCATCTGGAAGCGCGAGAGCGCGTCGCAGCCCTGGATGAAGCTGACGACGATCGTGTCGACCGGTACGCACGAAGTCGAGGCCGACGTCACCGGCTTCACCAGCTACGCGATCGCCTGGTAATGTCCGACCCCACGCTCGTCGTCCAAACGATCAGCGACTCGTTCGCATCGCTCTGGCCCACCCTCGCCACCGAGGTCGGGCTGGCGCTCGACGTGCGCGCGGCGACTCCCAAGGGCGTGGATCCGACCGGTGCCATCGCGCTGATTGCGGCTGGCGGCGACGAGTCGCAGCTGGCGCGCGCCTGTCGCGAGTTGCGCGCCGATGGCGAGGTGACCTTCGCCGCGATCGCCGCCGATGCCGGGCACCGTCTCACGGCGTCGGTCATCCATGCGGGCGCCGACCAACTGTTCGTCCTCCCCGAAGACCTCGACCTCCTGCGCAGCTGGCTCAAGGAAGGGGCCGAACGTCTCCTCATCCGCGAGCAGCGCCGGACCTTCGCCGAGGGAGAACGTCGCAAATACGACTTCCGCGAGATCCTGGGCGGCAGTGCGGCGTTAGGGGCGGCGCTCGAGCGCGCGGCGCGCGCCATCCCGCATGCAGGGGTGACCGTGCTCGTCACCGGCGAGACGGGGACCGGCAAGGAGCTCGTGGCGCGCGCCATCCACTACAACGGCCCCCGTCGCGAGGGGCCGTTCATCGACATCAATTGCGCTGCACTCCCCGAGCACCTCCTCGAGAGCGACCTGTTCGGCCATGAGAAGGGAGCCTTCACCGACGCGTCGGCGGCCAAGCCCGGCCTCTTCGAGATGGCGCAGGGAGGGACGATTTTCCTCGACGAGATCGGGCACCTCGCCCTCCCGCTGCAGGGAAAGCTCCTGCGTGCCCTACAGGAGCGCAGCATCCGTCGCGTGGGCGGCGTACGGGCGATCCCCATCGACGTGCGCGTCATCGCCGCTACGCACGTGCACCTCGAGCAGGCCGTCAAGGCGGGACAGTTCCGTGAGGACCTCTACTACCGCTTGAACGTCCTCCCCATCGCGCTTCCTCCGCTCAGGCAGCGTCGCGAGGACATCCTCCCGCTCGCCCGGCACTTCCTCGCCCGATTCTCCGTCGAATACGGTGTGGCAAACGCCGCGTTCAGCGCGCGCGCCGAGCGCGCACTCCTCGCGCGCGACTGGCCGGGCAATGTGCGCGAGCTTCGCAACCTCATCGAGCGCACGGTGCTGCTCGCCAACCAACCCCTGATCGACGAGGCGGACTTCGAGTTCGAGCTGCAGGGGGCTCCCGCCGATGGCGCGCATGGAGCGCAGTCGGAGCGTCTCTCCGACATCGTCTACGACGCGGTGGTACGCGCAGTCGAGGCCTGCGGCGGCAACAAAAGCGCGAGTGCGCGTCGACTCGGCATCTCGCGCACGCGGCTGCAGCGCCTCCTCGATCGCACCGGCAACGGTGACGACGGCGACGAGGGCGACGATGCGTAGCCGCCCCCTCTCCATCTCGCGCCGCGAGCTCCTCGTATGATGCTTCCGGACGAGGGACCTCGCGCCATTACCGGCGACGCGCAGCGCCTCGCCCTCCGGGGTGCCTGGGGGGACGTGGTGACATTGCTGGACGCGCATCGCGCAGCGATTCGCGACGTCCCCGTGGGCGCGGTGCTCCTTGCCGAAGCGCTCATGTACACGGGGCGTGCGCGCGAGGCGCGCGAGTGGCTCGACGACATCCTTCCGCTCCTCGATGCGGGAGAAGATCGTCGCAGCATGCGCAAGGCGACGATGCTCGCGGGGGCCGCGGCGTTCCAGCTCGGCGCGATCGACGACGCGCGACGCGCCTTCTCCGACGCGCTCGAGCGTGCACGCGTCGACGACGACGATGCGACGATGGCCAAGGCGACCAACAACCTTGGCTCGATCGCCAACGTCGAAGGGAAATCAATGGAGGCACTGGCGCTCTACAACCTCGCCGTGTCGGTTCACCAGCGTTTGGGGAACGCCCGCGGGCTCGCGCAGTGCTATCACAACATGGCGATCTCGTATCGCGACGTTGGGCGCCTCCCCGAAGCCGACGAATTCGAGGGGCGCAGCGTGGAGTTTGCCCGCGATGCGGCGCAGCACGATCTCGTCGCACTCGCCCGGCTCGGTCGCGCCGAGCTGGCGTTGCTGCGCGGCGATGCGGCGCTCGCCGAGGCGGCGGCGCGCCGCGTGGCGCAGGACTTCGCCGCGGCCGGCGACCCGGTGCGCGAAGCCGATGCCGCGCGATTGGCCGGTGTGGCCTGCACCACGCTCGGGAAGTTCGACGATGCGCGCGAACTCCTCTCCTTCGCCCTCGGACGTACGCGCGAACTCGGCGCGCTCCTCAACGAAGCCGAGACGCTCCGCGCCCGCGCCGAGCTGCTGGCCACGATCGGTGCGACCCGCGACGCGCTCGACGACGCACGCGCGGCCCTTGCGCTCTTCGAGCGGTTGGGAGCGGAGCGCGAAACCGCCGCGATCCTCCGCTGGATCGAGGGACTACCGATCGAGAGCTGATCGCACGGACGACACCAGCTGTACGTAGCGCGGATGTGTGCGCAATCCGGCGAACATGCTTGTGTCGAGGAGGACCGACAGCCCGTCGTCGCGCTCGGCGAACGCGCGCTCCAGTTGCGAGAGCGTCGCACTCGTGTCGCCGAGGACCAGCAGCGTCGACGCGAGGTTCACCCGCGACAGCCCGGCGCGCCCGGCGCTGTCGACCAGTGCACGTGCCCTCGCGTGCTCGCCGAGGTTGGCGAGAATGAACGAGTGCTGCCCCATGAGCGTGGGGTCGTCGGGATTCTGCGCGCGGAGGAGCAGGAGGATCGAGTCCGCGCCGGCATACCGCTTTTGGTGCGCGAGGTTGAGCGCGAGGTTGCCAAGCAGGATCGGGTGGCCGGGATCGAGGGCGAGCGCGCGCCGGAGCGACCCTTCGGCGTCGGCAAAGCGATTCATCTCGCCGTAGAGGTTCGCGAGGTCTGCGTGCACGGCGGGCGACGCCGGGTCGAGTTCCACCGCGCGCGTCGCAGAACGCAGCGCCTCCTCGGTACGTCCGAGGCGCGCGAGCATCGTCGCGCGCCGCGAGTAGCCGCGCGGGTCGCTCGGGGCGATGGCGATCGCGCGCCGGTACAGTTCCTCGGCGCGCGGGTAGTCGCGGTCGCGCACCTCGGCGGTGCGCCCGAGGATGAGCCATCCGTCGACGAGCGAGGAGTCGAGCGCGAGGGCGCGATTGGCCGACGCGAGCGCGGCGTCGTACCCGCTGTCGGGGGGGATGAATCGCAGCGCTGCCTGCCAGTGGCGCACCGTGGCCAAACCGGCGTGTGCATAGCCGTAGTTCGGGTCGCGGCGGATCGCATCCTCGAAGAGCCCGACGGCTGCAACGTAGGCGTCGCGCGAATTGAGCCGGAAGGCACGCCATCCCTTCATCGTCGCGACCATCGCATCGGGATTCGCCGGTTCGCGCCGCGGCGCCGCATTCGCCGGCTCCAGGTCGCCGCGCAGGCGCTCGACGATTTCGCGGCTGATCTGGTCCTGCACCGAGACCACGCTGGCGAGCTTCGTCTCGAAGTTGTCGCTCCAGACGTGATATCCGGTGGATGCATCGATGAGTTGGGCCGTCACCCGCCAGGTGTCGCCGTTGCGTCGCAGGCTCCCCTCGAGCACGTGACGCACCTTGAGCGCGCGCCCGATCGAGTCGACCGGGACGCGACTGTCCTTGTAGGAGAAGGCAGACGTGCGGGCGGCGACGCGAAGCCCCGGCACTCGCGCCAGGAGGTTGAGTAACTCCTCCGTCATCCCGTCGGAGAGGTACTCGTTGGATGCATCGCCGCTCAGGTTCACGAACGGCAACACGGCGATGCTCGGGGAACCACCGTCTGCAGCGGGGAGTCCCGTGCGCCCAAAGGCGTACCAGCCGATCGCGACGATCGCCATGATCGCTGCGAGGGAGGCGACCGCCGAAAGCACGCGCCGCCGCGGCCGATTGGTCGTCGCTGCACCGTGGCGGGGCGCCAGCGGCGCCACAGTTGCGACGGGCTCCGATGGCGTCGTCGATCCCGACACGCGCGTGCCTCCCGCCGGTGTGGTGGGCACGAGCTTCGGAGTGAGTGCCACCATCTCTTCCGTGGTGGCGGCGGGGCGCTCGCCTATCTCCTGCACCAGCTTCGCCGTCTCACGAGCCGGTCGAATCCCGAACTCCGACTCCAGACGGCGCGACAGTTCGGCGAAGGTGTTCATCGCTCCCGGCAGATCGCCCAGCTCCGACTGGATCTCGAGCAGCCGACGAACCGCTGCCTCATCGGTCGGCTCGAGCTCCACCCCTCGGCGCGCCCAGCGAAGCGCGCCCTCGAAATCGCCCGCGGCTCGCGCCCCCTCGATCAGTCGCCGGGCGGCTTCGGATGCATCGCGCTTGCGACGAATGCGCTCGTCGTCGATCCAGCGATTGGCCTCATCGCCGTCCTGCACGTAGAGCCCGGGGAGGAAATCGCCGAGGTAGAGGGCGAGTGCATCCGCATCGCGACGCTCGGTGAGCGCCGCGTCGAATTGCGCCGCGTCGCACTCGAGGAGCGCCGAAGCAACACCGACGTCCTTCTCGCCACGCGTGACGATCGCCTCGTCGCCGAGGGCGCGGCGCAGTTGGTGGAGCGCCTGTCGCAGGCTGTTCCGGGCCCTGGCCGTGTCGCTTTCCGGCCAGAAGAGGGAGAGGACGCGATCGCGACTCTGGAAACCGACGGGGCGCGCTGTCGCCAGAAACGCCAACAGGGCGAGTCGCTTGGGCTGCGACAGGACGCTCGTGACCTCCTCCCCATCCGTCGCGAGGCCGACCGAACCGAGGGTCTGGAGGCGAATCATGGGGAACGAGGGGAGAAAATTCGACGGAATTTCGAAAAAAATCGCCGTTAACTCACCAGATAACGGCCGGTTCGACAACCGCTTAACCCGTGCGGCTCATGTTCCGCTCGCAATCGTCGCCACGAAGTCCTGGCGCCGCGAATCATACATCTCACGGAGCATCCCATGTTACGCACCAACCGGATTCCACGTTTCTCGCTCGCGCTCGCGGCGCTGCTGATCGCTTGTGGCGAGTCGTCCAGCGTCTCGGCACCTCCCGAATCTCCCGCCCCCGTTCGCGCCGTCGACGTGCAGGGTCCATCGACGCAGCTCAGCGTCGGTTCGACGATCCAGCTCACCGCGACGCCAAAGGATGCGGCAGGGCGCCCGCTCGTTCGCCCCACTACCTGGCGAAGCCTCCGCCCCTCGGTCGCGACGGTCTCCGAGAGCGGTCTGGTGCTGGCAGTCGCCCCCGGCGAAGCCACCATTCAGGCTACCAGCGAGGGAGTCGCCGGGCAGGCGACGATCACCATCCTCGCGATTCCGGTGCACGGGGTCACCGTCACCCCCGACACCGTGACGCTGGAGACAGGGGCCAGCTATCTCCTGCACGCAGTGGCGACCGACCAGAACGGCGCGGAGTTGACGGATCGCGCACAGCAATGGGAGTCGCTCAACCCGCAGGTCGCGACGGTCGATGCCACCGGGCGACTGACAGCCGTCGCCGAGGGATTCGCGGTGGTGCGAGCGACGATCGAGGGAATTTCAGCGGAGGCGAGAATCTTCGTCCGGCCGATCGCCGTCGATCGCGTGGTTCTTTCCGAGACGAGCCTCGAGCTCGAGATCGGCGACGTGGCGATGCTCTCGGCGCGCGTGCTGGCGGCGAACGGCGCAGAGCTGACGGGGCGACTGGTGTACTGGGGATCGAGCGAGCCGTCGGTCGTCTCGGTGGCGTCGAACGGCCGGCTCGAGGCGCGCTCGAGCGGCACCGTGACGCTAACGGTGGCCAGCGAGGGGCGCGAAACCCATGCGACGGTGAAGGTCGACGTCCCGCCGACGCAGTCGCTCATCTTCGACCGCACCTCGGCGGCCGGCCAGCAGATCTTCGTGCGTGACCGGCTCGGCAACCTCACGCGCATGAATGCCGGCAACGTCTCGTCGCAACCGGCACCGTCGCCCGATGGGCGCCGCTTTGCCTTCGTGGTGGTGCAGCTCGATCAGACTACGCGCGAACTGCAGCACGACCTGTACATCGTGGATCGGGATGGGCTCAACATCCGCTGGCTCACGCGCATGGCGGGGACCGAATCCGAGCCAGCATGGAGCCCCGACGGAACGAAGATCGCGTACTCGGGAAGTGTCACCAACGGGAGCGATCAGGACATCTTCGTCGTGAACGTGGATGGCAGCAACGTCGTGAACCTCACGCCCAACACGCCGCTGAGCATCGACCTCTCGCCGGCCTGGTCGCCCGACGGCAAGACCATCGCCTACGCGTCGATTGCACCCGTCGGCGGGTCGCACATCTACATCATGAATGCCGACGGCAGCGGGAGGCGTCGCCTCGATGGGGGCGCGACCCTCAACGCACGCCATCCCACCTGGTCGCCCGACGGCGCGTCGATCGCCTGGTCGCGCTCCGTGCAGGGATCGACCACGGGGATGGACATCGTCATCGCGAATCTCGCTGGCCAAGAGCAGTCGGTGCTCGCCCTCCCGGGCGACCAGGTGGATGCTGCCTGGTCTGCCGATGGGCGGCACTTCGCGTACAGCGAAATGGTGGGGGGCGTGTGGAACGTCTTCACCATGCGGCGCGATGGCGCGATCGCCCGGCAGCGCGCGGTCGGTGGAAACCCGGCGTGGATTCGGCCGTGATCACGGGCGGGTGTCTCGGCGCGCGAGCCGGCCGGGCTCGCGCGCCGAGTGCCTGCGAGGGCGTGGCGTCGGCCGCGCGTCGGTGGGTGCCGAAGCCGTAGCACTGCAGCTCGCAGCGTGCCTGTCCGATATTGACACACAGTACGCATCGCGCTAGCGTCAACTGTGTAAGATATCGGAGCACCCATGACCGCATTTTTCGATCAGCCGGTAGGCGCGATCCTCGAGTCGGCGCCCAATGGAAAGGTCGCCCCCGAAGCTCAGGCCGTCGTCGCGCGGATGGCACAGATGGCCTACGACGTTGCCACGTCGGCGGGGAAGGGCGAACTCCTGCGCGCCCTCTCGACCAGCACCCCCACCGCGTTCCTTGGCGCCTTCGCCGAGCTGATGTCGCGCTGTGCGCCGGCGAGCCCCGAGGCGATGAACGCGCTGCGCGGGCGAATTGCACTCGCCGAGTCGATCGAGCGGAGTGGAGGGATCTGGAAATCCGACGAAGCGCAGCAAGAGCTGGACGTTTCACGAGCGACGTTGCAATCGTGGCGCGATAGTCAGCGGGTACTGGCGCTACCACTTGGCGATGGGTCATACGGATATCCGGTCGCCCAATTCGAGGCTCCCGTCTCGGATCTCGAGCGCCCGCGCCCGAACCCGGCGATCGCCGAGGTGTTGCGTGCGGCAGGTGAGGTGATCGCTCCGCAGGAGCTCTTCCTCCTCTTGGCGACCCCTCAGCCCGCGCTCGCCCTCGACCACGGAGGGGAGGCGAGGAGCGGCTTCGAGGCGATGCGCGATGGCGATGGGGCGCTCGTCGTGTCGCTGGTAACGCATCTGGTCACGCCGTCGGACGAAGGGGCACCCGCGGCCGCATGATCTCCGGCGCCGCGGCGTCCGCATGACATCCATCGACTTCGGGCCCAACGCCGGACTTCCAGCGGGCTACGCTCGCTGGAATGCCGGCGCAACCCTCCTCCGCGGGCACTCCCCCGGCAACTCGGCGAACTGGTTCGGGCCGGCACTTGGCTCGCTGGGCACCAATCGGTTTGACCCGCCACGACCGCGCACCTCGACCGATCCGGGCGTCTGCTACATCGCCGAAGCGCTGACCGGGGTGCTCCACGAGCGAGTTTTCCGGGGAGTGATGGTGCCGCAGGTTTCGCGAGCGACGCTGAGTGCGTCGCACGCCGTCACCGAGGTAACGCTCAACCGCGACCTCATCCTCATCGACCTGGTGGCGGCGATCGCCGTGCACGGACTGCAGCTGAGCGACACCACCGCTCCCCCTCTCGTGTCGCCGCATGCTCCGTTGCGATATCCGGCGACGCAGGGAATGGCGGGAGCGTGGGCGGCGACGAACGGATCGTCAGGATTTCCTGTCCCAAGCGGGCAGGTAGACGGGATTCTCTACGTCTCGCGCTTCGGTCCGGTCGATCGCTGTGTCGCGCTCTGGGACGTCGCCCAGTCGGCGCTCACCTGGGGTGCGGCGCAGTCGCTCGGCGGACACCCGCAGCTGACGGCGGCGTGCGGGATGCTCGGGGTGCAGGTCGTCCCCTGACCGTCGTGATCGGTCGTCACGCGCGAAGGAAGTCGATCATCAGCGCGTTGAGCGTCGCCGCATGCGTCGCCGCAAACCCGTGCGGCGCGCCGGGGAGCACCTCGATCCGGCTCCCCTCGATCAGCGCATGCGACTTCTGTCCCGAGATCTCCAGCGGAACGATGCGGTCCGCATCGCCGTGCACGATCATCGTGGGGACGGTGAACTTCGCCAGGTCGGCGCGGAAATCGGTCGTCCCAAACGCGGTGATGCAGGCGCGGCTGCCTAACGGCGACGCCCCCCACGCAATCCACTTGCTGAACGCGATCAGGTCCGCGTTGCTTCCTGGCGCCCAGGTATCCGCGTTGTAGAACGCGGGGAAGAACTGGTCGAGGAAGCCGAGTCGGTCGGCGGTGATTCCGGCGATCATCCCGTCGAACGTCGCCTGGTCGACGGCGTCGGGATTGTCTGCCGTCTTCAGGAGAAACGGCGGTACCGCGCCGAGCAGCATGGCCTTGGCGATCCGCTCTTCGCCGTAGCGCCCGATGTAGCGCGCCACCTCCCCGCCCCCCATCGAAAAGCCGGCGAGCGTCACACCGCGCAGGTCGAGGTGCACCAGGAGATCGTTCAGGTCCGACGCGAACGTGTCGTAGTCGTAGCCCCCGGTCGCCCGCTCCGACTCGCCGAATCCTCGGCGATCGTAGGCGATGCAGCGGAAGCCGGCCGCGGTAAGCGCGGCGACCTGCGACTCCCACATCCGGTGACTCAACGGCCACCCATGAATGAGAACGACCGGCGGACCGTCTCCCAGGTCCTGGAAGTACAGGTCGGTCGTCGGTGTTGCGGAGGTGGTGAGATGGGGCATGCGATCCTCGAAGGATGATGGGGCGCGGCTGCCGCCCGCCCGCCGCGACCAACAGTCAGCGCCAGTTCACGCTACGTTACCATACTTGCTCATACTTGCCGAAGCCGCGCGGTCGCCGCAACGTGCTCGGTTCGTCCCGCTTGTTGGCTCGGCGCCTCTCGCCGAATCCGGCGCTACGCGCACGCGAATCCGCTCCCCATTCAATACCTGCCACCTCCTGTGATGTCTATCGCGCACCACCCCCGTCACGGCTGGCGCCGAGTGGTCCTCGGCGCTGCCCTCCCGCTCCTCGCCCTCCCGCTGGCCATGCCAGCACAGGGGCGCGGCAGTGCCGCGCCCGCGTCGGCGACGACTCCCTTCGACACGACCGTCTTCCAGGCGATTCGATGGCGAAACGTCGGCCCGTCGCGCGGCGGGCGCGCGAATGCGGTCGAGGGGATCCCCTCGATGCCGCTCACCTACTTCGCCGGCATGACCGGGGGCGGGGTCTGGCGCACCGACAACGCCGGGATTTCGTGGCGCAACATCTCCGACGGCTTCTTCAAGACGGGGAGCATCGGCGCGATTGCGGTGGCGCCGTCGGACCCGAACGTGATCTACGTCGGGAGCGGCGAGCACGCGGTGCGCGGGCAGTCGTCGTCGTACGGCGATGGCGTCTACAAGAGCACGGACCAGGGACGCACCTGGGTGAACGTCGGGCTTGCGGCAACTCGGCAGATCTCGCGCGTGCGTGTGCACCCACGCAATCCCGATGTTGTCTATGTCGCCGCGCAGGGCGACCGCTGGAAGGGGAGCGCCGACCGCGGGATCTACCGTTCGATGGACGGCGGGAAGACGTGGACGCTCGTGCTCAAGGGAGAGAACGCGACGAGCGGCGCAGCCGGCCTGTCGATGGACGCGACGAATCCGCGCATCCTCTACGCCGCGATGTGGGATCACCAGCGCACGCCGTGGATGGTGCGCTCGGGCGGACCGGGGAGCGGAATCTGGAAGTCGACCGACGGCGGTGACACCTGGACGCGCCTCACCGAGGGGCTCCCCAAGCTGATGGGAAATCTCGATGTCTCGGTGTCGCCGGCCGATCCGGATCGCGTGTATGCGATCATCGAGGCGGAGAAGGGAGGCCTCTATCGGAGCGACGATGCGGGGAAGCACTGGCGCCTGATGACCGAGGATCGCCTCATCCAGACGCGCGCCTGGTACTACATGGACGTCTTCGCCGATCCGCAGAACGTCGACGTGGTATGGGTGATGAATGCGCCGGTGATGAAGTCGATCGACGGCGGGAAGACATTTGCCGCTCAGCGGGCGACCCACGGGGACAATCACTTCCTGTGGATCAACCCGACCAACAGCAACTACATGGCGAATGCCAACGACGGCGGTGCCGCAGTGACGCTCGACGGCGGCGCCAGCTGGAGCTCGCAGGACAACCAGCCCACCGCGCAGTTCTATCACGTCACGGTCGACGACGACTATCCGTACAAGCTCTACTCCGGGCAGCAGGACAACTCCTCCGTCGTGATCCGGAGCCGCAGCGACAACGGCTTCATCGGGGAGCGCGACTGGTGGAACGGCCCCGGATGCGAGAGCGCGAACATCGGCGTCAGCGCGAAGAACCCGCGCTACGTGTACGGCGGATGCTACCAAGGATTGATCGACGAATTGGACCAGGAGACCGGTCTCTCGCGCGACATCATGGCGTACCCGGAGATGAACCTCACCGAGCCGACCGACAAGACGCGCTACCGCTTCAACTGGTCGGCGCCGATCGTCGTCTCGCAGCATGACCCGAACGTGATCTACCATGGCGGGAGCGTGCTGCTGCGGTCGCGCGACCGCGGGCAGTCGTGGGCGCCGATCTCGCCGGACCTGACGAAGAACGACAAGTCGCGGCAGGGCTGGGGGGGCGGCCCGATCACCAATGAAGGCGCCGGCGGCGAGGTGTACGGCACGATCATCGTGATCGAGGAGTCGCCGCACGACGCGCAGACGCTCTACATCGGGACAGACGATGGCAACGTGCAGCTGACGAGGGATGGCGGCACGACCTGGACGAACGTTGCGCAGGCGTCGTGGGGCGACGGACTGGCCAACGAGATCGAAGTCTCCCCGTTCGATCCGGCGACGGTCTACGTCGCCTATCGGCGGGATCGCGTCGGCGATCCGGCGCCGCTCATCTTCCGCTCGACCGACTACGGCAAGACGTGGACGAAGCTGGTGAACGGGCTGCGCGACGGGGAACCGGTGCGCGTGGTGCGCGAGGATCCGGCGCGCCGGGGACTCCTCTACGCGGGGACCGAGACCGGGATGTACATCTCGTTCGATGGTGGAGCCAAGTGGCAGACGTTCAGCGGAAACCTCCCCGTGGTTCCGGTGACCGACCTCGACGTGCGGCACGATGACCTCATCGCCGCCACCGAAGGGCGTGCCTTCTGGATCCTCGACGACCTGTCGGTGATTCGCCAGCACGCCGACTCGCTGGTCGCGGCGAAAATGCACCTCTACACGCCGAGAACAGCCACCATCGGGACGGGTGGCGGTGGATTCGGTGGCGGTGGTGGAGCCGACGTCGCCGGACGCAACCCGCCCGGTGGCGCCGTCGTCGCGTATCGCCTCGCGTCAAAGCCCGACAGCGGGACGACGGTGAAGCTCGAGTTCCTCGACAGCCAGGGGGCGGTGGTGCGGAGCTACTCCAACACCACGGGGACCGGGAACGCGCGCCTCGCGCCGAAGGCCGGCTTCAACACCTTCTCGTGGGACCTGCGACGCCCCGCTCCGACGACGCTCCCCGGTGTCCTCCTGTTCGGCGCGCCGAGTGCCGGGGCGCAGGTGCTCCCGGGGCAGTACTCGGTGCGGCTGACGGTGGGCTCCGACACGCAGACGCGCTCGTTCGAGGTGCGCCAGGATCCGCGTCGCGTGACGCCGATGCCGCAGCTGGTGGAGCGCGACTCGCTGGCGCGACTCCTCGTCTCGCGCATCGGCGAGATCCACGACGCGGTGCTCCACGTGCGTGACCTCAAGACGCAGGTGCAAGGCTTCGTGACGCGCACCAAGGACGCCGACAGCGCCAAGGCGATCGGCGCGATGGGGGGCACCATCACCAAGAAGCTCGAGGCGGTCGATCCCAAGCTCACGACCAAGGCGCAGAACGGGCAGGACATCATCAACTACGCCAACGGAATCAACGGGCAGTATGGCTTCCTCCTCGGACAGCTCGAGGGGAACCCGGTGGTGACGGCCGGCGTCAAGGAGCGGCTGGCCGAGCTGGAGAAGCTCTGGAGCGTATTGCGCAGCGAGGTCGACACGATCGAGAACGTCGACATCGCCGCCTTCAACAAACTGCTGGAAGCGGCGAAGGTGGACGGCGTCGTCGTGAAGAAGAAGCCGGGAACGGTGATGTGATCGGCTTGGGCGGACGCGGAAGCGCGGCACGCACGAGTGTGCCGCGCGCTGCCGCCCCGCCTCCCCGCATGCGCGTGACCACGGACCACGAACCGCTGCTCGAGCACCCAATCGACCGTTGGGTGCTCGCGCTGTATCTGCTATCGGTCGTTGGTGTGGTGATCCAGCAATCGTTCACCCACGTCGACTACAACTTCGCGATCTTCGCGCAGTCGTTCCGCCACCTGGTTGCGGGGCGCGATCTGTACGCTGCGTACCCGGCGGAGCAGGTCGACCTGTTCAAGTACAGCCCCACGTTCGCGCTCCTCTTCGCCCCGTTCGCGCTCCTGCCGACGCTGGCCGGCCTGGCGCTCTGGAACTTCGTGAACGTGGGGGCGCTGTGGTACGCCGTCCGGCGTCTCCTCCCCGCGCGCGAGGCCAACGTCGCGCTCGTCCTCATGTTCATGGAGGTGCTGCGCACGACGCAGCGGGCGCAAAGCAACGCGCTCGTTGCAGCGCTCATGGTGCTCGCCTTCGTGTGGTTGGAACGCCGGCAGCAGCTTGGCGCGGCGATGGCCGTCGCGCTGGGCGCGGCGATCAAGCTCTTCCCGATATTGGCGATCGCACCGGCGATCTTCCATCCGCGTAAAGTGCGCATGGCCGCCAGCGCCGTTGCGGCTGGCGGCGCGGTCGTGCTCCTGCCGTTGCTCGTGACGCCGGCGCGGACGCTACTCGCGCAGTACACCTCGTGGCGCGCGCTCGAGCGGCTCGACGCGCTCGCCGGCGCCACCGGAGGGGGAGCCGGGTTGTACGGTGGCGTGATGCACTGGGTGAGACTCGCCTTACACGTCGACTGGCCAAACTGGCCGATACAGCTGGCCGGGCTCGCGCTCCTCCTCCTCCCGCTGCTCCGCGTGGCGCAGTGGGACGTTCCCGAATTTCGCCTGCGCCTTCTGGCATCGATCCTGATCTTCAGCACGATCTTCAACCACCAGGTGGAATCCCCATCCTTCGTGATCGCGATGGTCGGGGTCTCGATCTGGTTCGTGTTGTCGGCGCGGCGCACGCTCGATGTCGCCCTCCTCGCCGCCGTGCTCCTGGTGGTCTCGATCGGGAGCAGCGACGCCGTGCCGCGCGCGCTTCGCGTGCTGATCGTCGACTACAAGCTCAAGACGCTTCCCTGCCTCGCCGTGTGGATCACGCTGCAGTGCGAGCTGCTCGCTGTGCGACGAGCACAATCCCGCGGTCGCGGAGACGCTGCCGCAGCGCCAGTGACATGAGGGAGAGGAGTTCCTCCTCCCGCATGTCGACGAATTCGTCCACCGCGCGGAGCGCGTCGTCGACGTAGCCGGGGTGAACCATCAGCTCGGTGGTCCCGGCGGGGAGCGCATCGACCAGCTGCGCGAGCTGTGCCGAGAATCGTGCGGATCCCTGAAGCGAGATGCCCGTGAAGTGATCGGCGCGCGCGCGCCGCGACGTTGGCGCTCGACGGCGGCGCAGCGCACCGGCAATGATCCATCGTTTCATCACCCCGCGCATCGGATGGCGTGATCCCGGCAACCACTCGACGGGGATGCGCGTCGGGAGTCCGTCGAGCACGGGCGCGATCGCCTCGGCGACGACCGGGAGCACGTGCACGTGACGGTGGCTATCGGCGTGCGAGATGCGAAGGCCAGTGGCGCGGAGGCGGTGCAGCTGCGCGGCGCATTCGGCAGCGATTTCCTCGCGTCGCACGCGCCCGCCAGCTGCAAGCATGACGAGACGTGGTAGCGAGTGGAACGACCCGGTCCGTGGATCGACGAGCGAGCGTGCGTCGGTGAGCGGGCGACCGGCTGCCAGGTTGAAGTGCAGCCCGATGCCGACGCCCGCGGGGAGATCGCGCAGGCGCGCCACTGTGTCGCGCCAGTCGGGCATATTGACCATCACCGACGTCGACGTGACGATCCCCGATGCCATCGCCTCGGCGATTCCGCGCGAGACGCCGGGCGACAGTCCGAAGTCGTCGGCGTTGACGATGAGGCGTCGCTCAGACATAGAAGTGCCGCCAGCCATGCCACCGCACGAGCGCGATGTCGCGGAGCATCGCGATCACGTCGCGCACGAAGTGCACGGTGCTCGGCTCGTTGTTGTAATGAAACTCGACCGGCGTCTGCGCGATCGTCATCGCATGCTGCCTGGCGATGAAAAGGCATTCGAGGTCGAAGCCGAAGCGTGGGATGGAGAGCTGTGGGAAGATGAGATCTGCCGCTTGAGCGGTGAATCCCTTGAGCCCGGCCTGGGTGTCGGCGATGCCCGGAAGGAGCGTGATGCGCACCATCATGTTGAAGATGCGGCTCATCAGGTGCCGAGTGTACAGGTAGTGGAAGTACGCGGGACTCATGAGGTAGCGCGAGCGCGGATCGGTGCGCGTCGCGATCGCGACATCGGCGCCGTGCTCCAGCCGATGCAGGATCTTCGTGATCTCCTCTGCAGGATACGCGAGGTCGGAGTCGAGGAAGACCCGGTACCTCCCCTGCGCCAGCGCCATCCCGCGTGCCACGGAGAATCCCTTCCCCGAATTCACCTCGTTGCGAACGATGCGCAGTGTCGGGTCATTGCGCTGCCAGTCGGTGAGGACCTTCGCGGTGTCGGGCCCGCTGCAGTCGTCGATGACGATGCGTTCGACGGGAAAGGGTTGTTCCCAGGCAAATCGTGCAATGCTGCTGAGCGTTTCGGCAAGGCGTTCGCCACCGTTCCAGGTGGGGATGATGACAGAGAGATGAATGTCGTTCGCTTCGCTTGCGCCTGGCGGCCCGGCATTGACGGCGCCGGCAACGGACGCGTCGGGGGCGGGGCGAACGGCGGGGCGATTGATGAGCGGTTGCGCGGTCATGAACCAAACCAGCAGGTGATGACGACAACCTAGATGCTGCTAGATGACGGGAGGCTTAACGCGGCCATCCGGGAAAGACCGCGTCGCCACGTGCAACGCCATGCAGGCGGAGAATCGGCGCTAAGACTTCGCGATAGTCTGTCGTCACCGGCACATCGCCCGGTCCGTCGAGCACGCCCGTCTCGAGCCCGGGCCACCGCGCGCGTACGCGCCCTCCCTCGGCCCCAGCGCCGAGGACGAACATCACGCTCCCGCGCCCATGGTCGGTGCCGAAGGACGCATTCTCGGCCACTCGTCGCCCGAACTCGGTCATCACGACCACCGAGACGTTCGCCATCTCCTCCACGCCCACGTCCGCGTGAAACGCGACGAGGGCACGCGCGAGTCGGTCCATGAGCGGATCGAGGAGCGTTCCCTGCGTGAAGTGCGAGTCCCACCCGCCCAGGTCGACGGTGGCGACCGAGAGCCCGACCCGCCCCCGGATGAGGCGCGCGACCTCGGCCATCGAGCGCCCGAAGTCGTCGTCCGGATACTCGGCGCCCCGGCGCGACCGGAGCGTCGCCGCGCGTAACGCGGCGATGCGATCGAGTGCCGCGACGGTATCGTGCGCCGCCGACGCGAGCCGACCGCCTAACGCCGACGTTTCCCCGCCATACAGCGTCGCCAGCGCACCCAGTAGCGGACCGTCTCCCGTGGCGAAGGCGAAGTCGTCGAGCGAACGCATCACCGCGACCGACGGCGCCCCGCGCAGCGACTCGGGGTATTCCTGCCCCATGGCCACCGCCGAAAGCGCACCGGCGGCGCCACCATTTCGAGCGCGCATGAAGCGTCCGAGCCAGCCACCGGCTATCGCCCCGCCGTGCTCCATGCGATCCTGGGCCTCGAAGTGCGAGCGCGTCGTGTCGTCAGAACCGACGGCGTGCACGACGCCTAACGCCCCGTCGCGAAAGAGGGGAGCGAGAGGGGCGAGGCGCGGGTGCAGCGCGAAGCGATCGTCGAGCGCGATCGCATCGCGACTGGCAATGCCGATCGTGGGGCGCGCTACGTGGTACGCGTCGTCACCGATCGCCGGAACGAGTGCGAGTCCGTCGGCGCCACCGCGCAGGAAGACCACCACCAGCGTGCGCCGATCGTCTCGCTCCCCGTTGCTCCAGAAGGTCGTCATTGGCGTCCTCCTGCTCAGGTGAGCTGGAAGGCGGGGGACGACAGCGCGAGCGCGAGCGCGTTGCGCGAGGCGCGGGCGGCGTCGACCTCCGCGCGTGATGGGACGCGGCCGAGGAGATGCGCAAGGAGTCCTTGATCTCCTCCAGCGCGCCGCGAGAGTGTCGCGGCGTCGACACGAACTCCCTCGATGCGCCCCTCGGCGAGTGCTGCGGCGAACTGCCAGCGCCAGAGCAGCGTCCCGAGCCACGGACCCGCCTCGTCGGGGTAGCCGTCGGGTGTCGGGAACTGGAAGGGAAGCTCACCCAGTCGCTCGAGCCAGGCGATCGTTGCGCGCCCGCCGTCGGTCTCGGCGCCGGTCGCGCGCAGCGCCGAGACGACGAAGTGGAACGGGCGCTTGAACCGCGCCCCACGCGCGACACCAAACTCTTGCGTGCCGAATAACGTACGAAGCGACGGGACGATCTCGCCACCGGTCGCGGCGAAGGTCCGTGCGACCGCGTCGACGGCTGCAACGGGCGGGTCATCCGCAATGAAGTGTCGGCAGAGGCGCGTCGCCACGAAGCGCGCGCACGCCGGGTGCGCGGTCACGATGTTGAGGAGGATGTCGACATCGCGTGCCCCCCCGCCGGCCGGGATCCGCTCCCCGAGCACGACCTTCTCCGCGTCGTCGTGCGCATCGCGGTCGAACTCCACACGCCCGATGCCGAACGTCGACTCGTGGCGCGCGCGAACGGTCCACCCGGTGAGCGCTCGCGCGGCGTTCATCACATCGTCCTGCGTATAGCCGGCGTGCACACCGAGGGTGTGCAGCTCGAGCAGCTCCCGCGCGTAGTTCTCGTTGGGGTGCTCGTCGGGCGATCGGCGCCGGTTCACGCGCCCGTCGAGGTACCAGAGCATCGCCGGACTGAGGACGACGGCGCGGAGGAGCTGTGGGAAGGACCCAAGCGCATTCGGGCGCAGCACGTCGCGCACGAAGGCCGGCGTGAGCCAGCGACAATCGCCCTTGGAGATGTCGACGTTGAAGTGATCGGCCCACAGGTTGGTCATCACCTCTTGCAGCTGGCGGTCGCCGTACACCGCGCGCAGCAATGTCGCCGAGACCAGCTGCTCGCGCAGGAGCGTCGGTTGGTACTCGAAGAGTTCGCCGGCCGGCTCGGCGAGTGGCTCGAGTCGGCGCACGGCGCGGTCGGCGGAATCGTCGTGACGCGGCGCCGTGAGCTGCGCCTCGACGAACGCGCGTGCCGCGCCATCGGGCGAGGCGTGCATCGCGCGCGCGCGTGCGTAGTCGCCCGGGCGCGCGCCGTACGTGAGGCGCGCAAGCGCGTGGGAGACGGGATCGATCGATGTCCCCCCTGGTGGCTCGAACGCCGAAGACCCATCACCCAGCCAGAGCGCTCGTAGTGCGCGGTCGTCGGCGCAGCCGCCCAGCGCGCTGGCCGCAGCGAGCGCCCCGGTGGCGCCGAGGAAGCGCCGCCGGGATGTCATGCCGCGCTCGCCAGCTCGAGCGGCGACGATTCCGGACGGTGGCGCATCGCGAGGAGCACGGCCCCGCATCCGCTCATCAGCACCACCGGAAGCACGACGAACCACCCAACGATGGGAAGCAGGAAGGTGAGGGCGAGCACGCTCCCGCCGCGGAGGGAGCGGCGCCACGGGGTCCGGGCATCATCGGCGTGGACCAGCCCTCGCCCGACCCGTTCGCTCAATCCGGCAGACCCGGCGAGCCCGAGCACGAGCGGGAGCGCCACGGAGACGGCACCCGCGAGCTTGAGCGCCGCGTTAGGCGCGGCGTTGAGGAGGACGAGCCCGAGGAGGACGAGCGGAATCGTCACCAGGGCGCCGATCGCCGTCAGGCGCAGGGGGCGCGCGCCGTACGCGACCCGCGCACGCTCGACCGCCGCCGGAAAGAGCGCCGTGGTCGCGAGCCAGTAGCACACGATGACCACCAGCGCACCGAGTACCAGAAAGACGTACTTGAAGACGTCGGCGAGGATCATCGCGCCCTCCGGGATCGGGTTCGCCACCGTCGTGCTCATGGCTCCCTACGAATCCTCCCGGCGTCGCGTTTCGCGCGCCGTTTCTCGCGCCGTTTCTCGCGCCGTTTCTCGCGCCGTTTCTCGCGCCGTTTCTCGCGCCG
>CAZWVG010000068.1:21628-23267 GCA_964637355.1 uncultured Gemmatimonadaceae bacterium
CCGTTTCTCGCGCCGTTTCTCGCGCCGTTTCTCGCGCCGTTTCTCGCGCCGTTTCGCGTGGCGTTTCGCGTGGCGTACGAGAGGGTGCTCGTCGCGTCCGCTGGCCAAACACGGGGCGGTCGGTAAGTTCGCATCGGCCGCCGGCGCGCCGAGCCGGCGACGTTCACTCCAGCACGAAGATTTCATGCGATTCCCGAACACCTGGCGAACCAGCCGGCAATCCGCGCCGCGCGCCGCGCTCATGGGCGCGATGCTCGCCGTCTCGTCGCTCGCCGCGGCGATGTCGCTCCCTGCGACCGCGTGGGCACAGCGCGCCGACACATTGCAGCTGACGGGACTGCGCCAGCCCGTCGAGGTGCTGCGCGACGCGTGGGGGATCGCCCACATCTACGCGCGCAATGAGCACGACCTCTTCTTCGCGCAGGGGTACACCGCGGCGCGCGACCGCGCCTTCCAGTTCGAGATGTGGCGGCGCCAGTCGACCGGAACCGTCGCCGAACTCCTCGGCGAGCGCGAGCTGAAGCGCGACATCGGGGCGCGACTCTTCATGTACCGCGGGAGCCTCGCCGAGGATCTCGCACGCTACCATCCGCGCGGCGCGGCGATCGTCGGTGCCTTCGTGGACGGGATCAACGCCTATGTGGACGAGGCGGCCCGCAATCCCGAGTTGGTGCCGCTCGAACTGCGCCTCCTCGGCGCGCGTCCGGGACGCTGGACGCCGGCGATGGTGATCTCGCGCCACCAGGGGCTGCTCGGCAACATCACCGAAGAACTGGAGTACGGGCGCTTCGTGGCCCGCAACGGCGCCGAGCTGCTGCGCAAGGTGCAGTGGTTCCACCCCGGGCCAGGGGAGCCGCAGCTCGCACTCGATGCGGCGGTCGATACGGCGGGGCTCTTCGCCCCGATCCTCGACCTGTACAACGCCTACCGCAACCCGCTGCGATTCGTCGCGAGCGACATCCAGACGGCGTACCGCGGAAACCCCGAGGCGGAGCAGCGCCTCGCGGCGATGCAGCTGGCGGAAGACACGGCGCTTCGCGAGACCGCGCGTCGCGACATCGGGAGCAACAACTGGGTCGTGAGCCCGCGCCTCGCGCTCAACGGGCGGGCGATCATGGCCAACGATCCGCACCGCGCGCAGGCCGCGCCATCGCTCCGCTACTTCGTGCACCTCGTTGCGCCAGGGTGGAACGTGATCGGCGGCGGAGAGCCGACCGTTCCCGGCATCTCGATCGGGCATAACGAGTACGGCGCGTGGGGGCTCACCGTGTTCGGGACCGACGGCGAGGACCTCTACGTGTATCACACCAACCCGGCGAACCGCTCGCAGTACCGGTATCGCGGGGTCTGGGAGTCGATGCGCACGGTGCGCGAGTCGATCCCGGTGAAGGGGCGCAATCCCGAGTTGGTGACGCTCAAGTACACGCGCCACGGCCCGGTCGTCTACGAGGACACGGCGCGCGGGTTGGCGTACGCGGTGCGCGCCGCGTGGATGGAGCCGGGCGGGGCGCCGTACCTCGCATCGCTGCGCATGGACCAGGCGCGCACGTGGGAGGAGTTCCGCGAGGCGTGCAGCTACAGCAACATCCCGGGCGAGAACATGGTCTGGGCCGACGTGAAGGGAAACATCGGCTGGCAG
>CAZWVG010000069.1:0-23147 GCA_964637355.1 uncultured Gemmatimonadaceae bacterium
AAGGCATACGTCGATAGCGCCAAGGCGACCCTGCCCCCTGCTACCCCGGTTCCCGCTCCCGGCAATCCCTGAGCGGTCCGTCGCGCCCGTTAGCGGGCGCGCCGCCGCGCGCCCGTTCGCAGGCGCGCTGCCACGCCGCGGTGCGGCTGGCGGCGCGGTTACTCCCGCTCGATGAACCGTCGCTTGAGGTCGATGCGCTCGACAGAGGGCGCCGCGTCGGCGCGCAGGTAGACGTCCGCGCGTAGCCACGTCACCTCGTCGGCGCTTTCCGATTCCGCGATCACGCGCCACCACACCCGGCGTGTCGGATTCCAGCGGTAGCCGCGCGACTTGAGCACATCCTTCTGTTCGATCGGGGCGTTCGTCGCATCGATCCGGCAGATGGGTCGGCGCGCCGTCTCGAGGAGGAGCTGCATCGGCAGCACGCCGTCGGCGAACGGTGTCGCGAGAAGATGGATGCCGGCGTAGCAGTCCTCGTCGGCACGATGCGCGTCGTAGAAGACGCGGGCGTGCTTGTAGAGCAGGAACTCCAACTTTGGTGAGTCGATCCCCTTCGCGTCCCAGGGAATGTCGGCCATCGAACACGCCCAGTGCCGATCGGCAAACAACGGAATGCGCTTCTCGACGAAGCGGCGGTCGAACGCGGCGTTGTGCGCGATGACCAGCACCGTCTCCCCGAGCGCCGCGAGGATCGCGCGTTCGTCCAGCTGCTGGCCCGCGACCATCGCATCGGTAATCCCCGTCTTCTCGGTGATGAACGGGGGGATCGGCTTTCCGGGATCCTCGAAGCCGACGATCGCCGGATAGACGCGATGAATCCGTCCGCTCGCGGGGGCGAAATCGAAGGGGACGCCACAGAACTGGATGATCGCCTCCTCGCGCGCGTCGAGCCCGGTGGTCTCGACGTCGACGAAAAAGGCGCGCTTCACCGGCTCGCCGTCATCCTCCGCATAGCGACTCGGCGGGTCGAGCCGCCGGAGCACCACGAAGTCGGGCGATCCCTCGAGCAGGGTCGCGGCGCGCTCGAGCTCCGTCGAAACGCCGTCGGAATCCTTCAGCATGGACGGGAATCTATGCGTCCGGCAGACGCAGTGATCGGCTGCGACGCCCCGGCCACGGGGCGATTTCGGAGTACTCCTTCCCCAAAACGCAATCCGGCCACCCCCCGGAATTCGATCGGGTCCACCTCTGGCGCGAGGACGGAGCGGAGTTGCAGGATTGCTCATACCCGTGCGACTGGAGGTCGCCATGCCTGCGACGTTCACCCCGATTTCCAACGAGGTGTTGACCGGCGTTCGTGAGGGAGCCGAGCCAGCGCTCGAGAAGCTCTTTCGCGAGCACTACGACGCGCTGATCGAGGAAGCCAAGGAGAACCTGGACGAGGCGGCCTTCGCACCGCGCATCGTCGAAGCGGCAGTCCTGCGCGCCTGGGACAAGCACGAGGAATTCCAGAGTGCCGACGCGCTGGAGGTTTTCCTGCACAATGCCGTGCACGAGGCAGCGATCCGCGAGAAATCGCGCCGCGCCGGACTGCACCGCCTGGAGTCCCATGAAGGGGTCGCGCACTCGGTGCGCCGTCCGGATGCGAAGATCCCCTCCGTCGACGAGGCGTGGGGACACCTGCTCGCCGCGCTGCATCCCCCCCCGCCCGACGCAGCGCACGCCGCCGGGTTGGTCAACGCTTCGCGCCACGCGGCGGCGGAGCACATGGCTGCCGTGGCCAAGCACCGCTCGCCCCTCGTCACGCTCGCCTACATCGGCGCGGTGGTGATCGCGGTGGCCGGGCTCCTGTACGGCATCTTCCGCGAATCGCCCGAAGCGAAGGTCACGCGCTTCCTCAAGTCGTCCGACGCACGCGAGATCATTTCCAAGTTCGGACAGATCGGCACCGTCACGCTCGACGACCAAAGCACGGTGAAGATCGGCGCCGATTCGCATCTCCTCATTCCGCCGGGCTTCCCGACGACCGTCCGAGCCGTGCGAGTCACGGGAACAGGGAGCTTCAACGTGGCGCAGGGAGGGGTGCTCCCGTTCGAAGTGCGGCTCGGTGATGTGGCCGTGATCGCGACGGGGACGAAGTTCTCGGTGAACTTCGACACCGCGACGAGCGCGGCGTTGGTTCGCGTGGAGGAGGGAAGCGTGACGGTTCGCGCTGGTGAAACGCAGCACCCGCTCACCGCCGGGCAGGCGCTCGTGGTGGACAACAAGATGGTTGCGACCGAGCCATCGAAGGCGGTCATCGACGAGGCGCTGGCGTGGACGAACGGCAGACTGGTGGTGGTCGACCGCCCGCTGCGTCACGCGCTCGAAGAAGCGCGCCGCTGGTACGCGATCGCCCTCGTTCCGCAGGACATGTCGCTGATGGAGCGCAAGGTCTCGATCGATGCGCCGCTCGATTCGTCGACGGTGATGATCAGCGAGATCGAGAAGTCCGGCAACATGAAGTTTGGCTGGGAAGACAAGACGATGGCGTTGTACGACGCGAGCGCTACCCCGAAGGGGAAGAAGAAGTAGCGCGGCGCAGCGCCGTCGACGCATCGCCCGGCAGCGCCACAGGCGCGCTGCCGGGCGATGTGCATCGTGGTCCCGAGGTCGACGTAACGTGCCGGTCAGCTGCCGGTGTCACCGGCGGGTTGCCCCTGCGGCGACTCCGCCATGCGCACGATCGCGTCGATCATCCCGCTGAAGATGAAGGCGTGGAAGGGGACCATGGCGTACCAGTAGAGCCAGCCGAGGAGCCCCTTCGGCGCAAAGATCGCCGTCTGGGAGAGGATGGAGCCGCCGGATTCGTGCGGTGCGACGAGGAACTCGAGCCACGCGCGCCCGGGCACTTTCATTTCTGCGCGCAGCCGGAGCAGCGAGTTGTCCTCGACGCGCTCGACGCGCCAGAAGTCCACCGCATCGCCCGCCCGCACCATCGACGCATTTCGCCGACCGCGGCGCATCCCCACGCCGCCCACCATGCGGTCGGCGATCCCGCGGAGCTTCCACGCCCAGTTCATCGCCAGCCATCCGGTGGCGCCGCCTAACGACGTGAAGGCCTGGAAGACGCGCGCCGGGGTCGCCTGCACGATGCGCTGGCGCTGCTCGATCTCCATCCCTTCGCGCGACGTGAGGACGACCGGCGTCACGTCGCCCGCCGAAGTGGAGAGCGCGTCGCTCCAGACCGTCTCCACGTGGCCGGCGTCGAGGCGCGTCAATGCGAGACGCACCGACTCCTCGTAGTTGAGGAGCTTGATGTCCGGGAAGATGCGATGCGCCGCGTCGCTGTGCATCACCACTTCGTTGCGCAGCCCCTCGATGAGCGCACGGGCGATGTTGCTCGGTACCGGTGTCACGAGGTGCACCCACCCCGCCGAGTAGCCCGGCGTGAGGAACGGGACCGGAACCACGCGGCGCAGGAGTCCGCGCACCTTGGCGTAGCCGGTCATCATGTCGGCGTAGGTGAGGATGTCGGCGCCGCCGATCTCGATGATCTCCCCCACGCTCGCGGGCGTCGACAACGCCGCGACGAGGTACTCCAGGACGTTGCGCGTCGAGAGCGGCTGGATGCGGGTGAAGACCCACCGGGGGCAGATGAGGATCGGGACGCGTTCGGTGAGGTAGCGCACGAGCTCAAACGACAGGCTGCCGGAACCCACGATCACCGCCGCGCGAAACTCGGTGACCGGGATCCCGCCCTCGCGGAGCGCGTCGCCCGTCTCCTGGCGCGAACGCAGGTGCGGCGAGAGGTCCGAACGTTCATCGCCTAACGCGCCGAGGTAGATGATGCGGCGCCCCCCGGCTTCGCGCATCGCGTGCGCGAAGTTGCGCGCCCCTTCGATGTCCCGCTCGTGGAACGACTGCCCCACCGCCATGCTGTGCACGAGGTAATACGCGACGTCCACCCCTTCCATCGCGGCCGCGAGCGTTTCGGGGCGCAGCACGTCGCCGGCCACAACCTCCACCTCACGCCGCCAGCGCCGCCCCTCGAGGCGCGACGGGTCGCGCACCATGCAGCGCACGCGGTATCCCGCCGCGAGGAGGCGCGGCACCAGGCGCCCCCCGATGTACCCGGTGGCCCCGGTGACGAGAACGGTTCCGACGTCGGCGGTGACGGTCATCCCGCTTTCAACGCTCGGCGCCGGGCGGCGGGTTCCGGCGCCGACTGCGGGTGCAACGTGTTCGGGATCGGCGCCGCGCGATGAGAGTGTTCTCCGTGACCTCAACGGCTACAAGCACTTTCTCAGCGTCGTCGCACATGCATGCGGCGAAAGGAGAAGGCAATTAACCGCGGAGGCCGCGGAGAACGCGGAGGGGTTCGCCGCGAACTTCTCGGTCCGAATTCGCATGACTCGACATCAGATCAAAAGCAGGTCACCACAGAGTTCACGGAGTTCACAGAGGTCACGGAGGTCGTTTGACGCGCGTACTTCTGTTCAAGGGCGCATCGTGTACCGACACCTCCCGCGAGCGTGTCACACTCCCGAACGCCGCGCGCCTGAACCCCAGACGGAGGAATGATGCGCGCCCGCCTGCCGTGCGCCCGCTCGCCGTGCACACGGCTCGCGCGCGCGGAACGGCGTCGCGCGAGTCGCCTGGCGTTAGGCGCGGTCCCGCCGCACCAGCACCTGTCGCCCCTTGATCGTGGACGCGCGGAGCGCCGACACCACGTCGTCGGCGATCTCCTCCGGGACTTCCACGATCGAGAAGCGATCGGAGATCTGGATCGCCCCGATGGCCCGCGCATCGATCCCCGCCTCGTTGGCGATCGCCCCGACCAGGTCGGCAGGGCGCACCTTGGACTTGCGCCCCGCGCCGATGTAGAGGCGCGCCACGTCCCAGCCGCCGCTGCGCGATGCGCGCTTCTTGCCGCGCGCTGGAAAGGCCTCCTCGCGCCGTGCACCGGCAGGGGCGCGCTCTTCGCGCCGAGAGCGGGCTGGCGCTCCTTCGTCTTCACGCGCGCGATAGCTCGACCGCGGCGCGCTCTCACGCTCGGCGCGCGCCGACGGGTAGCTCCCCGGCCGTTCCGTGCGCGACGATGCCGACTGGCGACCGCCGCTCGGGCGCTCGCGACGCGCGGGCGCCTCGGGTATTTCCTGCTCGCCTTCGGTGGATCCCTCGTGTGACTCGATCACCTTCACCGCAGCGGCGGCGATGTCCATCAGGTCGAACTCTTCGGCCAGCGATTCGACGATCGCGCGATAGGCGTCGAGCTCTCCGCCGAGCATCGTCTCGCGGAGCGATGCGCGCGTGAGCTCGAGTCGACGCGCGCGCAGGTCGGCCACGGTAGGAACCTGCGCGATCTCGATCTTCTGCTTGGTGAGATACTCGATGTTCCGGAGGAGGCGATGCTCGCGCGGCTCAGCGAGCGTTATGGCGACCCCCTCGCGTCCGGCGCGCCCCGTGCGCCCGATGCGGTGCACGTACGACTCGGCGGCCGACGGCACGTCGTAGTTGACCACGTGCGAGACGTGCTGCACGTCGAGTCCGCGAGCTGCAACGTCGGTGGCGACGAGGAGGTCCGCCTTGTTGGCGCGGAACTTCCGCATCACGCGATCGCGCTGTTCCTGCGAGAGGCCGCCGTGCAGCGCCTCGGCACGATAGCCGCGCGCGTTGAGCGTCTCGGTGAGTTCATCCACTTCGGTGCGCGTGCGGCAGAAGACGATGACCGAGGTGGGGTGTTCGATGTCGAGCACACGACCGAGTGCCGCCATCTTGTGGGCGCGCGGGACGATGTACGCGACCTGGCGAACCTTCGCCGTCTTCCCTGCAGCGACGGGCTCGCGATCGATCTTGATCGTCTCGGCGTCACGCAGGTGCTTGCCGGCGATTGCCGCGATGCGCGGGGGGAGCGTCGCGGAGAAGAGGGCGGTCTGCCGTTCGCTCGGGGTAGCCTCGAGGATCGCCTCGAGATCCTCGGCGAACCCCATGTCGAGCATTTCGTCGGCTTCGTCGAGCACCACGGTCTGTACCGACGCGAGCTGCAGGGTCCCGCGGCGGATATGGTCGAGGGCGCGCCCTGGGGTTGCGACGACGACATCGACCCCGCGCTTGAGCGCGCGAATCTGCGTTTCCATCGACGCGCCTCCGTAGATCGGGAGGGCGACGATCCGCATCTCCTTGCCGTAGCGATGCACCGCTTCGGCAACCTGCATGGCGAGTTCGCGCGTCGGGACGAGGATCAGGGCGCCAAGTCGCTCGCGCGCGTGCGCCTCGGGGGTGAGGCGGCTGAGGAGGGGGAGGGCGAAGGCGGCGGTCTTCCCGGTTCCGGTCGCGGCCTGGGCCAGGACGTCGCTGCCGGACAGGAGAAGCGGGATCGCGGCCCGTTGGATGGGGGTGGGCTCCTCGTAGCCCAGGGTGGTGAGCGCGGCGAGGACACGCGCGTCGAGTCCGAGGGAGGAAAAGCCGGTGTCGGCCGGCGAATCGTCAACGGCGGTGTCGCCGGGGTTGGTTTTCAAAGTCATGCCGGAAGGTAGTCATCCACGACGTTATTGACAGATTCTTCAGGTGGTCGTATTTTCACCCTCTGCAATAATGCGTCTTCGCGTGTCAGTCAGTCTGACGATCGGACCTCGCTCATGCGCGGTCCTTTTTTTGACTTCGCGCATTTTTCGAGTTGAGCCGTGAATGCGGTACGATTCGGAAAGGCGGCCCATCGTGGGGGCAGTAATCCGCGAATAAACAGCGTAGTCGGGACGTACGGCACTACCGGACTCCGACCACACAACACCTAGGAGTACGGGAATGCGTATCACCGGCACCGTGAAGTGGTTCAACGACGCCAAGGGCTTCGGATTCATCACCCCCGAAGACGGGCAGAAGGACTGCTTCGTCCATCACTCGGCCATCCAGGGCAAGGGCTTCAAGTCCCTCGCCGAGGGCGAGCGCGTGGAGTTCGAGGTTGTGCAGGGCCAGAAGGGCCCGGCCGCCGAGAACGTGGTCAAGCTCGACCGCTAAGCGGAAGCAACCTCGCGAAATTTCGCGAAAGAACGACGACGGGCCGGCTCGCTCGCGGGTCGGCCCGTAGTTTCTCGGATTGTGCATCACCCCTCGCCGCCGCGGCGGCGTTCCCATCGAGTAACTATCAATGATTGAAGTCAAGCTCGACGAAGGCGATCGGTTGGAATGGGCGCTCAAGGCCTTCAAGAAGAAGGTCCTGAAGTCCGGGATCCTGAAGGAGCTGCGTCGTAAGCGTCACTATGTGAAGCCCAGCGAAGCCCGTCAGCTCAAGTCGGCCGCCGCGCGTCGTCGCGCGCGCCAGAAGCCGCGCCCCTCCGAGTAATACTGACTCTGTGGTGATGCTCCCCCGAGGCGCCTGGCGCCGCGGGGGACTTTTGTGCGTCGTCAGGTACGCACCGTAGGAGTCGAATCAGACAGCCGGAGCGCAGGGCGCTCGATGACCGCGTCGTCGCTGGCGGTCATCGCCTCCCCGTCGACCGCCGCATCGCGCGCGGGGCGAGGGCGCAGGACGCGTCGCGGCACCAATTCCTCGCCCAGCTCCACAAGCACCCGCGTCGCTACCAGGCTGGCGAGCGGCTCGGGGACTCCCATCACCCGCACGTAGGTGTCGATCGCGCGATCGAACGGCATGTCCTCCGACAGCGTGTCGATGAACATGAGCGCGTTCCGCACGTGGGTCTCGATCAGCGACTCCTCCGCCCGCGCCTGCGCCAACCGCATACGCCGCTCCGCCCCCTCGTCGAGCCGACGAGGAAAGAGCGATTCGGGGAAGATGCGGCGGAGAAGGGAGGGCATAAAAGCAGACTGGGGACGGGAGACGGGGGACGGGGGACGGGAGTTGGGGCGGCGGAGGCGCGGATGACGGTCCCCGTTACCACCTACACCCACTCGAAGAATAACGCCCACCCCGCGTCACGCGCTCCCTCCCGCGCCCGAAGGGCGCACTCCCGTCCCCCGTCCCCCGTCTCCCGTCCTTCGGCGCGCTCACCCGCGACGCGCACCTAGCTCTCATTCGCCTCGTACTGTTCTTTCAGACTCTGCACGACCCCGGGGTCGGCGAGCGTCGTCGTATCGCCGAGTGTCCGCCCCTCGGCGATATCGCGGAGGAGGCGGCGCATGATCTTGCCGGAGCGCGTCTTGGGGAGGTCGGCACTGAACAGGATGTCGTCGGGGCGGGCGATGGCGCCGATCTTCTGAGCGACGAAATCGCGCAGCTCGTCGCGCAGCGAACCGCTTGGCTTGAAGCCGGTGCGCAGCGTGACGAAGGCGGCCAGCGCCTGCCCCTTGATCTCGTGTTCCTTGCCGACGACCGCCGCTTCGGCGACCGACGGATGCTCGACGAGCGCGCTCTCCACTTCCATCGTCCCGATACGGTGACCGGCGACGTTGAGCACGTCGTCGACGCGACCCAGGATCCAGAAATAGCCGTCGGCGTCCCGTTTGGCGCCGTCGCCGGCGAAATAGAGATCCGGGCGCCCGGGCCACTTGGAGAAGTAGGTGTCCACATAACGCTGGTCGTCACCCCAAATCGTGCGAAGCATCGACGGCCAGGGGCGCGTGAGCGTGAGGAGACCGCCACCGACCGGGATGGGATTGGCCGACGCGTCGACCAACTCGGCGAAGTAGCCGGGGAGCGGGCGTGTGGCGGAGCCTGGCTTGGTCTCGGTGATGCCGGGCAGGGGCGAGATCACGATCGAGCCCGTCTCCGTCTGCCACCAGGTATCGACGATGGGGCAGCGCTTGTGGCCGATATGCTCGTGATACCACATCCACGCCTCGGGATTGATCGGCTCTCCCACGCTCCCTAACAATCGCAAGCGCGAGAGGTCGTGCTTGGCCGGCCATTCGCCTCCCCACTTCATGAAGGCGCGGATCGCCGTCGGCGCCGTGTAGAAGATCGTCACTCCGTGACGCTCGCACATGTCCCACATGCGATCCTTCTCCGGCCAGTCCGGCGCTCCCTCGTACATCACGCACGTCGCGCCGTTCGCGAGCGGGCCGTACACCAGGTACGAGTGCCCCGTCACCCATCCGACATCGGCGGTGCACCAGAAGACATCGTTCTCGCGCAGGTCGAAGACGTACTTGGACGAATAGGTCGCGCCGGTGAGGTAGCCGCCGGCGGTGTGCACGATCCCCTTGGGCTTTCCGGTTGTTCCCGATGTGTAGAGGATGAACAGCACATCCTCGGCGTCCATCGGCTCGGGTTCGCAGTCGGCCGACGCGTGCTGCATGAGGCGGTGATACCAGTGGTCGCGCCCTTCCTGCATCTCGACGTAGGCCTCGCCGATCGGTCCCCCGGGGCGACGCTGAACAACGACGACGTGCTTCACCGACGGCGCCTCCTCGAGCGCCTTGTCGGTATTGCGCTTGAGCGCAACGATCTGCCCGCGACGATACCCGCCGTCGGCGGTGATCACCACCTTCGCCTGCGCATCGTTCATGCGATCGCGCAGCGATTCCGGAGAGAAGCCGCCGAAGACCACCGAGTGGATCGCCCCGATCCGCGCGCAGGCCAACATGGCGATTGCCGCCTCGGGGATGAGCGGGAGATAGATCCCCACCCGGTCGCCGCGCTCGACGCCGAGCTGCTTGAGCACGTTGGCGAACTTCCGCACTTCGACGTACAGGTCCCAGTAGGTCAGCGTGCGGCGATCACCGGGTTCACCCTCGAAGACGATCGCCGCCTTGTTTCGACGCTCGGTGGCGATGTGCCGATCGATGCAGTTGTACGCGACGTTGAGTGTTCCCCCCTCGAACCAGCGCGCCCGCGGCGGCTCCCAGGTGAGCACCGACTTCCACGGCGTGAACCAGTCGAGCGCCCTGGCCTGCTCGGCCCAGAACGCCTCATAGTCGGCGGCGGCGCGGTCGTAGATGTCGGCGTTCCCGGCGACGGCGTCGGCGGTAAAGGCCTGGCTCGGCGGAAACTTGCGGTCTTCCTGCAGGAGCACGTCGATATCGGTCATGTCGACACGGGGAGGTCGGAGGCGTGGTACGGCTGGAGAATGCGATTCTGCGAGCTTTCACCGGGATGTGCAACCGCTTAGCAAATCCCTCCCGCTGAGTGCGGCAAAGCGGGCAGTCTGCGCGGGTCCGCTCAGCGCTCCCCGCAGCCCGCGCGACGCAATCGCAATGGTCAAGTCACGCCCCGGCAACGAGTTGTCCCGCCCGCTGCCCCGATGGCACGAGGTTCGCCATGTTCGAGCGACGGCCGGGACTTCTCCCGGCGCGCGGCTCTTCTTTCGGTCGTCCCCCCCTCCTCCCCAGCGAGCGTCCCATGCCAGCAGTTGCCGACGCCACCCTGCTCCTCGCGCCGTCGCGATTGGTCGCCGAGACCCGCGTCGATTTTCGATGCGCGGCGCTGGATTCGCTGGAGCGCGCAGGGGAGCACGGCGCCCCGCTCCTCTCGATCGACATGACCGACACGCGCGACGTCGACGCGAGTGGGCTCGGGATCCTGGTGCTGGTGCAGAAGCGGGCGCGCGAGCGCGGGCTCACCACCCGCCTCATGAACACGCAGCACAACGTCCGGAGCCTCCTCGCCCTGACCAAGCTCGAGGCGCTGTTCGAGTTCGCCTGAGCAGGCGCGCACGCAGCGGTGCGGGCAGGCCCGCACCCAGGGGCGCGGACTAGCGCGTAAGCGAGCGCCACGGCGCCATTTGCGCTCGACGAGGGTCTGATGAAGAATTTCGCCGGCGCGCCTTACCTTGGGGTTGGGCGCGCCTTCTTATTTATTGTGCCGGCTCCGCTTTTCCAGAGTCTGTACTTGGACCACATTCCTATTCTGCATTGACTCTCGCTGTGCTCGGCATGATTGCAGAGTCGGCTCGAGCCAACTTCCCCCCCAGATGGTCACGATCAAGGATGTCGCACGGCGCGCGGGAGTTTCGGTAGCCACGGTCTCGCGTGTGATGAACAAGAGCGGTCCGGTCAGCCCAGAGGCGTCGGAGCGCATCCATGAAGCGGCAGCGGCGTTGCACTACGTCCCGCACGGTGGTGCGCGCTCCCTCATCACGTCGAAGACCAGCACGATCGGCGTCCTCCTCCCCGATCTCTACGGCGGCTTCTTTTCCGAGATGATTCGCGGGATCGATCAGACCGCGCAGCAGCACGGCTATCATCTCCTCCTGTCGGGCTCCCACAATCGCAAGATGGAGATGGAGGCGGCGATGCGCGCGATGCGCGGTCGCACCGACGGGTTGATCGCGATGTCGCCGCACTTCGACGCGGCCACCCTGGTGGAGAACCTCCCCCCGTCGCTTCCCGTGATCCTGCTCTCGTGCGAAGCGAAGGACGACGAGTATCAGGTGATCGCGATCGACAACACGGGTGGTGCTGAAGCGATGGTGCGCCATCTGCTGGACTTGGGCCATCGTCGCATCGCGATGGTAATGGGGGAAAAGGGGCACTTCGATACCGGCGAGCGTGTGCAGGGGTACCGCAACGCGTTGTTGGAGGCGGGGATCGATCTGGATCCGCAGTACGAGGCGCAAGGTGATTTCAGCGAAGCGTCGGGGCACCGCGCGGTGCAGGAGCTCCTGTCGCTCGCCGAACCGCCGACCGCGATATTCTGCGCCAACGACTCGATGGCGATCGGTGGGTTGTGCGCGGTGCACGATGCGGGACTTCGCGTTCCCGACGACATCACCGTGGTCGGATTCGACGACATTCCGCTGGCGCACTACCTCTCGCCGCCGCTGTCGTCGGTGCACGTGCCGGTCTTCGAGATGGGGGCGCGTGCAGTGACCCGCCTGATCGCGGCCCTCAAGGGTGAGCCGGTCTCCGAGCGTCGGCACGAGCGACTCCCGACTCACCTGGTGGTGCGGTCGTCGTGTTCGCCGCCTCCTGTGCGACGTTGACACTTCGCCTGCGCGAGTTCGTAGGGCGGGGCTGAACCCCGACCACCAAGAATCGGAGGAGCGAGTGGACGGAAAGGAATTCATTCTCGCGATGGCGTCGATCCTCATGGGCGGAGCGATCGTGATGACGGTCATTCGCACCGTGGCCAGGGCGCTGATGATGAAGCACGACCGCGGCGCGCTGGGCGAGGGGAGCGTGGATCGGCTCGACGAACGCCTCGGGCGGATGGAGCAAGCGATCGAGGCCATGGCGATCGAGGTCGAGCGTGTCTCGGAGGGGCAGCGCTTCACGTCGAAGCTGCTGGCGGAGCGGGCGACGCAGTCCGAGCGGCTTCCGCAGTAGGGGCGCGCGTTTCGATCCGCTCCCGCCGATCGTTATCTTCGGGATGTCGCCAGCCGGCGGCCGCAATCCCTAACGATCGAGTTCAGCCCGCATGATCCACCCGTGGCGTGACCTGCCGCCTGGCCCGCATCCGCCAGAAGCCGTCACCGCAGTCATCGAGATCCCGAGAGGGAGCCGCAACAAGTACGAGCTGGACAAGGATTCGGGGCTCTTCAAGCTCGATCGCGTGCTCTACTCGGCGGTCCACTATCCCGGCGAGTACGGCTTCATCCCGCGCACCCTGCACGAGGACAACGATCCGCTCGACATCATCGTGCGCATCGACGAGCCGACGTTTCCCGGATGCTGCATCGAGGCGCGCCCCATCGGCGTGCTCAAGATGCTCGATCGCGGTGAACCGGACGACAAGATTCTGGCCGTCCCGTCGCACGACCCGTTGCACCACGAGTACTACGACATCGCCGATCTCCCGTCGCACTACCTCGCCGAGATCGAGCACTTCTTCCAGATCTACAAGGACCTGGAGGGGAAGCGGATGCAGATCGTGGGTTGGGAAAAGAGCGAAGTGGCGATGCAGGTGATCATGGAATCGATCGCCCGCTACGCGCTGCACTACCCGACGGTCGCGACGCCGTAGTGTTGCGTCTGGCGGCGCGCTGCGGCTCGCGGGTCGCAGCGCGCCGTGTCCGGCGGTTGGGAACGGCGACGCATCAGCAGCACGGCGCCGGAAGCGCCTAACGCTCAACCGATCGCTGCGCCTCTCCGCGGTCGATCAGGAGTAGCGACGCATCACCAGCGCCGCGTTGATCCCCCCGAATCCGAACGAGTTGGAGACGAGGTGCTCGACGCCGCGATCGGCGCCGGCGCCTGTCACGTGGGGGAGGTCGCAGGCGGCGTCGGCGACGTCGAGGTTCACGGTGGGAGGGAGCCAGGCGCGCTCCAGCGCCAGAGCGCAGATCGCCGCCTCGATCGCCCCCGATGCCCCGAGCGCATGTCCGTAGTATCCCTTGGTCCCGCTGACCGGAACCTGCGCCGCGTGATCGCCCAGCACCTGCTTGATGGCCAGCGTCTCGGTCGGGTCGTTGAGCGGGGTGGACGAGGCGTGCGCGTTCACGTAGCCGATCTCGCCGGGGGCGACGTGCGCGTCGGCGAGGGCGAGGCGCATCGCGCGCGCGGCCTGCGACCCATCCGGGCGCGGCGCCGTCATGTGGTGCGCATCGTTGGTCTGTCCGAAGCCGAGGAGCTCGGCGTAGATGCGCGCGCCGCGCGCGACCGCACGGTCGTGCTCCTCGAGGATCAGGACCGACGCTCCCTCTCCCATCACAAAGCCGTCGCGATCCTTGTCGAAGGGGCGCGAGGCGTGCGCCGGGTCGTCGTTGCGCGTCGACATCGCCCGGATCAAGGCAAACGCTCCAAAGCAGAGCGGGGCGAGCGGTGCCTCGGCGCCGCCGGCGATCATCACGTCGGCGTAGCCGTCGCGGATCTGCCGGAAGGCGTCACCGATGGCGATGGTGCCGGACGCACAGCTCATGGCATTGGTGCTGTTGGGCCCCTGCACGCCGAACTCGATGGCGATGTTGCAGCTGGAGGCACCACCGAACACCGCGAGCGCGAGCGTCGCGTCGACCGCGCGCAGCCCCTCGCGCAGGAAGACGCCGAGCTGGTCCTCGGCGTAGCCGACGCCGCCCAACGCCGTCCCCATCATCGCACCGACTCGCTCGCGATCCTCGCGAGCGAGGTCGAGTCCGGAGTCGTCGACTGCCATGCGCGAGGCGATCACGGAGAACTGGCCAAAGCGATCGAGGCGCTTGGCCCGCCGCGCCTCGAGGTGGTCGGATGGAACGAAGTCGGTGACCTCCGCCGCGTTGTGCGAGCGAAAGATCGACGGGTCGAAGCGCGTGAGGGAGCGAACCGCGGAGCGCCGCGCGCGCAATCCCTCCCAGAGCCCCTCGCGCTGGAGGCCGATGGGGGTGATGGCACCGATGCCGGTGATGACGACGCGTCGCGAATTCATGCCGAGGGGGTGGACGAGGAGGAAGAAGGGTGGTGTGGTGACGCGCCAGGCAGGGGCGCGCTTTGGAGCGTTTGTCCGCCGTGCTGCTCGGCGACTCGTGCAAGCCCTTCGAGCGTGCGCGAGGCGATGCCGTGCACAAATACGGGTCCGATCACTGCGGTGGCCGCGAAGAGACCGATCAACGGCCACCGTGGTCCATCCCAAACGTGGAGCAGTCGCACGAGTGTTCCCTCGCCACCGGGCTGCTCGTGAAACGACCACTCGACGTCCATCCCCTTGGTGATGCCGCCGATGTGGCGAAAGCGCACGTTGGGGGCGTTCTCGTCGACGCTCATTTCCGAGAGCCACCACGTCGGCCAGTTGACCGCGCCGAACGGGCGATTCGCGCTCATCTCGACGATACCGCCGCCGTCGCTCGCGCGCTCGCGCATGTGGACGTAGCGGTAGTGACGAAGATACGCGGGCCAGTGCTCGACCTGCCGCGCAAGCGTGAAGATCTCGGCCACGCTGGCGCGCACCACGCGTTCATCGACGGTTTCCATCGGCCGGCCGACGGGGAGCGGGCCTAACGAGTACGGTTCACGCATGCGGAACGGCAACGGGCTCGGGACGGGGGGCGTGCCGCGGAGTCCACGACGCGACGAGTCGGAATCCGGCGCTGTGGCGGACGGTCGGGTGCACACCGCAGCTCTCATACACCAACGCTCGCAATTCATCCCCGGTGAATCCGCGAAGCACCGAGAGCACTCCGTCGTGGCGGCTGACGGGATGGAATCGCAGCGGAAACGACACCGCCCAGATCCCCGCAGCGGCCAGCCAGCTCCGCCGCAGGTCGCTCACGATGACGCGGTGCCGCGCCACGCGCTGCATCTCGCGCAGGAGGGTGGCGAGCGCGTCGCCGGCGAAGTGGTGCGCCACCTGGTGGCAGGCTACCACGTCCACGCTGCGATCGGCGAGCGGAAGGAGAAGCGCCGATCCGCAGACGACGTGCTGCGCATGACTCCGGGCGCGCGCCAGGAGGCAGGCGTCGATGTCGAGTGCGATGGTCTGCAACTGCGCGCCACGACGACTCGCGCGACGCGAGGCTGCCGTGAGCGCCTCGCCCGTGCCGCATCCCACCTCGAGGTATGATGCCTCGGGCGGGAGCGAACGCGCCGATTCGTCGATGGCCGAGAGCAGCGCGCGCGTCCCGCCGAAGAGGGTGTTCGCGAGCGCGATGTCGCGGTGCGAGCGCTCGCGAAGGGCGCTCGGCACTCCCGGGGCGTCGAGGATTTCGGGGGTATGGCGGCGCCGAGGAACGAACGGCGAGGGCACTCAGCGCTCCAACTGCGCGTAACCTCCGCGATAGTAGAGGAGCGGACGCTCGTCGCGCGCGTCGGCCGACTCTACTTCCCCGATCAGGATCGTGTGATCGCCACTTTCGAGGCGTTGCACGATGCGGCACTCGAGGTGTGCGAGCACGTCGTCGAGGATCGGCGCGCCGTGCGTCGCGCGCGTGAAGCCGATCCCGTCGAAGCGTGCCATCGCCTCGAGGTGCGAGAATCGACGCGAGAGGGGTTCCTGCGTCGCGCTGAGGATGTTCACCACCATCCACTCGGCGCCCGTGAGCATCGCATGCACCGAGGCCTGGCGGTCGATGCAGACGAGGATCTGTGGCGGTACCAGGGAGAGCGAGGCGAAGGCCGAGACGGTCATCCCGTGATCGCGTCCTTCGGCATCGCGCGTGGTGACGACCGTGACGCCGCTGGCGAAGCGGCCGAGGACACTGCGGAACAGGTCGGAGTCGAGGGACATTCCGTGAGGTACGAAGTTCGTCGTTAGGCGTCAGGCGCCGGATCGGGAGGCGTCCGGTGCTCGTTCGCCGAGCGAGGCGTGCCGCGTCGCGCCCCCGCGTACGACCCCGAGAAGGAGGCGTGCAAGGTAGCCCGGGCGGAGCACGGCACGCGCAGGGACAAAATCCCCAGTCACGCCGACAAGAAGGTCGGCCATGTCACGCCGTTTCGCGAGGACATTCGCGGCGCGGTCGAACAGAGCAGGGAAGGCGACCGCCGTCCCGATGAGGCGCTCGACCAGTCGCTTGGCCCGGAAGGTATCGCGCAGCGCGCGATCGTAGGCGGCGAGCGCGATGTCCTGGCGGCGAGGAGACGCGGCGCGGGCCGCCTCGAAGGCGTAGCTCGTCAGCAACTCACCACTCCGCAGCGCGGCGTAGATTCCCTCCCCGGTGAACGGGTCGAAGAAGTCGGCCGCGTCGCCGACGAGCGCACACCCGGGGGCCCAGGCGCGTCGCGCGCGGGAGTTGAAGGGCCCGGTGGCTTTGGCGCTCGTGAGCGGAGTCGCCGAACGAAAGCGCGTCGCGAGGTGAGGGCGATCGGCGATCCATCGCGCGAGAAATGCGTCGGGATCGCCAGCGATCGTGCGCGCGTCGCGGGCGGGGACGACGACGGCAACGTTGGTGCGACCACGTCCGACGTCGGCGAGTCCCACATAGCCCGAGGCGTCCACGTGCATCTCGCCGCACGATCCGATTCCGGCAACACCTGCGTAGTGTGCGACCACCGCTACGCGCCGCGGGAAGCGTCCACTTCTCGCGAGGCCGAGCCGGCGCGCGACCACCGAGCGCAACCCATCGGCACCGATCACCACCGCGGCGGTGAGCGAATGGCGTCCGGCGGGGGATTCGACCTCGACGCCCTGCACGCGTCCGCTCGCGTCGGCGACAAGGTGTCGAACGATCGTCTCCTCGTGCACCTGCGCTCCGGCGCCTTTCGCCCTGGCGAGGAGCATGGCGTCGAGCTCCTCGCGCGGGAGGGCGAGCCCGCGATCACGAAAGCCGCGAAAGCCGTGCGCGGCGGCGAACTCGCCGTGGATCACCGCTCCACTCGGCGCACGTACGCGCATCCCGGCGAGCTGCGCGGCGCCGGCCGCCTCGATGTCGGCGAGGGCGCCCATCTCCTCGAGAATGCGCGACGCCTGCGGGCTCAGATACTCGGCGCACGGCTTGGCACGCGGAAAGCGTGCGCGATCGAGGACGAGCACGTCGAGGCCGGCGCGGGCGAGGAAGAAGGCGCTCGCCGCGCCGGCGGGCCCGCCGCCGACCACCAGGACATCCGCGTCGCGCCTGGGCACGTGCTACGGCTCGACCAGCAGGTACACCTCTCCTGCAATCGTGAGTTGGTTGCCGCTCCGCCTGGCGTCGAACGAGACTTGCGATGCGGTCGGCGTGATGAAGTCGATGAACAGCCGCCCGTTTTCGATGCGGTAACGTCCGGAGTTCACCTGCGCGTCGGCGAGGCCGTAGGTGATGTTTCGCGCGAGCAGGACGCGGACGACGGTGCCATCGCCGGCGAACTGCCACGATGTCTCGTTGGCGCGGGCAATGCCGAAATCATCCAGATAGTAGACTGCGCGCCGCCAGGTGCCGACGATCGTGACCGAAAGATCGCTGCTCCCCACCTGTCCAAAGCGCACGCTCCCCGGCGACGCAACGCCGGGACCGTCGCATCCGCCGAGGACGAGTATCGCGACCATCGATGTCACCTGCAACGCTCGTCGTCCTGAAACGCGCATCGGGCTACCTCCCGCACAGCAGCGCCACGATGGCACCGGCCACGCAACTCGTTAGGTTGACCACATCGTTGTCGAGCCCCGCCCACCCGCGCCGGCGCGTCGTCTCGGCGCCGCACTCGTGCACGTGCTGTTCGGTCGCCTGCGCACACCGCGCGCACCAGCGCCGCTCCTGCACCGTCGCGCCGACGAGCGTATCGGCGACGGCGCCCGCCACGCCCCCCACCACGACCGGGACAAGTATCTCCTTGCCGAAGCCGGCGAGGATCGCCGCGGTTCCGAGCACGAACGCTCCGACCAGCATCGCCAGCGACCCTGCGACCGACACCGCACCCGACGTGCCAACCGGGACCGCGCGCCCGTTCCAGATCGCGCGCGGCGTCCCGCCGATGGCCGTGCCGACCTCGGTCGCCCAGGTGTCGGCGGTGGCGCTGGCGAGTGCGCCGAGTCCCGCGAGTGTCCACGCGGGTGAAGGCCACACGATTCCGCCCAGCGCGCACAACGCGAATATCCCTCCGTTGGCGAGCACCTGCCACGCATCGCGCTCCCCCCCTTTCTCCACGACACCGCGCGTCGCGCGTTCCTTCACGCCGCGCCGCCAGCGAGAGAGCGCCGAACTGCTGGCGAAGAAGGTGAGAAGGGTCGCGGTCCACGCCCACCCAGCGAGCACGGCCACAGTACCGACCGCCACGGCGCTCCATGCTCCAGAAACAGAAAGCGCCCGGGCGCGACGGGCCACGAGCGAGAGGGCGGCGGCGAGCGCGAGCGCCAGCAGGAATCGCGTGGATATGGGCATGGAGCGACGCTGCAATGTGCCGTAGCGACCCGGGCGCGCAAGGCGTGCGCGCGCTCACGCAAATTACTTGAACGGGGTCACAGCGGCCGTTAGCTTCGCTCGATCCTATGCCAGAAACGGTCGACGCTCTCCTCCCCCTCTCGTTCCTCGAAGCCGTCCGCAACATCGACAGCCCAGTCGAGGATTTCGAGGCCGAACTCGTCGGCGACTTGCGCAACAAGCGCCTGGGACTGAGCGAGACCGTGTACATGCAGATCCGCCGCTTCAACGATGCGGTGAAGCGTGGACAGCGGGCGTCGCTCGATGAGGCGATGGGGCTCGCGCGACTGCTCGGTCGGCGCCCCGACGCCGAGGCGGTCTTCCGTGTGGCCGGCCGCCATCTCGCCAACGAGTCGTATCGCACGATCGGCGTGATCGCGCGCCGGATGATGCGCATCCTCCCGAACTTCGTCGCGCGCCCGATCGCGCTCGGCCACTCGCGCCGCATCGCCAAGCGATATCTCAACGGACGGATTTCGCGTGTAGGGACGCACGTCTACCTCGAGGTCGATCATTCGGTGACGCAGGACTCAGCGCCGCGCTCGGTAGGATGCACATACTACGAGGCGAGCCTGAAGGAGCTGTTGCGGCTGCTGGTCAACAGTGTGGGCGCAGTCGAGCACGTGCGGTGCGCCACTCGTGGCGAAGGCGCGTGCGCATGGCGCGCCGAATGGAAACCCACCTCCGCCACGCAGGAGTAGTCATGCCACGCCTGTCCCTGGAGTCCCTCCCCGACATTCAACGTGCGATTGCCGAGGCGGGGTTGGACGGCTGGCTCTTGTACGACTTCCGCGGGACGAATCCGATCGCCCGGGACTTCCTGGGCTTCGGCGACTTGCACCTGTCGCGCCGGATCTTCGTCCTGATCCCGCGCCACGGCGTTCCCGTCGCGATCACGCACAACATCGAGCAGGGGGCGTGGCGCAACTGGCCGGCGGCGTGGCGACGCGAGCGCTACTCGTCGTGGCGTGCGCTGGAAACCTGGCTGCAGGAAATCGTTGGGGGAAAGCGCATCGCGATGGAATATTCGCCGGGCGATGCCGTTCCGTATCTCGACCGCACGCCGGCGGGTGTACTCGAGCTGATTCGCTCGACCAACGCCACGGTCGTCACGTCGGGAGAACTCGTCTCGCAGTTCTACGCCACGTGGAGCACGGACGACCTCCTCGCCCATCGCCGCGCGGCCGAACACATCTCGACGATCGCGCACGAGGCCTTCGCCCACGCCGGATCGATGGCGCGCGCCGGAACGCCGATCGCCGAGCACGCGCTGCAGGCGCGGATGATGGCGGCCTTCGATCGCGCGGGATTGATCACGTATTCGCCGCCTAACGTCTCGGTGGGCGCGCACGCCGCCGACCCGCACTACGAGCCGTCGGCCGACCGCCCGACGGTGATCACGGTCGGGAACCTCGTCCTCATCGATCTCTGGGCGCGCGAGCCGGGACATCCGTACGCCGACCAGACCTGGATGGCGATCGTCGGGGCGCCGAGCGAGCGGGCGGTCACCCTGTGGAACGCGGTCAAGGATTCGCGCGATGCGGCGATCGCGTTCGTGGAGTCGAACGTTGCGGCTGGCGGAACGGTGCGCGGCGCCGACGTGGACGATGCCGCGCGAGGCGTGATCGAGCGCGCGGGGTATGGCGACTACTTCACCCACCGCACCGGTCACTCCATCGACGCGCGCGAGATCCACGGCTCGGGCCCGAATCTCGACAACCTCGAGACGCGCGACGAGCGCCTCCTGATCCCGGGCGTCGGCTTTTCGATCGAGCCGGGGATCTACATCCCCGGCGACATCGGACTCCGCACCGAGGTCAACGCCTACATCGGCGACGGCGTCGCGATCATCACTCCCGTCGACATCCAGCGGGAACTCATCGTTGTCTGAACTCCGACGCGAGCTCGGCGTCTTTTCGGCGGCGCTGCTCGTCGTTGGAGGGATCATCGGGAGCGGGATCTTCTTCACTCCTGCCGAGGTGGGGCGCGCCCTCCCGAACGGAACGCTGATCCTCGGCGTCTGGATCCTCGGCGGATTTCTCGCCCTGGCCGGCGCGCTCACGTACGCGGAACTCGGCGCCATGCTCCCCGACGCCGGCGGGCCGTACGTCTACATCCGGCATGCGTTCGGGTCGCTCCCGGCGTTTCTCTACGGGTGGATGAACCTCCTGAGCATCGCGTCGGGAGCGATCGCCGCCGTCGCGATGGGATTCGCCGGATACCTTGCGCGGTTTGTCGACCTCGCGCCTGCCGGCGGTCCGATCGGCGTCGCGGCCGCGACCATCGTCGTCCTCTCGCTCACCAACGTGCTGGGGATCCGGCCGGGGGCAGCGCTGCAGAACGTGCTCACCGGGGCGAAGATCGTCGCGCTCGCCGCACTGATCGTCGGCGGATTGGTGTTGTGGAAGGCCATGGGAGCGCCGGTCCCGGTGCCGAGTGCGCCGCCGCCACGGGAGTCGCTGGCGAGCGGACTCGCCGCCGCGTTCGTCGCCGTGCTCTTCACGATCGGCGGGTGGCAGCAGATGAACATGGTCGCGGGAGAGATTCGCGATCCGGCGCGCACGATACCCAAGGCGCTCCTGATCGGGATCCTCATCGTGATCGCGATCTATCTCGGCGCCAACGCGGTCTATCTTCGGGCGCTCGGGCGCGACGGGCTGGCGGCAAGCCAGGCGGTCGCCGCCGATGCCGCATCGCGCATGGTCGGGAGCGCGGGGGCGACGTTCATCTCGGTCTCGGCGATGATCTCGATCCTCGGCTTCGTGAACGTCGCGATCCTCACCAACTCGCGCGTCCCGTTTGCGCTGGCGCGCGATGGCGTCTTCTTCGAATCGGTAGGGAAGGTGCACCCGCGCTTCCAGACGCCGCACGTCGCGATCCTGCTGTGCGGAGGTTGGGCGCTCGTGTTGCTGCTGGCGACCGAGGGAGGGATCGGGTCGTTGTTGAGCGGTGTGGTCTTCGCCGACTGGATCTTCTTCGGGCTCGGAGCCGCCGCGGTGTTCGCGCTCCGCCGCAAGATGCCCGACGCGCCGCGCCCGTATCGCGCGTGGGGTTATCCGATCGTACCGGGATTCTTCGTGGTCGCGGCGGGATTCGGCGTGCTGAGCGCGTACATCGCGGCGCCGCTGACGTCATTCTGGGGGACGGTCATCCTGATCGTGGGGGTCGGCGTGCATCGGTGGTTCGCGTCGCAGCGCGATCGCGTCGCCTAATCAAAGGCCCCGAGCTCGCAGCTCGAGCGCGTCGCATAGTCGAAGGCGAACGTCTCAGCGCGATCGCGTCATCTGGAAGGTGCATAGAAGCCCGCGGGCGCCAGCTGCCGCGACGTCGCGAGCTCGGCGCTCGCACGTCGCGAGCGCTGCGCTCGCGCGTGGCGAGGGCGCGACTCCCGAGATGCGAGGGCTGGGAGCTTCGCTCTTGCCCGCGCCACCTTGTCCATGCTAGGGTTCGTGAGGCGACCTCACGACGGACCGACCGATGCCGACCTACCTCTACGAAACGATTCCCGCGAGCGCGCACGACGCCGCTGAGCAGTTCGAAGTGCGCCAGGGCTTCAACGACCCGCCACTCGACACGCATCCCAAGAGCGGGCTCCCGGTGCGGCGCGTCATTTCGGGGGGACTGGGATTGATGACGAAGGGTGCCGCTGGCTCGCTGCCGGAGCCGGGCGCGGGGTGTGGCCCAGGGAGCTGCGGCTGCGGGAGATTCTAGGCGCGATGGAGTCGGCGCGTCACGACCTGACGCGCCGGCGCACGCGCTTGTTGTTGATTGTTAGGCGCCCAGCCAGAGCCTGATCTCGTACATCTCCGGCGTGACCGCTCGCCCCGAGGCGTACACCGCCTCGATGTCGGCCATGAGCTCACCCGAGTCGGCGTCGAAGTCCTCTCCCGCCGTGTTGAGCGTGCGCGGTGTCCATTCGCGCACATGCACCAACCCGTCGTGCGGGCGGCCGACCAGCAAGAAGCGCTCGCCCTCGCCCGCCGCTCCCGCCAGCCGCACGGTGAGGAAGTCGTCGATCGCGATTGGAATGTCTTCGGGGAGCGTCACGTCGGGCGCCTCGCGGGCGAATCAGGAGCGTGTATCAGGGGCGGAGCTGTCGGTCCACGACCATCGCCACGAAGAGCAGGGCGAGGTAGAGGAGGGAGTACTTGTACGTCCACCACGCCGCTTTGGTCCAGATCGCCTCGCGACGAATGCGCAACACGCCGTGCAGCAGCAATCCCCCGAGGACGACAGCAGACGCGAGGTAGAGGAGCCCGAACGCGCCGAACGCCACCGGAAGAAGTGTGAGTGACAGCAGGATGAGCGTGTACCAGAGCATCTGGTTCATCGTCTCGCGCTCGCCCCAGAGGAGCGGTGCCATCGGGACGCCGGCCTTCCCGTAGTCGCGTTGCTTGAGGAGCGCCAGCGCCCAGAAGTGCGGTGGTGTCCAGTAGAAGACGACGAGGAAGAGGTACAACGCGAGGAGGTCGACGCTCCCCGTGACGGCCGCCCACCCTACAAGCGGAGGGAAGGCGCCGGCCGCGCCGCCGATGACGATGTTCTGCGGCGACGTGCGCTTGAGCCAGCGCGTGTAGATGAAGACGTAGA
>CAZWVG010000070.1:0-23088 GCA_964637355.1 uncultured Gemmatimonadaceae bacterium
GACACCGGCGTGTCGGCCGGTGCGTCGACGCGAATCGTATCCCACACCTCGGGGATCTGCACGCGCAGCGTGATGACAGGCTCCGATCCTGTGCCAAGACGGATGCCCTCGGGGCGGCTGCGGAGCGTCGACGTGAACGGCGCACTCATGCAGTCACCTCGGCGACCGGCGGGAGCGTGGCGAAGAAACGCGACACCTGCGCGTCGAACATATACGACGCCCCCGTCACCAGCGTTGTGCCATCGCGGACCAGCGCACCGATGACGATCTCTTCGCCTCCCTGTCCGCGCAGCGAAACGTGCGCGGCGCTCTCCTGTTCGGGGAAAGCGGCGTAGATGCTGTTGCGCCGCGCGAAGAATTCCTTCGCGGCGGCGAGCACGTCGGCCGGCGGGAGCGTGGTGCGCGTTTCCTGCATCGTGCGTCGTTGCGTCATGCCAGGATCACGTGATCGTTAGGTTTCCCCGCGCATCGAGCGCGGGCTCGAACTCCAGTGGAAGCGAGACGACGACCTCCGTCCCCTCGCCCGGTGCCGAACGGAGCGACACGTCGCCCCCGAGAAGTCGTGCGAGCCCTCGCGCCAGCGTGAGCCCGAGCCCCGACCCTCCGTAGCGGCGCGTCACCGAACCGTCCAGCTGTCGGAACGCCTCGAAGACGACTGCGTGCGAATCGGACGGAATGCCGATCCCGGTATCACCGACCGTGAAGTGCACCCGGTCGCCGACCAGCGACACCCCGACCTGGACACGTCCGCGCGGAGTGAACTTGTAGGCGTTGCCGAGCAAGCTAACCAGGATTCGGGCGATTTTCTTGCGATCCGACTTCATCCGCGGAAGGAATGCGGGTGCCTCGGTCACGATGAGATCGACCTCACTCAATCGCCCCGGGACCGTATCCACCACCTCCTGCAGCACCAGCGCGGGATCGAACTCCTCGATGAAGACCTGAATCCCCCCGCGCGTCAACGTCGTGAGCTCCAGCAGGTCCTCGATGAGCTCGAGCAGCCGCTCACTCGATCGCTTCACGTGCGAGAGGTCGTGGCGCTGCCCCTCGGTGAGGGGGCCCGACAACTCTTCCTGCAGGATCGAGATGTAGCCGAGCACCGATGTGAGCGGGGTGCGCAGCTCGTGCGACACGTTGGCGAGGAATTCGTCCTTGGCCCGTCGCGCATCGACGACGGCCGAGTACTGCTCCTCCAGCTCCGCGTTCGCCTCGGTGAGCGCCGCGTTCGTGCGGCGGAGTTCGTCGATCAGCGAGGCCTTCTCCGCGGTCGCCGCCATCTGGTCGGCGACCATCTTCATCATGTCGAGCGACTTGCGCGTGCGCTTCCCGACATCGGCGAAGTAGAACGTCACCGCGCCGAGCACCTTGGTCGATGTTTGCAGCGGAAGGGCGACGATCGCTCGGAAGCCGAGCTCAGTCGCCACCTCTCCCCAATCCTCGAGATCCGAGTCGGTAAAGACGTCGGGGACCTGGATCGCCCGTCGTTCCGCGGCCGCCTCGCCGCTCGGTCCGAAGCCGAGTCGCACGCGCATCTCTCCGAGCCACGGACGGTAGCGGTCGGGCCAGTTGTACGCGGCTACCAGGTGCATCAGCTCGGAGACGCCGTCGACCAGGAAGACCGAGGCGAGCGTCGCCCCGACCAGCGGACTCACCCGGTCCAGCGCGAACTGGAAGACTTCGTCCGGATGATTGGCGTTGAGGAAGGAGTGCACCACCTCCTTGATCGCCATCAACTCCCGGAGCGACTCGGGAGGATTCGACGTCGGAAGTTGGGGCATCGAAGGGCGCGGCCCTTCGGATCGCCGTCTGAAGGCCTTGGGCACGGTCGGGGAGTCTAACGCCGAACCACCGCGCGGTGAAGAAGCCGGGGCGCTACTTCCGGGGATTCGCGGCGCGTACCTCGACGATGAAGGTGAGCGCTTCCTCAGGCGCGGCGAGCACGTGGGCCACCGTGTCGGCCACATACTCCGGGCGCAACGCCCAGTCGACTGCCGAGCCGCCGGGGGTCAGCTCGGTCGCCACCGAGCCGGGCATCACGACCGAGACCTTCACACCGTGCTGCCGCACTTCGAGCATGAGACACTCGCTGAGCGCCTGCACGGCGTGCTTGGTCGCGGTGTAGCCGCTCCCGCCAAGGAACGAACTGCGCCCGGCAATCGACGAGATGTTGATCACGTGTCCGCGTCGCTGTGCGATCATCCCCGGCAGGAGCGCGTGTGTGACGTGATAGATGGCGTTGACGTTCACGTTCATCATCTCCGTCCACTCGGCAGCGGTGAGCTCCACGAAGGGACGGCGATGCATCACTCCCGCGTTGTTGACGAGGACGTCGGCGTGTACGCCGTCGAGCGCGCGGGCGATCGCCGCGGGGTCGCGCAGGTCGACCGGGCGCGTGGTACACGATCCGCCGCGCGCAGCGATCTCCGCACCTAACGACTCGAGCGCCGCGCTCGGACGGGCGAGCGCGATGATCTCGTATTGCGGGGCGAGCCGGAGGGCGATGGCACGCCCGATCCCCTTGCTCGCACCGGTGATGACGGCGGTGGGCATCTCTCAGCTCTCCATGAGTGGGTGTTGCAAGGTCATGCGCGTCACGACGCCATGCACGAGCCGTACGCCGAAGGCGAGCGAATCGAGGCTCACGCGCTCGTCGGCGCCGTGCATGCGATCCTCGTCGCCTTGCGTCAACGGAAACGGAAGGATGCCGTAGCAGGCAATCCCCGCCTTGCGCAGCGACGCCGAGTCCGTGGCACCTGTCGAGAGGTAGGGGACGGTCACGAGCCCCGGGGCGAGCGCCGCCGCACTCTCGGCGATCGCCCGGAACATCGGCGAATCGATGGCCGACGCCGGGGCGTCGTCGCCGCTCGCCCGCACTCGCAACGTGACGTTTGGGTCGTCGATCACGCCGCGCAGGCGTGCGACGACGTCGTCGATGGCGACCCCGGGGAGGGTGCGGATGTTGAGCGTCGCCTCACAGTGCGGAGGGATGACGTTCGAGCGCGTCCCGCCGCTCACCAGCGTCGGCGAGATCCCGTTGCGCAGGACCGCGTCGAGCGAGGGGAGTGCCGCCATCGCGCGCGCGCCAGCTGCAACGCGCGCCGCATCGTCCGAGGCCAGGTCGGCCATCGCCCCGCGCTGCGCCGCATCGGGCCAGAGCGCAGCCAGCCCGCGGAAGAACTCGCGCGTGACCGGCGACAGCGCGAGCGGCTCCTGGTGCGCCGCGATGCGGGCAATGGCATTCGCCAGGTGGGCGATCGCGTTCCCTGCGAGCGGGATCGATGCGTGCCCTCCCGGACCGCGCGCGGTGACGATGACGTTGTGCGGGACCTTCTCGGCGCATTGCACGGCGGCATAGAGCGGTTTGCCCTCGATGATGCGCACGCGCCCCCCCTCGTTGAGGGCGAACTCGGCGTCCAGCAGGTCGGCGCGATGCGCGAGGACCCAGTCGATCCCGTGCACACCCCCCGCCTCCTCGTCCGATGTCGCCAGGAAGATGAGGTCGCGCGAAGGGAGCGCGCCTCCCGCGTCGATCGCACGCCTAACGAGCAGCATCGCGACCAGGTTGCAGGCCAGCATCCCCTTGTCGTCGATCGCCCCGCGCCCGTAGACGAAGCCGTCGTGCACCTCGGCGCCAAACGGGGGATGCGTCCAGTCGGCCGGATCCACGCCCACCACGTCCATGTGCGCCATCAGGAGCAACGGGCGCGCGGAGCCGTCGCCGCGAATGCGGGCGATGAGCGACGCGCGCCCGGGTGCCGGCTCGTCGAGCCACGTCTCGATCCCCGCCCCCTGCAACACGCCGTCCACGTAGCGCGCCACCGCGATCTCGTTCCCAGGAGGATTGCTGGTGTCGAGTCGGATGAGCGCCTGCAGGTGCTCGAGGACTTCCTGCAGCTGCGGATCGTCGGTCGTCGCTGTCGCGTCGGGCATGGGAGTGGCGGATGGGGACGGGATTCCAAGCCTAGCGAGTCTCCACGAGGACCACTACAGGGCACCGAACAAATTGTCCCGGGATGCGTCGGTGCGATGCACCGCTGGCAGGGCGCCGGAGGTGCACGAACGGCGCTCGCGGAGCCGGCGCGAGCGAGGAGAACCATCGCGAGGCCCCTCGCACGACGCGCGAGCAGGGCGCACATTGTGGCGACAGGCTCGCACGGCGGGCCGGCGCCGGCCGAGGCGCTGGTGGCCCGGGTGCAAGAGGATCGATCGTTGTCCACCATGGAGTCGTTGCGCGTGATGTCGTCGTCGTCGCACGAATCGCTGGAGCCAGGCCCTCGCGAGGTCGGCGCATCGCGCCGGATGCTCGCCATTACGGAGTGGGAGCTGCAACGCATCCTCCTCGACATTCACGACGGGCCGGTGCAGCACATGTATGCTGCCCTCTCGCAGGTGGATCTCATGGAGTCGGCGCTCGACCGCTCCCCCGACCTCGATCCCGAGGTGCGACTACGCAAGGATCGCATCCGCAAGCTCCTCGAGGACGGCCTCACCGAAGTACGCTCGTTCATCGGTGCCTTTCGCGCCCCGGAGTTCGAGCACCGCCCGCTGCGACAGCTGCTCGACGAGTTGCTCCTGCAGCACGAGCACCTGACGGACACGCAGATCGCACTCGAATCGGACGACGACCTCCCGGCCGCGGATCTCCCCGTGCGCATCGCGCTCTATCGTATCCTCCAGGAAGGACTCTCCAACGCCTACCGTCACGGCGGCGCGAGCAAGGTGGAAGTCTCGCTGCGATCCGTTCCCGGCGGGGCGCACCCGCGCTTGCGGCTGGAGATCGTCGACAACGGCGCAGGTTTCGACACCACCGACGCGCTGGGCGAAACGCACTTCGGGCTGCGGGGAATGCGCGATCGCGTCGAGATGGTCGGGGGATCGTTCGATCTGGCGAGCGTCCCCGGAGAAGGGACGCGCGTGACCGTGGAGGTCGACGTCCTATGACCGCACGCCTCCGCATCCTCCTCGCCGACGACCACGCGCTTGTGCTCGAAGGGCTCCGCTCGTTGCTCGATGCGCAGCCCGACATGCAAGTCGTCGGTGCCGCGACCGACGGCGCACAGGTCATGGACCTGCTGCGTACTCACAAGCCCGATGTCGTCGTCCTCGACCTCGAGATGGGGACGATGAGCGGGCTCGCCTGCCTCGAACGGATCCGCGCCGACAAGATCCCGGTGCGCGTCCTCGTCCTCTCGGCCTACGGCGACGGGACGTCGATGCGATCGGCGCTCGACGGCGGCGCCGACGGCTACGCCCTCAAGACCGATCCCCCGCGCAACACGGTGGACGCGATTCGCCAGGTCTATCGCGGGCAACTCGTCTTCCCGATCGCTGCCAAGCGTTGGTTGCTCGGCAAGTCGCAGAACTCCGATCCACGGCAGCTGACGGAGCGCGAGGAGTCGGTGCTCGCGCTGCTCGCCGAAGGGGCGACGAACGCCGAGATCGCGCGACGGCTCCGGGTGAGCGAGAACACGGTGAAGTTCCACCTGCAGAACCTGTACATGAAGCTGAGCGTGGGGAACCGGACCGAGGCGGTGGCGGTGTACCTGCGGGAGCGGGCGCCGAGGAGGTAGCCGCGAAGGGCAGAAGACGAGAAGACGAGAAGACGAGAGGCAGCGTTGCTGAGGCCGAACGTTTGCCGCCTCCCTCATCCCCTCCCTACGTGCAACGATGTCATCACTTGTCCGCTTCACTCGCGTTCTCGTCGCGTTGTCCGCCTTTGCACTCCCGACGCACGTGGCGGCACAGGGGACGTTTGCCGACATCATCCTGACCGGCGGCAAGGTTTTCACGAGCGACACGACTCGCCTGTGGGCGCAGGCGATCGCGGTGCGTGGGGAGCGCATCCTGGCGGTAGGGAGCGACGCGGAGATCGAGCGGTTCGCTGGGACGACGACCCGCCGAATCGCGTTGGAAGGGCGGACTGTCGTCCCGGGCTTCAATGACGCCCATGCGCACGTCGGCCTGTCCGGGCCACGCTCCGTCGACGTCGCCGTCGATGCGTCACCGACACCCGACCCTTCGCTCCCGCTCCTCCTCGACTCGCTTGCCGCTGTCGCGAAGCGAACCCCCAAGGATGTCTGGTTGATGTCGAGCGTCGGGGGACAGGTGCTCACCGATCCGCGTGCGACGAGGTGGGTGCTCGATTCGGTCGTCCCCGATCACCTCGTGTGGATCAACGGATGGTCCGGACACGGCGCTGTCCTCAACACCCGCGCGATGCGCGAGACCGGGCTCCTCGACGCGTCCGACCCGTTAGGCGGTTGGCAGGGGCGCGACGCCGCCGGACGATCCACGGGCCGCATCGACGAATACGTCGTGTATGCGACGCTTCGGCGACTGGGAATGGCCCGTGGTGACACGCTCTTCGCGCGCTCGGTACAGCGCTACGGCGAACGGATGGTCGCGCTCGGGATCACCAGCGTGCAGGACATGGCCGGCGCCTACGATCTGCGAATGGCGCGCGCCGTCGTCTCCCGCGACGGCGCCATGCGCGTGCGCCATCGCGTGATTCGCCTCCCGCTTCCGGCCGGTCGCACGACCGTCTCGAGCGACTGGCGCGTCGGTGGAGCCGATACCGTGCTTGCTCCAACGATGCACATCTCCGGCGTGAAATGGATCCTCGACGGAACGCCGATCGAACGCCTCGCCCTGATGCGACAGCCATACGCCGATCGCCCGGGATGGCACGGTCGCGCGAATTTCCCGTTCGATACCCTGCGTGTCATCCTGCGCGACGCACTCACCCGGCGCGAGCAACCGATGCTTCACGCGGTTGGCGACAGCACGATCGCACTGGTGATCGCCGCCATGCGCGCCGAAGCACCGGACAGCGCGTGGCGCTCGCTACGCCCTCGACTCGAGCATGCCGATGCACTGGGGCGAGATCAGCTCGCCGATCTCCGCAAGCTCGGCGTGATCGTCGTCCAGAACCCCGCGCACCTGGCCATCCCCCCGATCATGAACGCCCGCTGGGGGAGCGACCGGCTGCAACGCACCGACATGATGCGATCACTTCTCGACTCCGGCGTTACCCTGGCCATCGGGAGCGATGGTCCGGTGGAGCCTGGACTCAACATCATGCTCGCCACCGTGCACCCGAATGTGCCGGCCGAGGCGCTCTCGCGAGAGCAGGCCGTGGTCGCCTACACACGGACAGCAGCGTATGCCGCCTTTGCGGAAGGAGAACGGGGCACGTTGTCGCCCGGCCGCCTCGCCGACCTCGCGGTGATGTCGCAGGACATCTTCTCGGTCCCGCCCGATCTCCTTCCGGCAACGACGAGCGTCCTTACCATGCTCGGCGGACGGATCCTCCACGAAACAAGCGCGGCAGCAAAACCTTAGGGGGTTCGTGCCCCAGCGACGGGCGGCGGCGCCGGCGCGCGGCGCGCGCCCATCGGTTGAAGGGTGGCGCTGCCACACGGTGGCCTGGCCCGGCCGCCCATTCCAACGGGCGGGTACCGCCCCGCCCTGTCTCCGCTACTCGACCACCGTTCGGCGATTGTAGGCACCTCGGGTGGTTCTTAGACTCGCGCAGGGCTTGTGAATTATTTCACATGAGCCCGCCGATCTTTGCCCCGAGGACTACCGCATGGCGGGATTTCCCTCCAAGTCTGACAACGGCGCCCCGAAGAATCGCTGGGCGTCGGGCGTAACCCCATACGCCGAAATGGGATACTGGCTCCCCGACTACGAGCCCAAGCCCACCGACATCCTCTGCGCCTTTCGCCTCGTGCCGCAGGACGGGGTCGATCCCATCGAGGCGGCGGCCGCCGTCGCGGGCGAGTCTTCGACAGCCACGTGGACGGTCGTCTGGACCGATCGCCTCACCGCGCACGAGAAGTATCAGGCCAAGTGCTATCGCGTCGACCCGGTTCCCGGCACCGACCAATACATCGCCTGGATCGCCTACGACCTCGATCTCTTCGAGGAAGGCTCCATCGCCAACCTGACGTCGTCGATCATCGGAAACGTCTTCGGCTTCAAGGCGCTCCGCTCGCTCCGCCTCGAAGACATGCGCATCCCGCCGCACTACGCCAAGACTTTCCAGGGACCGGCGCACGGGATCGTGATGGAGCGCGAATACCTCAACAAGTACGGCCGTCCCTTGTTAGGCGCGACGACCAAGCCCAAGCTCGGACTCTCGGCGCGCAACTACGGACGCGTGGTCTACGAGGCGCTCCGCGGCGGGCTCGATTTCGTGAAGGACGACGAAAACATCAACTCGCAGCCCTTCATGCGCTGGCGCGACCGCTTCCTCTTCTGCATGGAAGCCGTCAACAAGGCGCAGGCAGCGACCGGCGAGATCAAGGGGCATTACCTCAATGTCACCGCCGGGACGATGGAGGAGATGTACGAACGCGCCGACTTCGCCAAGCAGCTCGGGAGCGTGATCGTGATGATCGACCTCACCATCGGCTATACGGCGATCCAGTCGATGGCCAAGTGGGCGCGGAAGAACGGCGTCATCCTCCACCTGCATCGGGCGGGGCACGGGACGTACACGCGACAGAAGACGCACGGCGTTTCGTTCCGCGTCATCGCCAAGTGGATGCGCCTCGCGGGAGTGGACCACATCCACGCCGGGACCGTCGTGGGCAAGCTCGAGGGCGATCCCAATACCACGCGCGGCTTCTACCACACGCTCAGGGACAACACGGTCGCAGCAGATCCCACGTTGGGGCTCTTCTTCGACCAGGACTGGGCCTCGCTCCCGGCGGTGATGCCCGTTGCATCTGGCGGCATCCACGCCGGCCAGGTGCACCAGCTCCTGCACTACCTCGGCGAAGACGTCGTCCTGCAGTTCGGCGGTGGCACCATCGGCCACCCCGACGGGATCGCCGAAGGCGCAACGGCGAACCGCGTGGCCGTCGAGGCCATGATCCAGGCGCGCAACGAAGGCAAGGACTATCTCGCCGAGGGCCCGGATATCCTCGCCCGCGCCGCGCAGTGGAGCCCGTCGCTACGCAAGGCGCTCGAGATCTGGAAGGACATCACGTTTGACTTCACGTCTACCGACGTGCCTGACGCTGTTGTGACGCCGAGTTAGGGACCGGAGATGGGGGACGGGGGACGGGAGTGCGCCGCTGCGCGGCGCGGGGACTCGTCGCGATCCATCTCCCGCACGCGGCGCAGCCGCGTGCACCCCCGTCTCCCGTCCCCCGTCTCCCGTCCAGACTCCGCCCCTTTCCCTTTCGCCGAATCCAGACATGCGACTCACCCAAGGAACGTTTTCGTTCCTCCCCGATCTTTCAGACTCCCAGATCACGGCGCAGGTGCAGTACTGCCTCGACCACGATTGGCCGATCGCGATCGAGTACACCGACGATCCGCACCCGCGTAACACGTACTGGGAGATGTTCGGACTGCCGATGTTCGACATCAAGGACGCGTCGGGCGTGATGCTCGAGTTGCGCGCCTGCCGCGAGCGCTACCCCGAGCACTACATCCGCGTGAGCGGCTACGATCGCTCGCCGGGACGCCAGACCACCGCACTCTCGTTCATCGTGCAGCGCCCGTCACACGAGCCGGGATTCCGTCTGGTGCGCGAGGAAGGCGCGGATCGGCAGGTGCGGTACTCCACGGTAGCCTATGCGACCGATGCGCCGGTCGGCGAGCGGTACGGACGCAGTCGTTAGGGTATGCCGGATCCTGTCGCCGACGCGCCGGTCGACCTCGGCGCGGCCTTCCGTGAATCGCGCATCCAGGAACTGCTCGACGAGATCGACCGCGAGCTCGTGGGGCTCGCCCCGGTCAAGGCGCGCATCCGTGACATCGCCTCGCTCCTCCTCGTCGCCAAGCTCCGCGAGCAGGCAGGCCTCGCCACCGAGCGCCCCACGCTGCACATGTCGTTCACCGGGCGTCCCGGCACCGGAAAGACTACCGTTGCGCAGCGGATGGCGAAGATCCTTCATCGCCTCGGCTTTGTGCGCAAAGGGCACCTTGTCGTGGCAACACGCGACGACCTGGTGGGGCAATACGTGGGGCACACCGCCCCCAAGACGAAGGAGGTCGTGAAGCGCGCCATGGGGGGCGTCCTCTTCATCGACGAGGCGTATTACCTCTATCGCCCTGAGAACGAACGCGACTATGGCCAGGAAGCGATCGAGATGCTCCTGCAGGTCATGGAGAACCAGCGCGACGACCTCGTGGTGATCCTCGCCGGCTATCGCGATCGCATGGAGACCTTTTACGGCTCCAACCCCGGCTTCCACTCGCGCATCGCCCACCACATCGACTTCCCCGACTATGCGCTCGAGGAACTGCTCGATATCGCCCAGCTGATCCTGACCGCGCAGCAGTACCACACCGACGAGGGCTCTCGTCAGGCGCTGCGCGAGTACCTGCAGCTGCGCATGCAGCAACCGCACTTCGCGAATGCGCGCTCGGTGCGCAACGCGCTCGACCGCGCCAAGCTGCGGCAGGCGAGTCGACTCGTGGCGGCCGGCGGAAGCATCACCGCGAGCGAACTCTCGCGGATCGATGCGGCCGACATCCGCCAGAGCCGAGTCTTTCAGGAGGCGGACCCGCCGCGGACCGACGGATCGCCGTAGCGATCGAAGAATTCTCGCATGAACACCTGTTCATCTTGGCGAGAATCCCCAACATTTCCCTGCGCGTGCGCCACGAGTGCGCGGCGTGTACCCGTGCGACGACCGGACTCTCCCCCTCTCCGGAGAGCAGCGCGAACGGGTGACGCCACGCCATCGGAGCGCTTGAGGACCCCCTCTCCTCACCTTCACCCCTCCGCGCATGTCCCCCCTCGTCGCCGCCGCCGTGTGCGCGGCTCCGGTGTTCACGCTCGCGGCGTGTGCATCGGTCGGACGCCCGAATGTTGGCCCCCTGGTCACCGACCGCCCTGACTTCACGGAAAGCTCCGAAACCGTCCCCCGCACCCTGGTCCAGCTGGAATCGGGGGCGACCTACACGCACGAGCGGGACGCGCGGGCGGGCTCATTCGGGGAGGCGCTCGTTCGCGTCGGCGTTTCGAACCGATCGGAGCTTCGTGTCGCGCTCAACTCCTACACGATCGAACGCCGTGCGGGGATGACCGAGCACGGTCTCGAGGACGTCGCCATCGGCACAAAGGTCAAGCTCCTGAACGGCGGCGAGACCGGGTCACCCAAACCATCGGTTGCGGTGATCGTCGGCACGACATTCCCGACCGGCGCGTCGGCGTTTCGGTCGGCGAACCTGGAGCCCGAGGTGAAGTTCATCGGTGCCTGGAGCCTCACCCAACGCGTCGCGTTCTCGTCCAACGTGAACTATGCGTGGACGAGTGACGGCGTTCGACGCTTCGGCGAGCCGTCGGCAAGCGCCTCGCTGGGTGTTGGCGTGAGCGACCGGGTCGGATCGTACGTCGAATATTTCGGATTCTATCCGCGCATCGACGGCGCCGAGCGCTCGCACTTCGCCAATGGCGGTGTCACGTTCTCCATCAACGACGACGTGCAGCTCGACGCGCGCCTCGGCGCACAGATGAAACGCCGAGGAGACGGGCGATCGGTCTTCCTCGGCGTTGGCCTGTCGCGACGCTGGTAGCGACCTACCGCACCCGCTCGTCGAGGTAGCGCTGCACCGAGTCGGCGGCGATGCGCTCCTGGGCGAGCGTGTCGCGATCGCGCACGGTCACGGTCCCGTCGGTCATCGTCTGCCCGTCGATCGTGAGGCAGTACGGCGTCCCGATTTCGTCCTGCCGGCGATAGCGCCGCCCGATAGCGCCGCTCTCGTCGAGGAAGACGGGATAGTGCGGGCGCAGCGCATTCGCGAGCTTCTCGGCGAACTCCGGCATCCCCTCCTTCTTGGTCAGCGGGAAGACCCCGGCCTTGATCGGCGCCAGCGCGGGGAGGAGCCCCAGCACGACGCGCCCTTCGTCCTCGCCCGGTACGGCTTCCTCTCGGTAGGCATTCGTGAGGACGGCAAGCGTGGTGCGGTCGGCGCCCACCGACGTCTCGATGACGAACGGGATGTAGCGGCGGTTGTTCACCTGGTCGGCGTACTCGAGCCGCTTGTTCGAGTACTCCTGGTGACGCGAGAGGTCGAAGTCGCCGCGATGGTGTACGCCCTCGATCTCCTGGAAGCCTAACGTCCCTCCGAAGTCGAACTGGATGTCGAAGGCAGCGCGCGCATAGTGCGCGAGTTCCTGCGGCGTGTGCTGATGGAAGAGGAGACGGGCCTCGTCGAGCCCGAGCGAACGGTGCCAGGCCATCCGCTGTGCCTTCCAGTACTCGAACCACTCCATGTGGTCCGACTGGGGGTCAACGAAGAACTGCATCTCCATCTGCTCGAACTCGCGCGTGCGGAAGATGAAGTTTCCGGGCGTGATCTCGTTGCGGAACGCCTTCCCGATCTGGGCGATGCCGAACGGAACCTTCTGCCGCGACGCCTGCTGCACATTCAGGAAGTTCACGTAGATCCCCTGCGCCGTTTCGGGACGCAGGTAGACCACCGAGGCCGACTCTTCGAGCGGCCCCATGAACGTCTTGAACATCAGGTTGAAGTTGCGCGGCTCGGTCAGCTGGCAATCGGCGAACTCGCCCGGGTGCTTGCTCGGCTTCCGCGGGCACTGCGCATCCTCGAGCTTGTCGGCGCGGAAGCGGGCCTTGCACGCCTTGCAATCGACCATCGGGTCGGTGAAGCCGGCGACGTGCCCCGACGCTTCCCACACGCGCGGGTGCATGAGGATCGCCGCGTCGAGCCCCTCGATGTCGCTCCGGGCACGAACCATCGCGTGCCACCAGCGATCCTTCAGGTTCTTCTTGAGCTCGACCCCCAGCGGGCCGTAGTCCCACACCGAACCGGCCCCGCCGTAGATCTCGGAGGATTGGAAGATGAAGCCGCGTCGCTTGCAGAGCGACACGAGTTTTTCCATGACGTCGGCCTGGGACATAGTCTGGAGAAGACGAGAAGACGAGAAGACGAGAGCTGGGGGCGCCGGATTCGGCGCTGCTGCAAGCTAGTCGGCTCGGCTCGTATCAGGCAGCGAGTGGCTCGTCATCCAGGCCAGTAGCTGGTCGACCGGCGCGCCCGGTGCGCCAGCTTCCAATGCCCGGGCGATGACGCCGGTGGCGTTGGCGACGGCGAAGGAGACGCCGGAGAGGTTGCGGTCGAGCGGAACGCCGGGAATGGGGCGGGGATAGGGAGAGGCCGCCAGGACGGGGCCTAACGGCGCGTTGGGCCCTGCAGCGGTGGCGTCAGGCGCAATTGGGACAACGGCGAAGCGGGGCACCGACGCGTCGGCCACCACGCCAACAGCGCCGTGCATCGAACCGGGGTACAGCGCGCGCCCATCCTGCGAGTGCGGCGCCACCACGACGATCCCCGCGGCGCGCGCCGCCTCGAGCACGAGCGCGAATCGCTCGCGATGCTCTTCGTTGGTCGTCCCGAAGCTCAGATTTACCACCTGTACACTTGCGCCAACTGCCCAGTCGATCGCCTCGGCGAGGAGCCGAGCGCTGGTTGCCAGCCCGCGATCGAGTACGCGCACCGGAATGAGCTCAGCGCCCGGCGCCGACTCGCGGATCGCCGCGAAGACGGCCGTGCCGTGACCGATGCGATCGGCGACGTCGTTCGGATCGTCGCCGACCAGCGCCGTCCCCTTCCCCACCTCACCAACGTGCGGGTGCCCTGCGGCGACGCCGCTGTCGATGACGGCCACGCGAACACCGGCGCCGGTCCGCCCCACGAGGGGCGCGGCGCCTAGCGAGAGAAGGCGTGTCATCGCCGTTGCTCGGCAGCTGAAGGAACTGCGTCGAGCATGCGCCCGACGGGAGCGGCGAGCACATCGTCGGTTGGGGCGTCCGCGACGATTCGTCCCCCTTCGAGCACGACGGTGCGCGGGGCGAGTCGCGCGACGGATCGGCGATGCGTGATGAAGATGACGGTACGTCGCGACATCCAATCATCCATTGCCGACAACACCGAACTCTCCGTGGCCGGATCGAGCGCACTCGTCGCCTCATCGAGGATCAGGACGCGCGGATCGGCAAGGACCGCGCGGGCGAGGGCCAGGCGTTGACGTTCACCACTCGACATGGCGCGTCCCCTCTCACCGACGACGGTCGCCATGTCGTCGGGGAGCGTGGCGAGCCACGCACCGAGTCCGACGAGTTCGAGCGCACGACGGAGCGAGGGCTCGTCGGCCTCGGGTGCTGCAACGCGCAGGTTGGCGGCGAGGGAAGCGTGGAAGACAAACGGATCGCCGTCGACCGCGAGCACCTGCCGTCTCAATGAGGCGAGCGAGAGCGTCCGAAGGTCGAGTCCGTCGAGCGTGACCGAGCCGCGCTGCGGGTCGGTGTGCCGCACGAGCAGCTCGGCGATGGTCGATTTTCCCACGCCGCTCTCGCCGACGATCGCCACCCGCTCGCCGGCCGCCAGCTGCAGCGACACTCCGTCGAGGACCGCGGCTCGCCCGAAGGTGTAGGCCACATCCACGAGCTCGACGCGTCCATCGAGATGCTCGAGCTCGAACGGATTCGCCGGCTCCTCGACGTCCACCGGAGCATCGAGGATCTCCTGCACACGCGTGAGGGAAACCTGCGCCGAGGCGACGCTCGCGTAGATCCCCATGAGTCCCTGGATGGGACCGAGGAGTCGCATCTGGTACGCGGCGAAGGCGACCAGCGTCCCCATCGAGATCGCCCCGTTGATGACCTGCGCCCCGCCGTACAGGAATACGCCCGCCGATCCGACCGCGAGGAGGACACCGGGGAGTCCGCCGGAGAGATACGTCAGCCGCCGCATGGCGAGGAGGGCGTCGACAAACCCGGCATTGCGCCGCCGGAACTCGTCCTCGGAACGCTGCTGCGCATTGTGCGACACGAGGAGCTTCATCCCCTGCAGCGCCTCGATCAGGAACGTCCCGACGCCGGCGCTGTGGTCGCGCACGACGGCGACCTTTCCCTCGAGGCGACGTCGATAGGCCACCATCGCCCACAACGCGAGGGGGAGCGCCGCCAACCCGACGAGGAAGAGTCGTACATCGAGGAGGATCAGCATCACGATGCTTCCGACCAGGTACGCCACCTGTCCGATCCACGCCAGCGCCACCTCTGCCGCCACACGCTGGATCTCGGCGATGTCGCTGTTGATGCGCGAGGCGATCTGTCCGAGCGGCGTGCGCGTGTACCAGCGCGGCGAGAGGCGTTGCAGGTGACGGAAGACATCGAGCCGCATGTCGAAGAGGATGTCGGCCGACACGCGCGTGTAGCGCAACCCGCTGACGATGTTGAGGAGGAGCGACGCACCGGTGAGGGCGAGGAAGCCACCGACCGTCCAGGCGAGCGCGCCGAGGTCGCGCCCGAGGAGGGCGCGATCGACGAGGACCTTGGAGAGGAACGGCTGCGCCAGCGAGAGCGCGGTACTCACCAGCGAGAGGACGACGACCAGCGCCAGTTGCCCGCGATACGGGAGCACATAGCGCAACGCACGACGCACGGTCCCGCCCTCGCTACTTCGGTACGACGATGACGTCGGTCATGTCGGCGCGGAAGGTCGCGGTGCGCACGTAGGTGAGCGTGCGCGCGTCGTAGATGTCGATGGTCGCGCCGGCCGTGTGTACGTAGAGCTGGTTTCCGTTGGTGCTGACGGTGAGCCCCATGCGCGGCCTCCCCTCGAAGTCGACGCGCTGGTCCACGCGGCGGTTGGCGAGGTCGAATGACCAGAACTGGTAGTTCCCCGTCTGGCGCCGCATCCCGTACGCTCGCTGGCGCCCCGGGGCAAGCGCGAACGAAATCGGCTCGCTCGGCCCTAACGAGTAGAAATCGACCGTGCGCTTGGCGAGATCGACGGTCGCCACCCCCATCAGGCTGCGATGATTGACCGGGTCGGTCGTGCGAAAGAGTCCGGTCGAGAACCCGTCGCGATCGTAGAGGCTCTCGGGAAAGCCGAAGTCCCAGTTCCCCAACCCGTCGTCAACGGAGCGCTGCAGGTCCCACTTGTCGACCTGCTTGAGTGTCTGGGCGTCGTAGACGAGGACGTCTTCCTCGGTGAAGAAGTAGAGATAGGCGCCGTCAGGAGAAAAGAGGATCTGCGCGAACTCGCGCTCCTTGCCATCGGGCCACTGCAGCGTGTCGGTGACGGCGCGCTTGGCGAGGTCGTAGCGAAGGAGCGTCGACTTCCCGATCTCCCAGCGATCGGCACGACGCGTGGCGACCTTTACCAGCAGGATGGCGAAGCGATCGAGCGGATCGACGTTGAAGCCGCGCATGCGCACGTGCGTGCGCCCCTCACTCAGCGTGATCGTCCCCGTGCTCTTGCGGCTGGCGAGGTCGAAGATCTCGACCGACTCGAAGGCCGGATCGATGGCGTAGAGCGTCTTGCGATTGGTCGAGAGCGTCAGTCCGATGGGGATCCCGATCTTGACCGGCATCGAGTCGCGCACCGCCATCGTCGCCTCGTCGATGACGAGGACCTTCTTGTCGTACGTCCCGTAGTAGATCGTCCCGTCGCCGCCCGATGCCTGCTGCGCGGTGGCTCGCGATGGCGGAACGAGCAGGAGTGCGGCACAGGCGAAGGCCCCGCGCAGTGCGCGCGCGGCGCCGCGAGCGATGTGCGCACGCAGGAGGTGGCTTTTCACGGGAAGATCAGGTCGATCTTGCGCCAGTCCTGCTGCGCGGCGGCGCACTTGGCGGTCCAGTCGGGGGCGTGGTTGTACAAGTCCGGGACGTGGATCGGCCAGAAGCAGGTGATGTAGCAGTCGTAGAGGTCGCGCTCGACGGGCTGGCAGAGCCCCGCGGTCGAACCCGTGCTGTCGACCTCCCACCCCGGGGCAAACACGAAAGAGCAGCCGAGGGGGATGTGCGGCCCTTCGGGGACGCGCGGTCCCTGCGTTCCCTGCAGCGCCACCACGTCGGGAGCGTCGTGCAGCTCCTCGATGTGGCGTGCCTTGCGGTTCACGGCCTTCAGGTGTCGCATCGCGATGGCTATCGGAAGGGTGGGAATCGTCTCGTCAGGCGTCGAACTGGCGCAGGAACTCGGGGCGGCGTGCGGCAAGCGTCGCGTAGACCTCGAGGCAGGTCGCGCTCCAGCGGCGGATCCAGTTGCAGTAGTGCAGGTTGGGCTGTTCGGTCGAGCCGTATCGGGTGTGCGCCTCGTGGTAGCAGCCGCCGGCGCATAACGAGCGTGCCCAGCACGTGCGGCAATCGGTCTTGTTGTCGATATGGTGTCGGCGCAGGTAGTCGTCCTGCGCGTCGTGGTCGATGCCGCCCTGCACCGTTCCGAGCTTGTGCGAATCCGATCCGGCGAAGCGGTGGCACAGCGCGACGTCCCCGTCGGTTGCAACGCCGAGCAGACCGAGTCCTGCACCGCACGGATAGGCCTTGGCGACCCCCTTGTGGATCTCCTCCAGCGTATCGCGCACGTTGGAGAAGCCGTGATGCCGACCCTGCAACGACGTCTCGAGATACTCGGCGGCGAGTTCCTGGAACTCGCTGAGCATCTGTTCGAAACCGGCATCCTCGATGGCGTAGTCGCGCTGCCAACTCGTCGTGACCGGCGCGAACCCTACCTCCCAGAAGCCGAGTTCCTCCTTGAGGTGACGATAGATCTCACGAACCTGCAGGTTGTCGCGGGTGAGCGTCACGCGAGCACCGATCGGGCGGCGCGTGTGGCGAGTGAGCAGCGCCTTCACCCGCGGGACGACCGTGTCGTAGCTCCCCGCCCCGTTCGAGAAGACACGCAGCCGGTCCTGTTGCTCGCGCGCGCCGTCCATCGACACGGTGACGCCGACGTCCTCCTCGACCATCCAGTCGATGATCTCGTCGCGCAGCAGCGTCGCGTTGGTCGTGAGCGACGCGTCGACCGTCTTCCCCAGCTCGGCGGCGCGCCCCTTGGCGTACGACAGGGCGTAGCGCAGCACCTTGAAGTTGAGGAGCGTCTCGCCGCCGAAGAACGTCAGGTGTACATGCGGCTGGTTGCCCGACTCGGCGAACATGAAGTCGACGCTCTGGCGCGCGGTCTCCTCGCTCATGAAGCGCGGCTTCGACGCCGGCTCGCTGAGCCGGTCCTCGCCGTACTCGTAGCAGTACTTGCAGCTCAGGTTGCACTTGCTCGTGACGTTGAGCACGAGCGTGGTGAGCGGAATGCGCCGGCGCGGCCCTTCGGCCTTCGGCGCGGGGCGCGGCTCGGCGACGGAACGAATCGCCTGCGCCGTGATCAGCTCCTGCACCGTCTCGCGGATGAGCGCCGCGGGAAAGCGGTCGGCGAGGCGGTCGGTCACCATCTGCGGCGCGAGGTCTTCGCCCTCGAGCATGTCGAGCACTGCTGCCGACGGCCCATCGAGCCGGAAGACTGCAGCTGACGGAACAAGGTAGACGTGCGGCGCGCCGTCGGCGCTGAAGGCGTGGAATTCTCCGCGTCGGAGCAGCATCAGGGGGCGGTCCTCGCGGGTTCCCAGCGCATGTACAGCGGGACGGTGACGATGAGAAGGGAGCGCGACTTGAGCGGGCGCGCCTCGGCGTTAGGCGCGACGCTGCCGGACGGCGGCGTGTACGAGGCGACGACGTACACGTCGCCGACGTTGTTGCGCTGGCCGGCACGCGCCGGATTGGGGCCGTCGAGCGTCGGGGTGAAGAAGCCGCGCTGGTCGATCTGTCCCACGTACTTCACGTCGTCGTCGCGGAAGGTGACGCCGTACTCCTCGAGCGACCAGGTGACCGGGACGTTGCCCAGCTCCAGGTCGTCGGCCGTCTCGGGCTTGCCGTCGGGACCGTTCGAGTAGCCTAACGCCTCGAACTGCGCGTACTGCTTGGGAAAGCGAATCCCGCCGACGCGCGCCATGTTCGACTGCGGCGCCACCCGGATCCGGTCGACCTTGTCGTACGCTGCCACGGCCGACTTGAGCGCCGCACCGCCGACGAAGAGGTCGCGATTTCCGACCGTGGCGGTGCTGTCGACATTCACGCGCACCACGACCTCGTCGCCCGTCGCGCGCACCACGCGCGTGACGGAAATTCCCGGTCCGAAATCGACATTGGATGCGGCGATCGTGCGCGCGAGGTTGGCCCCGAAGATCGTCACCTCGACATCGCGCGCGCCCCGCTTGAGCCCGCGCGGCGAGACGCCGGCGACTGTCGCCCCCCCAGTGAGACGCGTCGCCTTGACGTCTATCCCGAACTCGTCGTAGCCGCCGCGATACCAACGCCCGCTCATCTCCTGCCATCCACCGGTCACCGACATCACCTCGCGCCACGAACTGTCGGCAGGTGCACCGACGTTCGCCGACCGACCGCGCCACTGATGTCCGGTGTAGACCACCGCCTTTCCGTCGCGCACGATCGCTGGTCCGCCAGATGCAAAGCGATACGTCGCACGCGTGGTGAACTCATCATCGGTGCCGGGGACCTTCGTCACCGTCCAACGCCCGTAGAGAGCACCGCGCCCCACTTCGTAACCGGTGAGGAGCCAGGTCCCCTCGAGCGGGGCGGGGCGCATCTGTGCCGACCACGCGGTCCACTCGGGCGTCTTGAGCGGGAAGGTCTTCGAGAGATGCGCGATCGCCTGGTCCATCGGCTGCGGCGCGGGCGCCGAGTCGGGTGACGACGGGCCGTTCCGCCGGAACGCCTGAAAATCGGAGTTCGGGTAGTAGCCGCGATGCGTCGCGACCAGGAGCTCCCACTCGTTCTTGGTCCGTCGCTGTAGGAGGACGCGCCCGATACTGTGACACGCGCGGCACGTGCGCTCGGTGTTCGGATCGGCCGTGTAGCGATAGTCGATGACGCGGCGCTCGATCTCGAAGCGCCCCGGCTCGACCTCGGCAGGTGCAAGCCCCTGATGATTGGCGAGGTATTTCACGAGCGCGCGCGCTTCGGCCGGCTGCAGCACGACGTCGTTGAGCGTCGCCATCCGCCGGACCGATGCCTCCCACCCTTCCGGCGTCTTGCGGAGGTACGAGAGTCGACTCATGCGCCCGGTCGAGTCGCGCGCGTGGCACTTGGCGCACTTGCTGACGATCAACGGATCGGCAATGACGTAGCCGCCGGTGTCGGCCTGGGGGCGCTGCGCGGCAACCGGCGTCGCCCCGATGGCGAGCAGACCGGCCAAACCGACCACTCTCGAGAGGACGAAGCTCCTCGCCATGATTCCCCTGATGACGCGTTGGGACTGTTCTACGGGTGAGTAGGGCGGATGTCAAGCAACCGCGCGCCCCCCTTGGCAATCACCACGCTGAGTGCGCCGAGGAAGTCCGGAAGGGGGATCGCGCCGTGCGCGCGCGCGTACTCGGCGTACATGCGACCGACGTCGTCGTGGCGATCGGCGATGCGCAGGAGTTCGAGAAGGTCGACGCTGCGGAGGTAGCGCACCCCGCGCTCGAAGCCCCGGAGAACGAGGTGCTCCTCCGGCACCACCACGTTTCCGCGCACCACCGGGCGTTGCACACGTTTCGTCCCGTCCCGCGCCTCGATGCGAACCGCCGCTCGGTCGCGCAGCTGGACGAACACGGCGAGCACGTCGGGATCCTGCCGAAGGGCTTCGACGTCCGGCTCGTCGCTCTCCCCTTGGTCGTCGCCGGGAAGGACGCGATCGGCGCGCGCCGACCAGAACGGGATCGCCCCCGCCCCGTCGGCGTCGCGCGACACACCGCCAAGCTCGCGCGATGCACTTCGTACGTAGGCCGCTTCCCGGTCGCGATAGAACTGGAGCGCGAGGTCGAGGTGCACCCGTGAAACGCGCGCGGTGTGCACCACGACTGCGGCAAGCCACGCCGAGGCGAGCGCCTTCTTCACTCCAAACGACGAAAGCGGGTCGATCATGCTCGCCGCATCGCCAACGAGGAGCGTCCCGTGCGTGGCGACTTCTCGGCTGCCATACGTGGTCGCTTCGCAGGCCCACGGCGCCCCCGCGATGCGCGCGTCTTGCAGCAAGGGACCAAGCGCGGGGAGCGAGTGCAGGAGTTCGTCGTAGCGCGAGGCGACGCTGTTGTCTCCGGTGAGCGACGTGGCGCGCGGATCGAGCATCGCGGTGAAGAAGCGCCTGTTCGCGCTGACCGGAACCGACCACCCCCACCCCCATTCGGCGCTCTCCACCAGCGTGTGCGTCGGGTCGGGGAGCTCCCATCCGCCGTCTCGCTCCCACGCTCCAACCAGCGCAAGCGTGCGTTCGCTCGCCGGTGGCGCGATGCGCTCGCTTCGGGCAAGCACTCCAGCGCGCCCGCTGCAGTCCAGGACCCACGGAGCGCGCACCTCGAGCGTACCGGTCGGGAGCGTCAAATCGACGCGCTGTCTCTCGCCTTCATTCGTCACGCTACGCGCCGTCGCCGGGCGGAGGCGAATCACTCCCGCGCTTTCGGCAGCTGCCCCGAGCACCTCCTCGAGGCGCTCGCGAAGCACCTGGTAGCCGAGTCGCCCCCCGGCGAACGGCTCGACCCGCATGGGTGCTCCTCCCCACCAGACCGTGTTCCCCCCGCCGCGGACGAAACCGGCGGCGTCGACCGCCGCCCGTACGCCGGTCACCTCCAGCAGCGGGATGCAGCTCGGCGGGATCGATTCGGCCAGTTGAGTCCGGGCGACCTCACGCTCCACCTGGACGACGAGATGTCCCCAGCTCGCCAGGAGACGCGCCGCCGCGGACCCGGCGACCCCGCCGCCGATGACGACGACGTCGGGGTTCGCCAACCCTGCGCCGCTAGGCATCTCCCCGGTTCAACTCCTTCGTCCACGCCGCAAAGGCGCGCTCGAAGAAGACCTTGTTGAAGAGGAGCCATTCGCCTAACGAGGGCGACAGCGAGAACCCGGCCGCCGCCTCGGCCGGCGTCTGCCCTCGCGCCACCGCGTCGCGCGCGGCGCGCTCGACCTCCGCGAGCATGGCGGTGTAACGCGCGAGGTCGGCAGCGTTGGCGACGGCGCCGTGTCCGGGGACATAGGTGGTGGTCCGGTCGCGCGTGAGCGCCTTCACCGACGCCGCCAGCGCGGTCGGCACCGCATCGACGTAGTTCGGGAACATCGCGTTCCAGACCAGGTCACCGGTGAACACGAGCGACGGATCCTCGAGTTCGATGCTGACGTCGCTCGCCGTGTGTCCCTGTCGACGCACGAAACGCACGCGACGCCCGCCAAGATCGAGATCGGTGCCGGGCGCCGCCGCATTGGCCAGCGCCTCGAGTCGCGCATCGTCGGCCGGCGTTCGCTGCGCTGGTGTAGCCTTCTGCACCAACGACACCGTCTCCGGCGTCACCTGCACCGTCGGGTGCGCACCATCGCCGAGGTATCCGGCAACACCGTTGCTGTGATCGGCGTGGTAGTGGGTGAGGACGACGTGCGTGGGCCACTTCCCCGTGAGCGTGCGCGACTGCTCGGCGAGCCAGCGCGCCCCCTCGGGCATCATGAATCCCTCGATTGCCAGCACGCCGTCGCGCCCCGCAATCAACCCTCCGTTGGAGAGCGTCGTACGATCGCCATTGAGCGGCGTGGAGATCAGCGCCCAGACTCCATCGGCGACCTGTTCCAATCGCCCAAACGGTTCGGTGCGGACGATTCGCCCCGCTGGCTGCTGCGCCCACAGCGCTCGCCCCAACGACGGAGCCAGCGCCGCCGCCAACGCCAGGTGCCCCGCGCACGTTGCGCCGCTCTTGAGGAAGTCACGTCGAGTAGCATCGCGCATCGATCCTCTCCCGTTAGGCAGCTGTCACTCCCGTCCCCCGTCCCCCGTCCGCAGTCTACGTATCCAACTCCCGGCTCAAGACCGGCGGCGGCGGCGGTCCCTCGCCGAGCAATCGCGCGGCGATGAAGTCACCGTGAAACCGCCCGTTCTCGATGAAGACCTTGTTCGCATCGTATCCGGCGATCACCACACCGGCGATGAAGAGTCCGGGGACAGTCGTCTCGAGCGTCTCGGCGGTGTGGCGCGGGATGCCGGAGACCGGATCGATCGGGACGCCGGCCGCGCGCAGCAGGTCGACGTTGGGGGCGAACCCCGTCAACAGGAATACGTGCTCCGCCGGAATGCTCCCCGCCTGACCTGCGGTATCGACGTACTCCACGCGCTCCCCGGTGATCGCCGTGACTCGGCTGTTCCATTGCGCCTGAATCGCCCCTTCGGCAATGCGGTTGTTGAGGTCGGGGAGGATCCAGGGCTTGATCTTCTTGTCGAACTCCG
>CAZWVG010000071.1:0-23042 GCA_964637355.1 uncultured Gemmatimonadaceae bacterium
GTGCGCTCGCTTCTCTCGGCGTGAACGGAGCGGTCGTGCCCTCCTCGGACGAACGCTCGGCGCCGCCGTCGCTGCGAGAGTGGCTGGCTACGCGAGAGCCGGCGCCGCCGCCGGCGCTCGCCGCGCGGCTCGTGCAGCTGACGGAAGCGCACGCGAATCGTCGCTCGCTCCCCGAGGCGATGCTTCTTGCATCTGGCGAGGCCTTGCGCCGCCTGCTGCACGATGGGCAGACCGCGCGCGACGGCGCGCTCGAGCTGCTGGCGGCCGACGCCCTGGCGACGTATGCCTTCGAGGCCGAGGGAGACGCGCCTGCGGAGCTCGACGCGCGATGCACGTGGGCGATGCGCTACTTCTCGGCGATCGCCGACCCGCCGTGATCGACCTGCACACGCACCTGCTCCCGGGCGTGGACGATGGTTCGCGCGCCATGGAGGTATCGGTGCAGGTGCTCGAGCGATTCGCGCGCGAGGGGGTCACGACGGTGGCTTGCACGCCGCATCTGGTGGCGTCGCAGGCGCACGCGGCACCGGTGGAGGCGTACGCCGCGCTGCGGGCGAGCGTGCAGGAGGGCGCGCCCAAGGGGCCGCGCCTGACGGCCGGCTTCGAGATCATGCTCGATCGCCCGGGATTCGACTTGCGCATGCCGGGGCTCACGTTAGGCGACTCGCGCGCGGTACTCGTCGAGTTTCCCAGGGCGGCGCTCCCCCCGGGGGCGTCGGACGAGTTGCTGCGGATCCGCGCGAGCGGGCTGGTTCCGGTGGTGGCGCACCCCGAGCGCTATCGTGGGGCGTCGATCGAGCTGGTGCAGGCGTGGCGGGAGATCGGGGCGGTCATCCAGGGCGATGCGTTCACGCTACTCTCCACCGGGGCGATGGCCAAGCTCGCGCGGGCGCTGCTGGAGGAAGGGTTGTACGACATCCTGGCGAGCGACAATCATGGTGATCGTCGATCGCTGGCGACGGTGCGCGAATGGCTGCACGCACTCGGAGGCGACGAGCAGGGGCGGGTCCTGACGGAAGAGAACCCGCGCCGTGTGTTGGCGGATGAGGCGATGGCGCCGGTTCCGCCGCTCGCGCGAGAACAGTCGGCATGGCAGAAGTTGCGGGCGATGCTGGGGCGGCGTTAGGCAATCACGGTGACGGGAGTGGCACGATGACGGATTTCACGCAAGAGGCCGAACGCTCGGCGGGGACGCGACTGCGCGACCTGGCCGCATTGGCCTCGCGCACGGCGGAGCAGCTCGCACCGGTGATCGCCCAGGCGGCGGTGCTGGTGCGGGAGACGCTGGCCAACGGTGGAAAGCTGCTCTTCTGCGGGAATGGTGGTTCGGCGGCCGACGCGCAGCACATCGCCACCGAGTATGTCGTGCGCTACATGCGCAATCGGCGGGCACTCCCGGCGATCGCGCTCACCACCGATACGTCGCTGCTCACGGCCGCGGGGAACGACTTCGGCTTCGATGAGATCTTTTCGCGGCAGGTCGAGGCGCTCGCGCAGCGCGGCGACCTCCTGGTGATTCATTCGACCAGTGGTAACTCACCCAACGTCCTTCGGGCTGCCGATGCCGCCCGCGCCAAGGGGGTGACGGTCCTGTCGCTCTCGGCGCGCGACGGCGGCGCGCTTCGCGAGCGCTCGGATCTCGCACTGGTGATTCCCAGCGAGCGCACCGACCGTGCGCAGGAGATCCACCTCTGCGTGCAGCACATCATCTGCGAAGTCGTCGAGAACGCGCTCGACGCCTGAACGACTCTTCCCGATCTCACCCGACATGTTTTCGCTTTCTGGCAAGCGTGCTCTAGTCACCGGCGGGTCCCGCGGCATCGGAGGTGCCACGTCGCGTCTCCTCGCCCGCGCGGGGGCCGACGTTGTCGTGCACTATCGTTCGCGCACGGCCGACGCCGAGGCGATGGTCGCGGAACTGACGTCGACCGGGCGCCGGGCGATGGCGATCGCCGCGGAGCTGTCGGATCGAGGCTCGGTCGATGCGATGTTCGCGAGGGTGCAAGCGGCGTGGGGCGGGGTGGACCTGTTCGTGACGAACGCCGGGATCTGGCCCGAAGAGGATGTCGCCGTGGCCGACATGCCCGACGCGCGCTGGGGACGTACGATCGCCGAGAACATCGACGGAATGTTCTACAGCACGCGTGCAGCGCTGCGCGTCATGTCCGACGGCGGGCGCGTCGTCCTCGTCAGCAGCACGGCGGGGCAGCGTGGCGAGTCGATGCACGCGGACTACGCGGCGTCGAAGGGAGCGATGATCGCCTTCACGAAGTCGGTGGCGATCGAGGTGGCACGACGCGGCATCACGGTCAACAGCGTTGCACCTGGCTGGGTCGACACCGAGATGTGCGAAGGGGCCTTCGCTGGGGAAGGGCGAGCGCGCGTCGCGGCTGGCATTCCGGTTGGGCGCATCGCGACGCCGGAGGACATCGCGGCGCCGATCGTCTTTCTTTGCGCCGACGAGGCGCGCCACGTGACCGGAGAGATCCTGAACGTGAACGGTGGGAGCGTGCTGTGCGGGTAGTCGCGCTCGTCTTCACCGGCGGGACGATCTCGATGCGATTCGACGCGTCGATCGGCGGGGCCGTCCCCGCGTTAGGCGCGGAGGAGATCGTCGCTGCGGCGCGCGGGATCGAGCACGTGGCGACGCTGCGCATCGAGGAGTGGGGGCGTTTCCCCGGGCCGCACATGACGGTCGAGCGACAGTGGGCGCTCCGCTCTCACCTCCTCGCGCTCGTCGAGGATCCGGCGATCGATGGAGTCGTGGTCACCCACGGCACCGACACGATCGAGGAGTCGGCCTACCTCGCGACGCGCTCGATCGCGACGGAGAAGCCGATCGTCTTCACCGGGGCGATGCGCAACGCGAGCGAGCTTTCATGGGACGGGCCGGCCAACCTCGCGGACTCGGTACGGGTGGCGGCATGCGAAGCGGCGCGCGGGCTGGGAACGCTCCTTCTCCTCAACGGGCGGATCTTTTCGGCGTTGGACGTGACCAAGGCGCACACGCACCTGCTCGACGCGTTCGAGAGTCCTGGCTTGGGGCCGATCGGCGTGGTCGACGACGGTGAGGTCGTGTTCCAGCGGTCGCTCCCGCCGTTTAGCCCCGTCCTCGCGCCTCCAGCGCCGGCGACGCCCGTCGACATCGTGATGGCACACGCGGGTGCGGACGCGCGCTTTCTCGACGTCTCGCGCGCGACGGCGCGCGGCGTGGTGGTGGCGGCACTCGGGCGCGGCAACGTCCCGCCGGCGATGGCCGAGGGGATCGGGCGGTGTCTTGCCGACGGTGTGCCGGTCGTGGTCACGTCACGCGCGCCGCGCGGACGCGTGGGGACGACCTACGGGTACGAAGGGGGTGGGCGCCAACTGGCGAATGCCGGCGCCATCTTCACCGGCGCGCGCCGCCCGCAGCAGGCGCGGATCGACCTGATGCTCGCCCTCGGCGCGGGGCTCACGGGCGAGGCGCTGCGACAGGTCTTCGACGCGTGACGAGGGGCTCGCAGAACGTGCGCCCCGATCGCGACCACGCCGCCCTGCTCGATCCGCCGCGCGAGGTACGCGAGATCGCGCAGACGCTCGAGCGCGCAGGGTTCGAGGCGTGGTGCGTGGGCGGCGCAGTACGCGACGCGCTCCTCGGGCTCCCGCACCTCGACTGGGACCTCGCCACGTCGGCGACCCCTACAGAGGTCAAGCGAGCGTTCCGGAAGACGATTCCTGTCGGCGAGCAGTTCGGGACGATCGGCGTCCTCGATCGACATGGTCGGCTGCACGAGGTCACGACCTTCAGGCGTGACGTGCAGACCGACGGGCGCCACGCCGTCGTGGAGTTCGGCGCGTCGCTGGACGACGACCTCGCGCGACGCGATTTCACGATGAACGCGATCGCCTACTCGCCGCGCACCGGCGAGGTGCGCGACCCGTATCACGGGCAGGACGATCTCGCGCGCGGGGTCGTGCGTGCCGTCGGCGTCGCACGCGACCGCATGGTCGAGGATCGTCTGCGCGCGTTGCGCGCCCTGCGCTTCGCCGGTCGCTTCGGCTTTCGCATTGAACCGGCGACGTGGAGCGCGATCGTCGAGAGCGCGCCATTCCTCCCGCGACTTTCGCGCGAACGGGTGAAGCAGGAGTTGGAGAAGACGATGGAGCAGGTGGCGCTCCCCAGTCGCGCTCTGACGCTGTGGCGCAGCGCCGGCGCGCTGCGCGTGTTGGTCGCGCGACTCGACGCGCAGCCCGCGTGGGCGCTGCTCGCGGCGGACTTCGTGTCGCGCCCTGGAAGCATCGCGCACCCGGGGCTCCAGCGTCGGCGAGCGCTGATTCGCCTTGCCACGCTCTTCGTCGGCATCGATCGGGAAGATGTCGTTCGTGCGCTCCGCGACCTGCGGTTCAGCAATCGCGATGTGGAGTGGCTCGCCGCACTGGCGACACACGCATCGGCGTTGCGTGATGCACTTCGCCACGCCCTGGAGCGAACGGTACCCGCGAGCGATGCACGACTGCGGCGCTGGGCCGCAGATTGCGGGCGCACTCGCCTCGCCGACACGCTGCGCGTGGCGCTCGCCACCCTTGCGGCGGAGGACGCCGTCGGTGGAGGGCGTACGCCCGAGGGGCGCGACGAATCGGCGCTCGGCGCCGCCGCGCGCGCCCTGTATCGCCGTGCATTGCGCATCGCGTACCGCGATCCGGTGGAGATCGCAGATCTCGCCATCGACGGCGAGGACCTCATGAAGGAAGGGCTGGTGCGACCGGGGCCGTCGTTAGGCGCACTTCTCCGCCACCTGCGCGACGTCGTGGTCGAGGAGCCGTCGGCCAACGACCGGGAGCGTCTTCTCTCGATCGGGCGCGAGTGGTCCTCGTCGCAGCCGGGGGCCTGACGAGATGGTCTTCATTCGCGGCCGCCACCCCGATGCATCGATTGCCCGGCATTTCCGCGGCGATGGCGATGGCTTCACCTTCCGCGAGCGGAACGGCATCTGCGAGGCGATGATCATGGCCAACGCCGACCGCGTCGTCGAGCTCTTCCTCGCGCTGGCCGAGCACCTTCCGCCAGCGGTGGAGGTCACCATCGGCGACCTGCGTTCCGGTGAATGGTGGGAGGGCGAGGATCAGGCGCTCGTGGATGCGCGCGATGCCATCGCGCGACTCAAGGGGACGCTCTCCACCAACGGCGGCGTGGAGTTCACGATCGTTGGGGCCGACGACCAGCTCACGATCACGGCGAACCTTGAGATCTTCGTCTACGCCCGAACCGATCGCTGGCTCTACCTCCTGCAGGGGAAGGGGCTGCGTCGTCGAGGGCGGCTTCGCCAGCGGAGCTGGCGATTGGCAGAGGGGGAGTTCGCCGACGCGCCGGCAGCTACAGCCGCGGTGCGCAGTGCGGCGGAGCGACTCGGATTGCAGCGACGCGCCGAGCCGAACGCGTGACGCCTCGCCGCCCGTCGCGCGCCGAGGGTTCGCTCTTTGCGCCGCCACCGTCCGCACAACCGCTCGCGGCGCGCATGCGCCCGCGAACGCTGGAGGAGTACGTCGGGCAAGGGCATCTTCTCGGTCCGGGGAAGTCGCTCCGCGATGCGATCGAGCGCGGCACGGTCACGTCGATGATCTTCTGGGGGCCCCCCGGGACGGGCAAGACCACGCTGGGCCTCCTCATCGCCCGATACACCGATCGCGAGTTCGTCCCCTTCTCGGCGGTGACCGAAGGGGTCCCCCGCGTGCGCGAGATCATCGCCGAGGCGGAGGAGCGGCTGGCGATGGGGCGGGGGACGGTGCTCTTCGTCGACGAGATCCATCGCTTCAATCGCGCGCAGCAGGACGCGTTTCTCCCCGCGGTCGAGCGCGGCGTCGTCACGCTCATCGGCGCGACGACGGAGAATCCCTCCTTCGAGCTGAACGGCGCGCTTCTCTCGCGCGCCCGCGTCGTCGTCCTCGAACCGTTAGGGGCTCCGGAGCTCGAGGCGCTCCTGCAGCGGGCGCTCGACGACGCGGAGCGAGGGCTCGGCGGGAGCGGCCTGCGTGCAGCTGACGGGGCGCTTTCGTGGCTGGCGCGCGAGGCCGACGGCGACGCGCGGCGCGCCTTCAACGTGCTCGAGGCAGCAGCGATGCACGCCGGCACGAGCGGCGTGCTGACGATCGACGGGCTGCGCGAAGCCATGCAGCTCCGCACGGCGCGCTACGACAAGTCAGGAGAGGAGCACTACAACCTCATCTCCGCCTACCACAAGGCGCTGCGCGGGAGCGACCCGCAGGGGGCGCTCTACTGGCTCGCCCGCATGATCGCCGGTGGCGAGGACCCGATGTACATCGCCCGGCGCACGATCCGGTTCGCCGCAGAGGACGTGGGGCTCGCCGACCCGCAGGCACTCACCATCGCGCTGGCGGCGCGTGACATGTATCACCTCCTCGGCTCACCCGAGGGCGAACTCGCGCTCGCCGAGGCGGCAGTGTATCTGGCCACCGCGCCCAAGTCGAATCGCGTGTACGAGGCGTGGAAGTCGGCGCTCGATCTCGCACGGTCGTATCCGGCCGAAGGAGTCCCGCTCCACATCCGGAATGCTCCTACCCGGCTCATGAAGGAACTGGGGTATGGGAAGGGGTACCAGTACGCCCACGCCGTGCCGGAGGGGTACACGCCGCAGGAGTATCTCCCGGACGCGCTCCGCGACACGGTGCTGTACGAACCCGGTGCGTTCGGCTTCGAGAAGGACATTGCGAAGCGGATGCAGTGGTGGGCCGAGCTCAAGACACGCATGGGCGCCGCGAGCGACGCGCCTCCGACGGAGGAATGAGATGAAGGGGAGGTGGACAGCTGCAATCGCCGGCATCGCGCTGGTGCTCACCGGCTGCGCATCGTTGGCCAGGGCGACGTTCAAGGATCCGCTCGTGACGTTCAAGGACGCGCGCATCACGTCACTGGGTGTGACCGGCGGATCGCTGGAGGTCGTTCTCGACGTCTACAATCCCAACAAGTACCGCCTCGAGGGGACCAAGGTGACCTACAAGGTCGTGGTCGATTCCACCGAGTTTGGCGAAGGGGAGTACACGACGCGTTTCGGTGTCGACGAGGGAGAAACGAACGAGGTGCGCCTCCCGCTCAACTTCACGTATCGCGGAATCGGCGCGGCCGGGCGCGCCCTGAGCATGATGGGGTCGGTGCAGTATCGCGTCCTCGGCGATTTCACCGTGGCGACGCCTGTCGGGACGTTTACCCGTCCGTACGACCAGACGGGGCGTTTCTCGACGAAGCAGGGCAACGCTCGGGAGTAGGATCGTGCTGGCGCGCGGGGGGAAGCGTGGCGCTGGTCACCCGATACCCCCGACAGTCGACCAACGATCTACTACTTCCGAACGATCAGGATCGGGCGTGCGTCGCGAGTTGGGCGCGCGCCCTTGTGCGTGCGGTACCTGAGCGCCGACCTTCCTTTTGTTGTTCGCCGCACGGCGCGCCCTGCGTCCCGCGCGTGACTCACTCCTGCTCCTGGAATACCTATTAGCCGAGAACCAATCTCCCTCACGCCCCCCGTCGAGCGCGTCATCCTCGTCGGAGCTCCGCGCAAGGGAACGACGGCGCGACATCATGTCGACGAACATCTCGAGGAACTCGAGCGCCTGACCGACACCGCCGGCGCGGAGGTCGTCGGGATCCTCACGCAACAGATCGATCGTCCGCACCCCGGCACCTACCTGGGGAAGGGGAAGATCGAGGAGCTGCGCGAGCGCGTGCAAGACGCGAAGGCGACGCTCGTCATCTTCGACGACGAGCTGAGCCCTTCACAGGGAAAGAACATCGAGGACATGATCGGGACGCGCGTGATGGATCGCGCGGAGTTGATCCTCGACATCTTCGCGACGCGGGCGCGCAGTCGTGAGGCGAAGATGCAGGTGGAGCTGGCGCAGCTCAATTACATGCTCCCACGCCTGACGCGCATGTGGAGCCACCTCGAGAAGTTTCGCGGTGGTATCGGTGTGCGCGGCCCTGGTGAGACGCAGCTGGAAACCGACCGACGCCTGATCGGGCATCGGATCCGCATCCTCAAGGAGCGCCTCGCCGACGTGCAGCGCACCCGTGAGGTGCAACGGCACGGTCGTCGCGGCGAATTCCGCGCCGCGCTGGTCGGCTACACCAACGCGGGAAAGTCATCGGTGTTGCGCGCGATGTCGGGGAGCAGCGACATCTTCGTCGAGGACCGGCTCTTCGCCACGCTCGATCCGCTGTCTCGCGAAGTCGATCTGGGTGAGGGACAACGCATGGTCCTCATCGACACCGTGGGATTCATCCGCAAGCTCCCGCACCACCTCGTCGCGTCGTTCCGCGCGACGCTCGAGGAGCTGCACGAGGCCGACCTCCTGCTGCACGTCATCGATGCGTCGCACGCGTCGTGGGAGGAGCAGCGCGAGGTCGTGGACGACGTCGTCGCCGATCTCGGCGCGCGCGAGAAGGCGATGCTGTACGTCTTCAACAAGCGCGACCGTCTCCCGCCTGACGAAGCGGCAGGACTGGGGACGCGCGTTGGACACCTCTTCCCCGAATCGGTGATGGTCTCGTCGGTGACGCCGGGGGGGCTCGAGCCATTGCGAGAAGCGCTACGCGAGCGAGTGCGTCGCTTCAAGCCGCTGATCGAACTTCGATTGGGGCATGCCGACGGCAAGCTCCTCGCCGACCTGCACCGCACGGGAGAGGTGGTGGAGCAGCGTCACACCGACGAGGGGCTCTACGTGCGAGTGCGACTCGACGCCCCCGCGCTCGGCCGCGCGCTGCGCGCCGGCGCAGTCGTCGTCGACTCCGATGCGGCCGTGAGTGCGAGCCGCTGACCACATAACGAACTGACATCCATACACGAATGCCAACAGCACTCATTTCGGGAATCACCGGGCAGGACGGCTCGTACCTGGCCGAATTGCTCGTCGGGAAGGGATACGACGTGCACGGGCTCGTCCGTCGCGCGTCGACGTTCAATCGCGCGCGCATCGACCACCTGTCGATCGGACCGGCGCACAGCACGGGACGGTTGCAGCTGCATTACGCCGACATGGCCGACGGGTCGTCGCTGCGTCGCGTGATCGAACAGACGAAGCCCGACGAGGTCTACAACCTCGCAGCGCAATCGCACGTGCGTGTCTCGTTCGACCAGCCGGAGTATACCGCCGACATCGTCGCGACCGGGACGCTGCGCTTCCTCGAGGCGGTGCGCGAGCACATCGAGCGCACTGGGCGCACCGTCAAGTTCTACCAGGCCGGCTCGTCGGAAATGTTCGGTGCCGCAGCGCCGCCGCAGCTCGAGACCACGCCGTTCCATCCGCGCTCTCCGTACGCGGTGAGCAAGCTGGCGGCGCACTGGTACGCCGTGAATCATCGCGAAGCGTTCGGAATGTTCTGCTGCAACGGGATCCTGTTCAACCACGAGTCACCGCGGCGCGGCGAGTCGTTCGTCACGCGCAAGATCTCGATGGCCGTCGCCCGCATCGCCGTGGGGACGCAGAAGACGTTGGCGTTAGGCAACCTCGAAGCAAGGCGCGATTGGGGCTTCGCCGGCGACTACGTCGATGCGATGTGGCGCATGCTGCAGCAGCCCTGGCCCGACGACTACGTCGTCGCCACCGGTGAGTCGCACTCCGTGCGCGAATTCGTGCAGGCGGCATTCGGGCACGTGAATTTGGAGTGGGAGCGCTACGTCACGATGGACGAGCGCTACCTGCGCCCGTCGGAGGTGGATCACCTCCTCGGCGACCCATCGAAGGCGCGGCAGAAGCTCGGGTGGACTCCTACGGTGACCTTCGATGGCCTCGTGAAGATGATGGTCGACGAGGATCTCCGGCTCGCCGAGCGCGAAGCACGGGTCGGGCGGTAGCCAGAGGACGCAGCAAGGGCGCGACACGAGGCGCAGAAACGACGATCGCCCCCCGAGTACTCGGGGGGCGATCGTGCATATGGAGTGGTCGCGCAGGGACTCGAACCCCGGACCTCTGGTATGTGAGACCAGCGCTCTAACCAGCTGAGCTACGCGACCGTGCGCTTCGTCGGCGAGCCGAACGAAGGAACGGTACGATAACGGGTCGGCAGGGGTGTTGGTAGTAGGGCGCTCCCCTTTCGGGGTACTGCGTCGCGGGGGAAATTGGCGCTCGGCCGGGCTGGTACCCGCACTCGCATCCCGCATCATGGCGCTGCTTTCGTTCCTCGACCGCGACCACTCCATCGCCCCGCCCGGGTTCAATCGCTGGCGCGTCCCGCCGGCGGCGCTGGCGATCCATCTCTCCATCGGGCAGGCGTACGCGTTCAGCGTCTTCAACCTCCCGCTGTCGCGCCTGCGCGGGCTCACGGAGTCGGCTCCCGATGACTGGAAGCTGACGACGATCGGCTGGATCTTCTCGATTGCGATCGTCTGCCTCGGCCTCTCGGCCTTCACCTTCGGGCGTTGGCTCGAACAGGCGGGGCCGCGCAAGGCGATGTTCGCCGCGGCGTGCTGCTTCGGCGGGGGCTTCGTTGTTGCAGCTGTCGGCGTGCAGCTGCACGCCTTCTGGATCGTGATGCTCGGTTACGGCGTCATCGGCGGGATCGGCCTTGGGCTCGGCTACATCTCTCCCGTGTCGACGCTTATCAAGTGGTTTCCGGATCGTCCGGGGATGGCGACCGGGTTGGCGATCATGGGATTCGGCGGCGGAGCGATGATCGGCTCGCCGCTCGCGGTGGCGCTGATGGAGCGCTTCAAGTCGGCGTCGTCGCTCGGCGTCGCGGAGACGTTCGTGGTGATGGGCGTTGCCTACTTCGCCTTCATGCTCTTCGGCGTCTTCACCGTGCGCCTTCCAGCGCCGGGGTGGTCGCCGAGTGGCGCGGCAGGCACAGCGACTCGACGCGCGGTTGCAGCTGGCGGTGACGTGCACGTGGACCAGGCGATCCGCACCCCGCAATTCTGGCTGCTGTGGACCGTGCTCCTCCTCAACGTGACCGCCGGCATCGGCGTGCTGGGGCAGGCGTCGCCGATGATCCAGGAGATGTTCCCCGGAACGATCAGCGCGAGTGCCGCGGCGGGCTTCGTCGGGCTCCTCTCGCTGGCCAACATGGTGGGGCGGTTCGGCTGGTCGTCGCTGTCGGATCACATCGGGCGAAAACGCACGTACATGGTTTACTTCGCCCTCGGCGCGGTGCTGTATGCCAGCGTGCCGTCGACCGGACGAGCGGGGCAGGTGGTACTCTTCGTCGCGTTCTACGCAGTCATCATGAGCATGTACGGCGGCGGTTTCGCGACGATCCCCGCCTACCTGCGCGATGAATTCGGCACGATGCATGTAGGGGCGATCCACGGGCGATTGCTTACGGCGTGGTCGCTCGCTGGCGTGGCAGGGCCGGTCCTGGTGAACTACCTGCGCGAGTACCAGATCGATCACGGGGTGGCGGCACGCGATGCGTACTCGGTAACGATGTACGTCATGGCAGCGCTCCTCGTCGGTGGCTTCGCGGCGAATTGGTTCGTAGGGCCGGTCGCCCGCGAGCATCAGGAGGCGTATCGGGGGGCGAACGGGGGGCGCGCTGCGTCGGCGGCGCAAGGAGCGGGAGGAACGCAATGACAACGTCCAAGCGGCGCGAGTCGCCACCGCCAGGTGCAATGTCATCGGATTCGCGCGACGCGACGTGGAAGCTGGTCGCGAGCTGGCTCTTTGTCGGGATTCCGGCAGTGTGGGGCGTCGCGCAAGTCATCGTGAAGTCGATGGCGCTGTTCAAGTAGGCGTGCCAGCGCCGCCGCCGGCATGCGACATCCTGGTTCATGTCGCCGACGTCGGTAACCGGATACGCAGCCCAGCGCTCACCTCGTCGACGCTCCCGGCGAGTGCGCCGATGACGCGCCGCGCCAGGACGGCGCCGTCGTGCGCCTGGATTGTTCCTCCGCCGTCAATCATGAGTTCCACGTATCCACCGGCGTCGATGGCCGAGACGCGCACCGTGGCACCTGGCGATGCGGTGCAGACGGCGTCCTGAAGAAGTGTTGCCAGCGCGCCCTGCAGGCGCACGCGGTCGCCGTCGATCGCGGGAAGGGACGGAGTGAGATCAACCGTCAGCTGGACCTCGCACTGCGCCGCAAGCGTTTCCAGCGCGGGGCGGAGGTTGGCCACGAGTTCCTGCACGCGCACGCGCTCAATGCGCAGCGGGAGCGCGCCGCCGTCCAGTTGCACGATCTGATCGAGGCGTTCGAGCCGTCCGTCGATCGCTTCCGCCGCGGCGCGGGCGGCCGCGAGCATCTCCTCCTGGTTCTCGTTCAACTCACCGAATCGATTCTCCAGGAGAATGTGCAGCGGGAGGCGAACCTCGTCGGCTTGCCTGCGCACGGCACCAACCGATTCGCGAATCAACGACGCGTATTCGCGCGCTCGTCCTCGCCAGCTCTCCTCCCTCGCTTCACGCTCGATGCGCTCGCGCGAGAGGGTGTCCGTCAGCTGCACCAGGAGCTGCTCGATCCGGTCGAGCTCATCCCCCTCGGCGCCGCGCGACGGGCGCGGACGAATGGCAGCGCCGAGCAGCTCCGATACTCTTCGCGCCGTCCCTTCCGAGAGCGCGGGGTGCTCGCGTCGGTCAGCGAGCTGGGCCACTCTACGCGCGATGTAGCGCGCGTTGGTCCACGCAAGGACGCCCGAACCCAAGGCGGCGCTCACGGCCAGCAGGACCAACCACTCGGGTGCTTCACGCGCGTACTCGCCGAAGTAGACGAGCGCCGAGACCGTGAGGAGCCCCACGATCGCCGGCAATACCGCGACAAAAAGGCGCTGGCCGACGCGCATCAGGACGAGGCGCTCGAAGTTCGCGGTCGAGACATAGTCTCTCGCGCCGGTTCGTCGGCGTTGGAGTCGCCCGTTGCATCGAGCGCAACCACCAACACGTCGATCCCCGCAGTGCCGGCGATCAAACGCCGGGCAATCGAGCGCCGCACGAGAAGTGACCAGGAGCGGGGTGGCATCTCGCCCACGATGATCAGCGTGGCGGCGTGTTGACGGGCGAAGTCGATCAGGGCGGCGGCGACGTCGTCTCCGTCGAGGGTCACCACCGTGGCGCCTGCCTGCCTCGCGAGCCGCGCGACTTCGGCATGTTCCGGCACAGCGATGCCTTCGTGGCGCGACGCGAGCGTCCGCGACCTGACGACGAGCACCGCATACCAGTCGGAGTTGAGGCGGCCGGCGATGCGCGTTGCCCGTCGCAGAAGCTGCGCCGAGTTTGCCGGATTCGGAGAGAGCGCGACCAGCAGGCGATCCACACCCGTACTCTCCTGCACGCTCCCCGCCTCGCGCCGCACGATCTCCTCGCGTGCGCGATCCACCGAGCTCGCGACTTCCCGCAGCGCCAGCTCCCGAAGCGTCGTGAGGTTCTCGACGGTGAAGAAGTTGTGCAGCGCCGCCTCGACCTTCTCCGGAGCGTAGATCTTTCCCTCGCGAAGACGTTGCCGCAGGTCTTCGGCCGAGATGTCGAGATTGATGACCTGGTCCGCGGCGGCGATCACCCAGTCGGGGACGGTCTCGCGTACCGTGACGCCGAGTGTGCGTTGGATGACGGCGTTGAGCGATTCGAGGTGTTGCACGTTGACCGCCGAGACGACGTTGATGCCTTCGTCGAGGATGGCGAGTACGTCTTCCCATCGTTTGCGGTGGAGCGAGCCGGGGACGTTGGTGTGCGCAAGCTCGTCGACGAGCACCACCTGCGGTCGCCGCTCGATGATGGCGCGCAGGTCCATCTCCTCCAGCTGCACCTGGCGGTAGGCGATCGTCTGGCGCGGCACGACTTCCAGGTCGCGCAGCTGCGCGTCGGTCCCCGGCCGCCCGTGCGTCTCGACGAAGCCGACGACGATATCGACGCCGCGCTGGCGCAGCTCGTGCGCTTCCTGCAGCATGCGATACGTCTTTCCGGTCCCGGCGGCAGAGCCGACGTAGACCTTGAGCTTCCCTCGCTCGCGCCGTCGGAGGATCTCGAAGAACCCCGTCGTGTCGTGGTGCTCGGCCGAGTCGCTCACGGTTCGTCGTCGCTACAACGTGAGTGCCAGCGACGAGACGAAGAGCACATTCGAACGCCGGAGCCCGGAGTGCGCGGGGAAGATCGCGTCGGCGCCCGTGAGTGCGCGAATCTCGGATCGCCAAGCCGTACGCGGAGCGGGGACCACATCGACACCCAGCGATGCGCCGTTCGCCGTGAGACCGAAGGAGGTGCCGGTGTTCACGATGACCTGGTGCGGGTCGGCGTAGCGCTCGACGCGCCCGGCGAGCGCCAGCGTGCTGTTCGCCTGGTAGCGCGCGATGACGGTGAAGCCATACCAGCTGGCCGGAGCGTTCTCCGTCGATTGTCGCCCGACGTCCACGTTGGCGGCGAGCGTAACGCGCTGTGCCGGCGTTAGGCGAGCGCTCACGCCGTGAAAGATGCGAAGCCGATGCGGGAGCGAGTCGGCTCCTTCGCGACCGAGCAGGTTGTAGGCGGAGAGCGTGACGGCGGGAGAGGCCACGTAGTCGAGACGAACGCCAACCGACTTGGCGCCGTTCGATTCGCTTACCACCTGCCAACCGTTGACGACGTCGAGCCGGGCGGCCAGTCGCGGATTCACTCGCCAGGCGAGCTTCACGCCACTCTGGTAGTACGGGGAGAACTCGGCGGTGAGCGAGCGGGTGTAGGTCGGGTTGTCGCGAGAGATCCACGACTCGTTTCCGACATGCGAGAAGAAGATCCCGCCGTCGAGCCAGAGCGCCGGCGAGAGTCGTACGCCGACGGTCGCCTCCTGCAGATTGCGCGATACGTCGCTCCCGCTGACGTGACCGATTGTTGGCTCGGCGGCGTAGTTCGCTGTCACCGACGTGCCGAATTGCACCGCGAGGCGTCCGCGGACCCGATCGCCCGCGAGCACTCCCTCCACGAAGGCGAGGTTGATGTTGAACTCGTTGTGCCGTGCGGGCTGCGTGAGATAGGCGCGGTCCAACTCGCGCGGGCGATTCGTGTCCCACGCGTAGTACGTGTCGACGAAGGCGCCGAACTTCACCGTCAGGCTGCTGTCGGCAGTTTGCGCTCCCCCGCTGGTCGCGGCAGACGCGAGCAGGGCGGCGAGCGCGAAGGCACGTCGGTGAGGGGTCATGGTAGGGGGTGCGGGATATCGGTCCCGCGATCCCGCAGGGGAAACGCCGAGTCGACTGCGATGTTGAGCAGGAGCACGTTCACGCGCGGCTCACCGAAGACGCCGAATTGGCGCCCCTCGACGTGCGATAGCACCAGTCGCCTCACGCGCGCGCTGTCGGCCGCGCGTGCGCGCGCCACGCCCGCCACCTGCAGGAGCGCATTGGCCGGCGAGATGTGCGGATCCAGCCCCGACGCCGAGCGCGTCGCCATGTCGCTCGGGATGTGCCCGCGCACGGCGCCGTCCTCGGTCAGCGCGAGTCGAATCGATCCGTCGACCAGCGAGTCGGCGAGGATACGGTCGGTGGGGCCCTTGTTCGTCCCACCAGACGCCGTCGCATCGTAGCCGGTCCCGGCCGCCGAGGGGCGCGGGTGAAAGTACCGTGCCGCCGTGAATTGTTGCCCGATCAGTACGCTTCCCACGACGCGGCCGTCGACGCGCACCAGCGAGCCTTGCGCCTGAAATGGAAAGAGGAGCTGTGCGAGTGCAGTCACGAGTCCGGGATAGGCGAAGCCGGTGAGGAGCGTTAGGCACAGCGTGAGTGCGAGGGCGGGACGCAACTGTTGGCGGAGCATGGACGTTTGGCGATGCGCGGTGAGGGATCAGGCGACCAGGTGCAACGCGACGAGCGCGATGTCGATCGCCTTGATCCCGATGAAGGGGATGACGAGCCCGCCGAGGCCGTAGACGAGCAGGTTCCGGCGCAGTACGGTGCTGGCCGGGGCAGGGCGGTAGTGCACGCCGCGGAGCGCAAGCGGGATCAGCGCGACGATGATCAGGGCATTGAAGATCACGCTGGCGAGGATCGCCGAGTGGCTCGAGTGCAGGCGCATCACATTGAGCGCCTCCAGCTGCGGGTACGCGGCGACGAACATCGCGGGGATGATCGCGAAGTACTTGGCCACGTCGTTCGAGATCGAGAAGGTGGTGAGCGCGCCGCGGGTCATGAGGAGCTGCTTCCCGATCTCCACGACCTCGATGAGCTTCGTCGGGTTGGAGTCGAGGTCGATCATGTTGCCGGCTTCCTTCGCCGCCTGCGTTCCGCTGCTCATCGCGACGCCAACGTCGGCCTGCGCGAGCGCGGGGGCATCGTTGGTCCCGTCGCCCGTCATGGCGACGAGCTTGCCGCCCCCCTGTTCCCGGCGGATCAACGCCATCTTGTCTTCCGGCGTCGCCTCGGCGAGGAAGTCGTCGACGCCCGCCTCGCGCGCGATGGCGCCAGCTGTGAGCGGGTTGTCGCCCGTGATCATGACCGTGCGGATCCCCATGGCGCGCAGTCGCTCGAAACGCTGGCGCATCCCTCCCTTGACCACGTCCTTGAGGTAGATCACACCGAGGACGCGCGCCGAATCGTGCGCCGGCGCGCGATCGCCGATCGCTCGCTCGGCGACAACCAGCGGAGTGCCGCCGCCGCGCGCGATGCGCTCGACCAGGGGGCGAAGCTGCGCATTCCCGTTGCCCCCGTGCGCGTGCACCCAGCGCGCGATCGCGTCGCCAGCGCCCTTGCGCACCTCGAACGTCGGCGCGTCGACACCGCTCATCCTCGTCGATGCGGAGAAGGGGACGAATGACATGCCGTCGTCTCCGTCGGAGACGCGGTCCCCCGCAGGGCCGGCCAGCGCGACGATGCTCCGCCCCTCCGGCGTCTCGTCGGCGAGCGAGGAGAGGCGCGCCCGGCTCGCAAGATACGTCTCGTCCACGCCAGGCATGGCGTGAAACGAGACCGCCTGCCGGTTGCCTAACGTGATCGTCCCGGTCTTGTCGAGCAGCAGGGTGCTCACGTCACCGGCCGCTTCCACCGCGCGCCCGCTCATGGCGATCACGTTCTGCTGGATCATCCGGTCCATCCCGGCAATCCCGATCGCCGAGAGGAGTCCGCCGATGGTCGTGGGGATCAGGCAGACGAGGAGCGCCACGAGCACAGGCGTCGACACGGTGATGCCGGAGTATGCGGCGAACGGCTGCAACGTGACGACGGCGAGGAGGAAGACGATCGTCAGGCCGGCCAGCAGTATCGTCAGGGCGATCTCGTTCGGCGTCTTCTGCCGCGCGGCGCCCTCGACGAGCGCGATCATTCGATCGAGGAAAGTCTCGCCCGGGGCGGCTGAGATACGGATCACGAGATAGTCGGAGAGCACCTTCGTTCCGCCGGTTACCGCCGACCGGTCGCCCCCCGACTCGCGGATCACCGGCGCCGACTCACCGGTGATCGCCGATTCGTCGACCGACGCCACTCCCTCGACGACTTCGCCATCGGAGGGGATGACGTCGCCAGGGAGGCAGACCACGTGGTCGCCGCGATCGAGTTCGTTGGACTGGACCCAATAGTGGTTGTGGCGATCGCGCGGGTCATCGAGCTTGCGCGCGCGCGTCTGTGTGCGCGCCGCGCGGAGCGTGTCGGCTTGTGCCTTGCCGCGCCCCTCGGCCATCGCCTCGGCGAAGTTGGCGAAGAGGACGGTGAACCAGAGCCACACCGCGAGCTGCAACGTGAAGGCGACGTCGCCCCGCCCGGTCGCGACATCGCGCACGAGCACAAGGGAGGTGAGGATGCACCCGACGAACACCACGAACATCACGGGATTCCGCACCATCGTGCGCGGGTGGAGCTTGGCGAACGAATCGCCGGCGGCTCGCCTGACGATCGCGCGATCGAAGAGGGGACGCGTGGAGACGGACATGCTAGAAGAGCCTCCCGGCAGCGAGCAGCAGGTGCTCGACGACCGGCCCTAACGAGAGGACGGGGAAGAAGGTGAGTGCGCCGACGATCACGATCACGCCGACCAGGAGCGTGGCGAAGAGCGGCGTCGTCACCGGGAACGTTGCCGAGGTCGGTGGGGCGGGGGACTGCTCCGAGAGGAAGCCGCCGAGCGCCAGCATGGGAACCATCATCGCAAAGCGCCCGATGAGCATCGTGAGGGCGAAGAGCGTGTTGAAGTACGTGCTCCCCCCGGCGAGTCCGGCGAACGCACTCCCGTTGTTGCCGGCAGTGCTGCTGAATGCGTAGAGGAGTTCCGAGAGTCCGTGCGGCCCGGCGTTATTCAGACCGGCGACGCCGCTCGGGAGCATCAGCGAGATGGCGGTGAGCACCAGGATCGCGGCCGGGAAGATCAGGACGTAGAGCATGGCCATCTGCACCTCGCGAGCCTGGATCCGCTTCCCGAGATACTCGGGTGTCCGTCCGATCATGAGCCCGGCGAGGAAGACGGTGAGGACGACCATCACGAGCATCCCGTAGAGTCCTGCGCCGACGCCGCCGAACACGACCTCACCGAGCTGGATGTTGGCGAGCGGCACCAGGCCGCCTAACGGTGTGAACGAATCGTGCAGGGAGTTGACTGCGCCGCAGGAGGCATCGGTGGTCACCGTCGCGAAGAGTGCCGAGTTGGCGATGCCGAATCGGACCTCCTTCCCTTCCATGTTCCCGCCCGGGTTCACGCCGCTGGTCACGACGTCGATGCCGTGGGCCGCATGCACCGGATTGCCGCGCGCTTCGGCCCAGTAGCTCACGGTCACGCCGGCGCCAAAGAGGGCGAACATCGCCCCCCACACGGCCCATCCATGCCGCGGCGACTTGACCATTCGCCCGAGCATATATGTCATCGCCGAGGGGATCGCGAAGATTGCCAGGAGCTGCCAGAAGTTGGTCCACGGCGTCGGGTTCTCGAACGGGTGCGCCGAGTTGGCGTTGAAGAAGCCGCCCCCGTTCGTGCCGAGCTGCTTGATCGCCTCCTGGCTCGCCACCGGTCCCATGGCGAGTACCTGCGTCGCCCCTTCGAGCGTGGTCACGGCGCGATACGGCGCGAAGTTCTGGATCGCCCCCTGCTGCACGAAGAGCAGGGCGAGCAGGAGGGAGCCCGGGAGGAGGACATAGAGCGTCCCGCGCACCGTGTCGGCCCACACGTTGCCTAACCGCCCAGCGCTGCGCCGCGCGATGCCTCGCACCAAGGCGACGGCGACCGACATGCCGACGGCAGCGGACAGGAAGTTCTGCACCGCCAGCTGCGTCATCTGCGACCAGTACGACATCGTCGACTCACCGGCGTACGATTGCCAGTTCGTGTTCGTCGCGAACGAGGCCGACGTCTCGAACGCCTGACGAGGCACGACCGCCGGGAGCTTCTGCGGATTGAGCGGAAGGACGTGCTGCAACCGCAAGGTGAGATACGTCAGCAGCATCGACACGACGCTGATCAGGAGCACCCCGGCGGCATATCGTGTCCAGTGCTGGTCGTCGTCCGGATCTACCGCTGCCAAGCGATAGATCGCGCGCTCGAGCGGCGCCAGCCAGCGCATCGAGCCATCGTAGACGGCGACGAGGTAGATGCCGAGTGGCTTCGTCACGAGCAGCACGCACGCAACGAAGATGGCGATCTGCAGCCAACCGTTGGTCGTCATCAGAAGCGCTCCGGCCGCAGGAGCGCGTAGATCAGGTAGACGAGTAGCGCAACCGCTACGAGAAGCGCCACGGTGTAGTCGAGTGTCATGCGGTCACTCCTCGCTCGGCGCACGCCCGAGGTATGCGCAGGCGCGCACGTACGCCGCCATCACTGCGAAGAAGGCGCACGTTGCGAGCAGGTAAGCGAAATCGAGCACGGTTCCTCCAGGAGCCGAGCCGCCGGCGCGACGTCAGTGCCGCGGGCGATTCGACGGTCGGGGAGGAGGATGCCAGCGCCGCCGTGAAGGGCGCACAAACGCGTGGGTGAGGCGCGTTAAGGTCGCATGAAGGTCACTCTAAAGGCGCGACCATCGCCCGAGTGCGACGCGGCGGTCCGCCCGCCCTCCATGCGCGGGGCGCGCGTGCAGCGCCCGCCGAAACTACGCGGTGTCGCCTTCCAGGCGGCGCGCGGGAGGTGGTGCGAGGTCGCGCATGTCGGCGGCCGGTAGCGCCAGCGTGAAGACGCTCCCGCCCCCTGCACGTGGAGTGTAGGTCACCGTTCCCCCCTGCGCCTCGGCGAGGCCGCGCGCGATGGCGAGGCCAAGCCCCGCACTCCCGACGTCGGGACGGGACGAGGCCGGGCGATACAGCGCCTCGAAGATCCGCTCGGCTTCGGCCGGGGAGACGCCGGGCCCTCGATCGGCGACCTCGATGAGCATGCGATCGCCCGCACGCGCTACCCGCAGGGAGATGGGATGCGTCCCCGGCGCGTGCTTGCGCGCGTTGTCGAGGAGGTTCACGACGATGCGCACGCCCTGCGTCAGGTCGACGCGCGCCAGCGGAAACGCGTCGTCGCCTGAGAGTTCTACCTCGATGCGTCGGTCACCCAGGCTTCCCTCGATCGCCTGCAGTGACGCCGTGAGCAGCTCATCGACCGGCACGATCGTCGGCTGCAATGGAAAGCGGCCGTTCGTCAGGCGCGAGAGGTCGAGCATGTCCGACACCAGGCGATTGAGGCGATCCGCCTCCTGCGCGATGATCTCGCTCCGTTCGTCGCCGAGCGCCCCGAGTTCGTGCGCCAGCGCCTTGATGGTGGTGAGCGGCGTGCGCAAGTCGTGCGAGACCGACGCCAGCACAGAGTTGCGCACGCGATCGGCTTCGCGCATCGCCTCGAGATGCTCCGCCGCGCGCTCGGAGCGGGCCCGCTCGGCACCAAGCGAAGCGAAGTAGGCGAGGGCGGTGAGGAGCCGCTCGCGCACGCCATCCACGACGATCCCCCGCTCGTCGCCCACGTCGAGCACGCCGATCACTTCTTCTCCCCTAAGCAGCGGGAGAAGCAGGCGACGGACCGCCACGCCGCGAAGCGCCAGCGGCAATGCGGTCTCGTGCGACAGGAGACGAACGGTTCCGTCGGCGAGTGTCGCGACGCGATCGCCGCGGTCGAGCGCGAGCGTTACCGGCTGGTCGAAGTCGACGCCCTCCTCGCGCACCACGTGAACCTCGCAGCGCGAGACGCCGAGCATCTCGCGCGCCGCCGCGGCAACGACGTCGAGCGCTCCGGCGGCGCGCGGCGCGGCCATCGCGTCGGCGCCTAACGTGGCGATCGCCACCACGTCGGCGGTGCGCTCCCGCGCCTCGTCGGCCTCGCGCTGCACGCGATGGAAGAGGTGCGACGCGACGACGCTCGTCCCCAGCAGGGCGAAGAGGATGAACCAGTCGAGCGGGTCGGCGATGACCAGCGTCCCGTATGGCGGGAGGAAGAAGAAGTTGAAGCCGAGGAAGGCGAGCGCGGCGGAGACGAGCCCGACGACGCGCCCGCCGTCGGCCGCCGCCAGCAGGACGACGAGCAGCAGGGCCAGCGTGATGTGTGCCTTCCCGAGTGCATCGCGCCACGGGAGGAGCGCCGCGATCGTGAGCGCGAGGGCGAGCGGCCAGAGCAGCACTCGCGTGCGGCGTCGCGGCGCAACGCGCGACGGGAGCCCCATCGCGGCACGTGCGGCCCGCTGATGCTCGCCGGTCGGTGGTCGAGCGGGTGCGCCCGCGTTCACCGGTTCCTCTCGGACCGGCTCGACCTTCGCGCGTTCATTGGTGGGGGCGTCCATCGCGAGCGACCGCCTCAATCCAGCACGAAGCGGTATCCCACTCCAAGTTCCGTCTGCAGGTGTCGCGGGCGGACCGGGTCGTCCTCGAGTTTGCGGCGCAGGTGTGCCACGTGCACGCGCAGGTGTGCCTGCGCGTCGCCGTAGACGCGCCCCTTCCAGACGTCGTTGAAGAGGTGCGCGTGCGTCAACACGCGACCGGCGTTCCGGGCGAGCGTCGCGAGCAGGTCGAACTCTGTGGGCGTGAGGTGTACGCGCTCTCCGCGACGTTCAACCGTGCGAGCGGCGAGGTCGATCGTGAGCTCCCCCGCCTCTATCGTCGGACGCGCAGACTCCGTCGCGCCGCCCCTCGCCGCGCGGCGCAGGAGCGCTCGCACGCGAGCCAGCAGCGCGTCGGGAGAAAAGGGCTTGCTCACGAAGTCGTCTGCGCCGGCGTCGAGTGCGTCGATGGTCGATTGGTCGTCGTGACGCGCCGTGAGGACGAGGATCGGAGCGTCGGACCAGGTACGCAGCTCGCGGCAGACGTCGGTGCCGTCCATGTCGGGGAGCCCGAGGTCGAGAATCACCAGCGCCGGGGGTTGCGCCGCGGCTTGCGTCAGCGCCTCACGCCCGCTCTCGGCTTCACGAATGGTCCCGTCGAGCGACTCGAGCAGGTGCGCCACCGCGCGCCGGATCTGGCGCTCGTCATCGACGACGAGGAAGTACGGGGGGCGGGACATCGCGGCCGCTCGGCGAGGGGTCGGTGAAGCGTAGCGCGCGCTCGCTGTCTGGCGCAACGGCCACGGGCACGCGTGCGTTGCGGCTGACGGACTACTCGCAAACACGAAATCCCGGCGCGAAGCTGCGCCGGGAGTCGGTGGTCATGCGTTGCGGCCATCGTGAGGCGAATGGGCCCTCTGGGGCTCGAACCCAGGACCGACGGATTATGAGTCCGCTGCTCTAACCAGCTGAGCTAAGGGCCCGCAGTCCAAAGAATACTGCACTGCCCATCGGCCGAGAAGAGCGGCGCTCCGGCCGCCGCCACGGGCGAAGCCCCCTCAGTGCCCCCCGGCGTGCGCATCGTACGCCGCCAGGAGCTCCTGCGGCGTCACCGTCGCCGCGCCGAGCTTTCCTACTTCGACCCCCGCCGCAAAGTTCGCCACGACCGACGCCTCGAGCGCCGTCGCACCGGCCGCCAGCGCCGTCGCCAGGTATGCCGTCACCGTGTCACCCGCGCCCACGACGTCGTACACCTCGCGTGCGGTAGTCGGAATGCGTTGCACCTGGCCGTCGGGCGAGACCAGCGCCATCCCGCGCTCCCCAAGCGTCAGCAGCAGGTGTCCGGCCCCCAGCCGTGCCAGCGTCGCCGGGAGTGCGCCGGCGTCGTCGAGGTTGACCGCCGCGCCTAACGCCGACTCCAGCTCGCGGCGGTTTGGCTTGAAGATCGTCGCCCCGCGATAGGCG
>CAZWVG010000072.1:0-22929 GCA_964637355.1 uncultured Gemmatimonadaceae bacterium
AGACCCCGATCGAGATGAGCGCCGCGCGCTTCCCTACGCCGCCTGCCGGTAGCGACGCGCCGATCGTGGTGGACGTCTTTGCGCTCTCCGACGTCGGACGTACGCGCGACCACAACGAGGATGCATTCGTGGTCTCCGACCTCTCCAATGCCACGCCGCTCGAATTCGAGCAGGTGGTGCGGAGGGCGGTCGGTCCGGCGGGGCACCTGTTCATGGTCGCCGACGGCATGGGAGGAGCGGCGGCCGGTGAGCTGGCGAGCGAGACCGCGGTCGACGTCGTGCTACGCCACCTGCGCGAGCAGTGGGTTCCGCAGCGATCGGCCGAGCCGGGAGTCTTCGTGGAGACGCTCGAGCGGGCCACGGACCTCGCCAACACCACGATCTACCGCCATGCCTCGGAGCACCCCGAGCTGCGCGGGATGGGGACGACGGCGACGATCGCCGGGCTCCTCGGCGACACGCTTTACCTCGCACAGGTCGGCGACTCGCGCGCCTACCTGGTGCGCAACGGGAAGGCACGGCAGATCACGAAGGACCAGTCGCTGATGCAGAAGCTGATCGAAGCGGGGGAGATCAGCGAGGAGGACGCCGAGCATAACGAGCGTCGCAACATCATCCTGCAGGCGCTGGGGCCCGAGGCGGCGATCAAGATCGACCTCACGTACCAGCGCGTGCGGCGCGGCGACGTGCTGATTCTCTGCTCCGACGGATTGTCGGGATTGGTGCGCGCCGAGGAGATCGGGCGGGCGGCGACGGAAGAGCCCGACCTGCAGCACACCTGTCGCCGCCTGATCCAGATGGCGAACGCGATGGGGGGACCAGACAACATCACCGTAGTGGCGGCGCGATTCGACGGCAGCGGGCTCGCCGCGCCTAACGACGACGACGCCGTGGGACATCGCGCCTACGCAGTCCCCGGTCGCGAAGTCGTCGCCGGCGAATCGGTGGACGACCTCATGCGGGCCAAGACGGAGCAGATGGAGGCGATCTTCCAGAAGACGCCCCTCGAACTCCCCCCGGCAGTGCGCGCGGCAAGGCAGGAGCTCTCCCTGGTCGTGCGCGGGGTGCTCGCAGCATCGGCAGTCGTCCTCGGCGGCTACCTCATCTGGCAGGTCCTGCACCTCCTGCAGCCGTAGCGAAGACGAGCGCGCGCGATGCGCGCGATGCGCGCGATGCGCGCGAAGCCGGCTGCCTAACGCGCCGCGAGTCGCCGCGCCGCCGCTTCCTGCATCGCGCGTTCTCCCCCCCAGGCGCAGAGCACGGGGATGCTCGCCGGGAGCCCGGCATCGAGGCGCGGGTGCGAGAACTGGACGAGGAAGACGTCGCGGCGACGCTGCTGTGCGGCCGCCGCCAGCTGCCACACGCGATCCAGTGCCGCGGCAGAATACCCCGGACGCCCCTTCCACGCGCGGATGTCGCCGAAGAGGGCGATGACAAGGGGATGGGTGCCGGCGGCGGGATGGGTCTCGACGTCTGCCGACACGCCGTGCGCGCCTAACGTGTCGAGGAAGAACTGCCGGCTCGGTGGGGGATACGGTCCGCCCAAGTCATCGTCGACGATGGCGATCCCTACGCGCGGCCCCAACGGAGGAAAGGCGCCGCGGAGGACGTGCACCGCACGGTCGACGAGCGCCTGCCCTTCGGCGCGATCGCTCGGTTGCAACGCGCGAACGCGGTCGGGGGTGGCGGCCCAGCGCGCCCAGTGATCGCGACGGGCGAGCGAGGCGTCCAGTTGCGCGCGCGTCACGGTGCGTCCGGCGGCCATCTCCAAGGCGTGCAACGCGACCGAGGGATTCGCCGGATAGAGAAGGAGATCGCACCCGGCCGCGATCGCGCGCGTGGCCGCGTGCCCTTCCCCGCCCTCCTCCTGGACGCCGCCCATGATCAATGCGTCGGTGACGATGAGTCCCTCGAAGCCGAGTGTCTCTCGCAGGAGGCCCTGGACGATCGGACGCGAGCAGGTCGCCGGCGCCAGCGTCGGGTCGAGCGCCGGGTAGGCGACGTGCGCCGTCATGATCGAGGCGACGCCTGCATCGATGGCCGCGACGAACGGCGCGAGATCGCGCTGCAGCTCCTCAAGTGAGGCGTGCACGACGGGAAGGGTGGCGTGCGAATCGGTGATCGTGCGCCCATGTCCGGGGAAGTGCTTGGCACACGCCAGCATTCCCTCCCCCTGCAGCGCTTCGACCATGTCGGTCACCGCCGCGCTCACGGCGTCGGGATCGCTCCCCAACGATCGTGTGCCGACGATGGGATTGTCGGGCTCGAGATCGAGGTCGGCGACGGGGGCGTACGTCCAGTTGATCCCGAGGGCGAGCGCTTCGCGCGCGGTGAGGCGGCCCGCGACGCGCGGGGCGAGCGGGTCGTTCAGCGCGCCGATCGCGGCAAGCGGCGGGAGCTGGGTGCAGCCGGCGAACTGCTGCCCTGCTCCGCGCTCCAGGTCGGCGGCGATGAGGAGCGGATGCGCCGATGCCGACTGCAGCTGTGACGTGAGCGCGGCGACCGCCGAAGCCTCTCCCCCAAACACGATGAAGCCGCCGACGCCGATGGCGAGGGCGCGCTCGATGTCGGCGCTGGCAGCGTCGAAGCCACGCGCCGCATCCCAGCGGACGGCGGGGAGGAGAAGTTGTGCGAGTTCGCTCAGGAGTCGCTCGGCGGAGGGGCGTGGAAGAGTGCTCGCGTATCCTACCGCCGTGCGGTGAGTGAGGCGAGTCCCGCAGCGGACGACAGCATGTCGGGGAATCGCCGAATGCACATCGCGGTGCGCGGGCGCATCGTGCGATTGTCTGCACTGCACCCGTCATGAGTCGCGCATCGATCATCGTCTTGGCGCTCGTCGCCCTGGTGCTTGCCGCGATCGCCCTGGCGATCGTCCTCGGGAGTGCGCGCTGGAATCGCGAGACGCAGGCAGGGTGGGACTCGTTGCACGCCTCCGCCGTCAGCACGAGCTCGGGAGAAGTGCTCGACCGAGCGCAGGTGGTGGATTCGCCGCCGCTGGAGCCGCCGCTTCCGGCGCCCGTGACGCGCTACTTCGAGACCGTCCTCGAGCGCCGAGGCGCACGCGTGGTGCGGGCCACGCTGCGTCACGAGGGCGAATTCGCCCTCAAGCCTAACCAGTGGAAGCCGTTCACCTCGCGGCAACTCTACGTCACGTCCCCGCGGGGATTTCTTTGGGACGCGTCGATCGCGATGGTACCGCTCGTCCCTGTTCGCGTGCGCGACGGCTATTTCATGGGACGGGGCTCGACGACCGCATCGCTCGGCGGCGCAATTCCGATCGTCGATGTCGGGGGAAGCGACGCGATCGCCGATGCCTCGCTCCTTCGGTTCCTCGCCGAGGCGGCGTGGCTCCCCACGGCGCTCCTCCCGGGCGACGGAATCGCGTGGACCCCGATCGACGACTCCACTGCACGCGTGACGCTGGTGGATGGTTCCCATCGCGTTTCGCTCGACGTGCACTTCGGGCGAATGGGGGGAATCGTGCGTGTGACGGGGGAGCGCGGGCGCGAGGTGAAGGGGAAGGTCGTCCCGACACCGTGGGAGGGGCGCTTCTCCGAGGAGCTGTTCACGGTCGACGGGATGCGAATCCCGCTGAGCGGCGAAGTGGCCTGGCTCCTTCCCGAAGGGCGCTTCGCGTATTGGCGCGGACACGTGGTCGACGCGAGCTTCGACCTTCGTTAGGCTCTCCCGGACCTGACGCGTCGCATCGCACCGTTCGCGGCCGCGCGTCAGGGCGGGGTGAGCATCCCCAGCACGCGCGGACCGCGCGCGCCCGTCGCCGACGGAACGTTGCCCGGGGTTCCCGTCAGGTGCAACCAGCCGAGGAGGGCGAAGGCAACGGCCTCCTTCGCCTCGCCATCGAAGAAGAGTTCCTCGAAGCGCACGACGCGACGCTCGGGGAGGAGCGCGGCGATCGCGTCGACGAGGGCACCGTTCTTCGCCCCGCCGCCGGAGAGGACGACGTCGTGGATCGGCTCGGGTACGAAACGCTCGTAGGCATCGGCGATCGAGCGCGCGGTGAAGCGAACCGCGGTTGCAATGACGTCTTCCTTGGCGACGTCGGCGTCGTGCGCTCGGCAGCTGGCGATGAAATCGGCGATGTAGGCGGGGGAGAAGAGTTCGCGCCCGGTGCTCTTCGGCGGCGCCTCGCGGAAGTACGGGTGCGCGAGCGCCTCGTCGACCACGCGTTCGATCGCGGTGCCGCTCCGCGCGAGGGCCCCGTCACGATCGAAGCGCATTCCCGGAAAGAGCGCGCTGGTCACGCCATCGATGACAACGACGCCGGGCCCCGTGTCGAAGGCGCGCACGCCTGTCATTCCGCCGTTTGGGGGGACGACGGTGACGTTGCCGATCCCGCCGATGTTCTGTAGCGCGCGCCAGTGGTTCGCGCTGAACAGGAGACAGTCGGCGATCGGGACGAGCGGTGCCCCCTGTCCTCCCGCCGCCATGTCTCGCACGCGGAAGTTGGAGATGACCGGCACGCCGACACGCTCGGCGATGACCGCTCCCTCGCCGATCTGCCAGGTCGAGTGACCGGGGACATGCCATACCGTATGACCGTGCGAGGCGATCGCGGCGATCGATCGGCGCGGCGCTCCCGACTCGGCGATCACGCGAATCGCGGCGCGGGCGAGCGACTCACCCACGTCGAATCCGAGGCGGCAGTACTCCTCCGGCGTCGCCTCGCGGAGCGCGCGGGCCAGCCGGTCGCGCTCGGCCGCGGAGTACTCGAGCACGTCGTAGGCGAGGAGCTCGAAGTGGATGCGATCGCGTTCGCGCGCGAAGCGCACTGCGGCCGCCGAAATTCCGTCGAGCGATGTGCCGGACATGAGGCCGACGACGATCGCCTCGTGGCGCGCGGGCGCCTCTGCGGGCGCGGCGCTCGTGTCAGCCACCGCACTCATGCGACGACCGGGGGCGGATCGCCACCGATCACGCGCCGCACGATGCCGTCGCCAGCCGCAAGCGCCTCGCTGGCGCGCGCGGCGTCGAGACCGAGGGCGTGCATAACGATTGCCAGCTTCACGCGCCCGCCGGCGTCGAGCATCAGCGCCGACGCCTCCTCGCGCGTGACGCCGCAGACTTCCATGAGGATTCGCTGGCTACGATCGACCAGCTTGAGGTTGGTCGCCTTGAGGTCGATCATCAGGTTCCCGAACGTCTTCCCCATGCGAATCATCGCGCCGGTCGTGAGCATGTTGAGCACGAGCTTCGTCGCGGTGCCGGCCTTGAGGCGCGTGGAACCCGTCACGACTTCGGGGCCGGTGACCGGAATGATCGCGAGGTCGAGCGTCGCGGCGAAGGCATCGTCGATCGGGGTGCAGGCGATGATCCCGACGCGGGCACCGAGCTCGCGCCCCCTCGTTAGGGCGCCTCGGACGAACGGCGTCGTCCCCGACGCCGCGATTCCGAAGAGCACGTCGCCGGCGCGTACGCCGTGCTCGTCGACGGCGCGCATGCCGTTCTCGGGGAGATCTTCGGCCCCTTCCTGCGCCTTGAAGACCGCGTCGGTTCCGCCGGCGATGATCCCCTGCACCAATTCAGGGTCGCTCCCGAAGGTCGGGGGACACTCGCTCGCGTCGAGGATGCCGAGCCGCCCCGAGGTACCGGCGCCGGCGTAGAAGAGGCGCCCTCCCTGGCGAAAGGCGCGCTCGATCATCGCGATTCCCGCGGCGATCTGCTCGCGTTGTGAGGCCACCGCGTCAGGGACAGCGCGGTCTTCGGCGTTCATGATATCGACGATCTCGATCGGTGTCGCGAGATCGATGTTGGCCGAGCGAGGGTTGCGATGTTCGGTGATGCGGGGGTCGAGCGCTCGGGATGGCACGCGGCGGCGGTGCTGAGGGTAGAGGGGTGCGTTCCGCCCCCCGGGGAGGCCGGTCGTCTAACTTACCCTCGCGCAAAGAGGGGTCACAACGGAGTGGAGATGGGAGACGAACTCTCGAAGTCGGGGCGCAGTCGCTTCGCCAGACGCAGGAATCGGCGGCGCGCGATCGCGATGCTCACGGCGATCCTGGTGACATCCAGCCTGGTCGCGTCCACACCGGCGGCAGCGCAGCGCCGGGGCGGTCCACGCGGCGGCGGGAGTTTCGGCCCCGAACCGACATGGTGGGGAACGGTGGACGGTGGCTACCAGTGGAGCAACCTGGTGGGAGATCCCGGGACCGGAACCACCTGGAATTTCGACTCCAACTGGTTGCTGCGCCTGACGATCGAGCGATCGGTTGCACCGCGCACGTCGATCGGAGTGGCCTACATGTACGCGCGCCTCCCGCTCACCGCCATTCCCAGAAACGCCAGCAGCCCGTGTCAGGGCGGGTGCACGGGAGACGCAACCATCGCGCGCTACGGTGTGGTCGCGCACTCCGGCGGGGGCCCGGGGCTCCACCTGGTCTACGAAGGTTTCCTCGGCGCCGCGCAGTATGGCAACTTCGCCATGACTGGGCTCGGGAGCGAGGCGTTCTCCGGTCTCAAGAACACGGACCTGGCGTGGGCGATCAGCACCGGGGCCGGCTACGGACTCAGCAACGACTTCGCGCTGCAGGCGCTCTTCGATTACGGGAGCAGCCTGCACGAGAAATCGAACGACCTGTTCCAGCGGCGCACCACGCAGCACTATTCCATTCGATTCGGGGTGCGCGTCGGCATGTAGCGGCGCGCCATGCATTTTCGGCACTCAACAGTTAGACCTGAGCATGCACACGTCGCGTCTCCTCCTTCTCCCGCTCGCGCTCGTCGCGTGCCGAGCGCCGTCCTCCACGCGTGGCGGGCTCAGTGCCGACGGTCCGGCGATCCCCGCCCGTCGCGCGGTGACGTTTCCCGAGGGGTGGCGATTCCCGGCGGGAGAGCGTGCGGCGTTCAGCGATCGCTTCATGATCGCCAGCAACCAGGTACTCGCATCGAATGCGGGGAGCGAGATCGTGAGCGCGGGTGGGAACGCGGTCGACGCGGCGGTCGCCGTCGGATTCGCGCTCGCGGTGACCTATCCCGTCGCGGGGAATATCGGCGGAGGCGGATTCATGGTGATCCGCATGGCCGACGGGCGCGCGGCGACGATCGACTACCGTGAGGTCGCCCCGCTCGCCGCCAGCCGCAACATGTATCTCGATGCGTCGGGGAATCCAACCAGCGAGAGCATCATCGGCTACAAGGCGTCGGGCGTACCGGGCGCGGTCGCCGGGATGACCGAAGCGCTGGCCAAGTACGGGACGATGACGCTGGCGCAGGTGATGGCGCCGGCGATCCGCATGGCGCGCGACGGCTTCGTGGTCGACTCGGCATTCTTCAACAGCCTGCGCGGGAGCGCCGGATATCTCGGACGGTTCGACGCGAAGGATGTCTTCTATCCCAACGGTGCCCCGCTCCAACCGGGGAGTCTGTTCAAGCAGCCGGCGCTGGCCCACACGCTGCAGGAGATAGCCAGCAAGGGGGCGGCGGCGTTCTACAAGGGCGCGGTGGGCGACTCGCTGGTGGCGGCGATGCAGCGCGGCGGCGGGATCATCACCAAGCGTGACCTCGAGCAGTACAAGGCCGAGTGGCGCACGCCGATCAAGAGCACGTATCGCGGCTACACCATGTTCACCATGCCCCCGTCGTCGTCGGGGGGGATCGTGGTGACCGAGGCGCTCAACATCCTCGAGGCATCGGGGGACTCGCTCCCCACCTGGGGGACGGCGGCCTACGCGCACCTGCTCGGCTCCGCCTACCAGCGCGTCTTCATCGACCGCAACAGCAAGTTAGGGGATCCGGCCTTCGTGAAGGTCCCGCTCGACGAGCTGACGAGCAAGACGTACGCGCGCACCCTGGCGGCAACGATCGATCCCGCCCACGCGACGCCGACGCCGCCCAATGGGAACCAGATCGCCGATGGGATGCACACCACGCACTACTCGGTCGTCGACGACAAGGGGAACGCCGTCGCGACGACGACGACGCTGAACAACGGCTACGGCTCCGCGGTCTACCTGAAGAATGTCGGCTTCTTCATGAACGACGAGATGGACGACTTCGCCTCGGCGCCGGGAAAGCCGAACATGTTCGGGCTCGTGCAGGGCGAAGCGAACGCGATCGCGCCGGGGAAGCGAATGTTGAGCGCGATGTCTCCGACGATCGTGCTCGACCCGAGCGGGAAGCTGCTTCTCGTGGTTGGAGCGGCCGGCGGGCCGCGGATCATCACGGCGACGTCGCAGGTGATCCTCAACGTGATCGACGCGCGCATGTCGCTGGCCGACGCGATGCGGGCGCCGCGCCTGCATCACCAGGCGCTCCCCGACACACTGATGGTCGAAGCGAACGGGCTCAGTGCCGCGGCGGCGGCTGGGCTGCAGCAGATGGGGCACGCGCTGCGCTCCACCGGCGGACTCGCGAACGTCAACGCCGTGATGCGTGTCGCCGGCGGATGGGAAGGCGTGTCGGAGCCGCGCTCGGGCGGCACGAGCGGCACCAGCGGCGGTCACCAGTAGCAAACTCGGAGCGCGCGAGGGAGCGAGACGCAAGAGCGCGCGTTCTACGTTCGCAGGCAGCGGCCGCAAGCGCACGCTCACGCACGCTCACGCATGCTCACGCACGCACGCGCTCGCACGCACGCTCAAATGCGCGCTCCAAGCGCGCGACGAGCATTCGGGAAATGCGAACGGGGGCGCGGCGATGATCGCCGAGCCCCCGCTGCGTTAGGTACGTTAGGCGCGGTGCGTACTACTGCACCGTCACCGTGACCGGCGTATTCAGCTTGACGACCAGCGGCGCGCCAGCGTTCACGCACCCTTCGTAGTTGGCCGTCGCCGCAGCCGCCGCGCCACCGGCGGCAGCGCCAGCCGCTGCACCGATGATCGTGCTCTTCGACTTCTTGCCAAGGATCTGTCCGATCACGGCACCGGCAACCGCGCCACCGAGCACCTTCTTGGCGTCGTTCCCGGTGCTGCTGTTACGCACACGGGTGATCTCGGCCGTTTGCACGTCGGCGTCGAGCGGGTAGGTGTGTCCGTCGAACGCGATGTTGACGACGCGGAAGCCCATCTGGATCTGGTCGTTGGCGTTCTCGCTCCGCTTGAGCTGCGTGAGCTCGATCGTCACCGCCGCGCCAGCGGGGATCACCGCTCCGTCAGCGCCAGTCACCGACTCACTCAAGGTCGAGACGAAGCGATCGCCGACCTTGTTGGTGTTCGTGCAGACCTTGTCGGAGGCGTTGAGGCGCAGCGTAGTGCCGGCCGCGACGGTCCCCATCTTGATCGCCGAACCAGTCCCCTTCTCCACCGTGTTGCCCGACGCAGTGGTGTTGCTCGGTACCGGTGTCGGCACGGGAGTGGTGGGCTTTGGTGTCGTCGGCTTGGGTGCCGGCGGCTTGGGCTTGGGCTTCGGCGTGCTCGCTGGCGGCGTCACAACGGGCTCGGGTGCAGGAGCTTCGGCGGGTACGTCCTGCAATTGCGGCACGACAGCGGTGTCGCCACCGACGCGCGCGAGATCGCGCGCGAGGGCGCTATCCTGAGCGAGCGCCGAAGCGTCGTCTCCCTTGTCCTTGGAGCACGCGCCGAGCGTGAGGGCAGCGGCGAGCGCAGCGACGGGCCAAACGGCGCGCCGGATATATTGGGGCATCGAGTTTCCTCCACGGTGGTCGGTCTGGGTGCCAGTCATACAACCTGACACCGCAAAGGTGCCGTGTCCCCCCTCACTGTCGCAACCGTCGATTCGTGCGCGCACTCCGTCGCCTGATCCCCTATTTCCGCCCGTATCGCGGAATGCTGATCGCGGGACTTGCCTGCGTGGTGATCTCCGGGGCGCTCGGAAGTGTGAATCCGATGCTCCTCCGTGGGGGGATCGACGGGATGCACGAGGGAGGGTCGCTGCGCGCGGCCTGGCGCGTGGCGGCGATGATGATCGGGATCTCGCTCGCGGGGGGGCTCTTCCGCTACGGGATGCGCGAGTTCCTCAATGCGCTCTCGCGCAAGATCGAGTTCGACCTGAGAAACGACCTGCTGCAGCACCTCTTCACGCTCGACGCGCGCTACTACGGCCGGACGCGCACGGGCGAGCTGATGGCGCGCCTGACGAACGACCTCGGGGCGGTGCGCATGGCGGCCGGGCCGGCGATCATGTACCTGGTGAACACGGCGGTCGGCGGGATCTTCGCGCTCGGGTTCATGCTGTCGATCGAGCCGAGGCTGACGCTACTGGCGCTCCTCCCGATGCTTCCGCTCCCGTGGATGACCGGTGCACTCGGACGACGCATTCACACGCGCTTCGAGGACGTGCAGGAGCACTTCGGCGAGATGACGACGCGGGTGCAGGAGAACCTCGCGGGGACGCGCATCGTGCGGGCCTACCGACAGGAAGCGGCTGAGGAGGCGCGCTGGGCATCGCTGAGCGACACGTACCTCGAGCGGAACATGCGGCTGGCGCGGCTGCAGGCGCTGATGCATCCGACCTTCTCGCTCCTGGGCGGCGCCGGCTCGCTGATCGTGCTCGGCGTTGGCGGGACGATGGTGATGCGGGGGACGATCACCGTCGGCGCCTTCGTCGCGTTCGGGATGTACCTCACGATGCTGGTGTGGCCACTGATCGCGTTAGGCTGGGTGACGAACCTCTTCCAGCGGGCGAGCGCCTCGATGGGGCGGTTGGAGGAGATCCTCGAAGCGCGGGCCCTGGTCACGTCGCCGGCGCATGCGCGGACGTTGCCGCCAGCTGCAGGAGGGCGCTCGCTCGAGTTTCGTGATGTCGGCTTTGCGTATCCGCCTCCCGTGCGCGCGCCGGCCAGCGCGGCAGGGAGCGCGCCGGCGAAGCAGGAGCGCCGACGGTGGATCCGCCTGTCGCGCGGCGAGTCGCGCCCACCGACGTCGGGCGATATCCCGGTCGTCGAGGGAGAGTCGCCCGACGTGCGGTGGGTCTTCCGCCACGTATCGTTCACGGTGAAGGCCGGCGAGACGTTTGGCGTCGTTGGAGCGACGGGGAGTGGCAAGTCGGCACTCCTCGACCTGATCACGCGCACGTGGGACCCAACGGAGGGAGAGATCCTGATCGATGGCGTCCCGATTCGCGAGCTCACGCTCGACGAGCTACGGCGGGAGCTCGGTGTCGTGCCGCAGGAGACGGTGCTCTTCAGCGATACGATTCAGTCGAACCTCACCTACGGCACTGCGGACGACGCGCCCGTGGAATGGGCCGCCGACGTCGCGCAGCTCACCGAAACGATTCGCGATTTTCCCGGTGGATTCTCGACCATCCTTGGCGAGCGCGGGATCAACCTCTCGGGGGGACAGAAGCAGCGCGCGGCGCTCGCCCGCGCGCTGGCGCGGCGCCCATCGATCGTCCTCCTCGACGACGCGCTTTCCGCCGTCGACACGCACACCGAGGCGGCGATCCTCCACGGGTTGCACGATGTACTCGCGGGGCGCACGGCGATCATCGCCTCGCATCGCGTGAGTGCGATACGCGACGCCGACCACATCATCGTGCTGGACAACGGGGGCGTGGTGGAGGCGGGGACGCACGACGAGTTGTTCGCCAACCGCGGACGTTACTGGTCGTTGCTCTCGCGGCAGCAGCTGGAAGAGGAAGTCGAGGAAGGGGTCGGCGGCGCCTGACGAGTCGCGCATTTCTCCGGACCATCGACCATCTTACCCGGACACTCACTACAGGAGACCGACCGGATGGCATCCAAGCGCACCAGCAGGATCGACACCAAGCGGCGGCAGCGTGACGAGCGTCGCGCTCCATTTGCCGACTCGACGCCCAAGGCGGTGAAGCGTGCCGTCGGCTTGTCCACGACGTCACAGACGCCGATGCAAGTTCGCGCACCGGGGCTCACGCTCGAGGACGGGCTCCGCGACTTCGCCCGCACCCGCGTGGGATTCAAGCTGGGGAAGTTCGGGCTCGCGATCACGCGCGCGACCGTCTCCTTCGAAGACCTCTCGGGTCCCAAGGGGGCGAAGCGGTACGGCTGCCGCGTGAAGGTGCTGCTCCGCCACATGGGCGAGGTCGTGGTGAGCGAGGAAGCGGAGACGCAGCGGGCCGCCTTCAACGCCGCGATCGACGGGAGCGAACGCGCGGTGCGTCGCACCATCAAGAAGCCGGCCCGACTCGCCAAGCGCGCCCGCGCTCGTTAGGCACGGGACACCGCGCGCGCATCGAAGCGGCGCGACGAGCCCGCGCTCCGATCCCTCAGAGATACGGCGAGAAGAGTCGCGCCACCCCGTCGCGGACTTGCACCAGCGGCGGGCGCTGCCGGAGCGACTGCAGCGTCACCCGCTCGGCGCGGGCGATCCGATGCGCGACGAGTTCTTCGAGTCGCTCGGCGAGCCCCGCGTCGTAGCACTCGAGGTTGTGCTCGAAGTTGAGGCGGAGCGAACGCGCGTCCCAGTTGGTCGAGCCGATCAGCGACCACACACCGTCGATCACGAAGAGCTTCGTGTGATCGAACGGCGGCGGGGTGCGCCAGACCCGGCACCCGCTCTCGAGCAGCGGAATCCACTGCGGCACTGTCGCCCAGTCCATCAAGGGGACGTTGTTGTGCTGCGGAACGATCACGTCGACCTGGAGGCCGCGGAGCGCGGCGACCGCGAGCGACGAGAGGATGCGCGCGTCGGGGAGGAAGTACGGCGTGACGATCGCGATGCGACGGCGCGCCGCGGCGATCGCCCCGAGCATCAGCTGCGACATCTTGTCGAGATCGGCGTCGGGGCCGTCGGGGACGCCGCGAGCAACGACGCTCCCAAGCTTCGCGGCGCGCGGGCAGAGCGCGTCGATCGACGGGAGGATTTCTCCGGACGCGAAGTTCCAGTCCTGCACAAAGACGCGCAGCAGGTCGGCGACCAGCGGTCCCTCCACCTTGAACTGCAGGCAGTGCACCGGTTCCGCCGGGTGCAACGAGAGCTGGTGCCCCTCGCGGATGTTCATTCCCCCGGTGAAGCCGATGTGCCCGTCGACCACCAGGATCTTGCGGTGATTGCGCAGGTTGGCGTAGCGCAGGAGGAATCGCCCCACCGTGGGGAGGAAGACGGCGACGGGGACGCCGAGGTTGCGGAGCCCGGTCGGCATGCGCGGGCGCGAATAGCGACTCCCCACCGCGTCGATGAGGACGCGCACCATCACGCCACGCTTGTGCGCGGCGACGAGCGCATCGCGAAAGCGGAGCCCGACCCGATCGTGGTCGAAGATGTACGAGGCGAGCATGACCGAACGCTCGGCGCCCTCGATGGCGGCGAGCATCTCGGGATACGCCTCGTCGCCGTCGACCAGGGGCTGCACGCGATTGCCGGCGCGAAGGGGGAGCCCGGTGACGCTGGCGCCGACGCGCACCAGTTCGTCGAGTGCCGGCGATCGTTCGAGGAGGGCGGCGGGGAGTCCGCGCCCTCCCTGCGTGTCGAAGGCGACGAACTCACTGGTTGTCCCGAGTTGGGCCGCGCTCCGGCGGATGCGATTGATCCCGAAGACGACGTAGAGGAGCGATCCCATCACCGGCGCGAGCCAGGCGAGACCGACCCAGCCGATGACGGCGGGGACCTCGCGCCGCCCGAGGACGGCGTGGATCGTGACGCCCGAGGCGAGGAGGACGTGGATCGCCGAGAGGAGGGCCGGCCAGAACTCTACGAGGCGTTGCAGCCGGCACCTCCCCTACACGCGCATTGCGCGCCGCGTCCTACAGCCGCTCGAGGATGAAGTCGGGAGTAAACTGCTGCAGCCATGATGCCAGGATCGTGAACTGGTTGGTGATCATGAGGATGCCGACGCCGATCATCAGGACGCCGGCTCCGCGCTGCATCCACAGCATCTGCTTCTTGAACTTCTGGAAGAAGGACATGAAGCGGTCGACTGCGAGCGCCGAAAGTATGAACGGGATTGCCAGTCCGAGCGAGTAGGCGGTGAGGAGCGCGAGCCCCTTCCCCAGGTCGGCCTCACTCGACGCGTAGATCAGGATCGAGCCAAGGATCGGACCGATGCAGGGCGTCCACCCCGCACCGAAGGCGACACCAACCACGACCGTCCCGAGGTAGCCCACGGGCTTGTCCGCCAGGTGCAACCGGCGTTCGCGGGCGAAGAAGGTGATGTTGAGCAGACCGACGAGGTAGAGCCCGAAGACGATGATGATCGCCCCGCCGATCTTGGTGATCAGGTCGCGCTGCGTGAACATGACCCGCCCGACGACGGTCGCAGTGGCGCCGAGCGCCAGGAAGATCAGCGAGAAGCCAAGGACGAAGAGGAGCCCGTGCACCAGCGCGACGCGCTTGCGCGCGGCGACATCGTCGAAGCTCAGTCCCGTGATGAAGGTGATGTAGCTCGGGATCAGCGGGAGGACGCACGGGGAGAGGAACGAGAGGAGCCCGGCGCCGAAGGCGACGAAGAGACCGATGGAGGGAGGAGACACTTCGTAGAGGACGAGAAGACGAGAAGACGAGAAGACGAGAAGACGAGAAGACGAGATGCGTGGGCTGGGAATCAAACTATCGCTGCGCTCGGTCAGCGGCGGGGCTCCGTACTTCGCTTCTGGGGGGCGCGTTGGCAGTTGCCGCAGACGCCGTAGATCACCAAGCGATGGCGCTGGCGGGCGAATCCGTTTCCCTCGGCGACGAGGGTGGTCATGCGCTCGAGGCGCTCGTCGCGGAACTCGTGCACGGTGCCACACACGGTGCACAACAGATGCTCGTGGTGGGGGATGTCGCGCGCGGGCTCGAATCGGCGGAAGCCCTCGCCGAAATCGCGCTCGACCAGGAGCCCGCTCTTGAGGAGGAGTTCGATCGTTCGGTATATGGTCGCCAGCCCGATCCCGCTTTGCCGACTCGACAGCTCCGTCGCCACATCGTCCGCCGAGAGGTGGCGCTCCGACTGCAGGAGGACCTCGGCGATCGCCAGGCGCTGCGCGGTGACGGGGAGGCCGTGATCGCGCAGGTAGCCGGCGAACGATTCGACTACGTCGTCTCGATCCACGCCGGTGCGTCGAGCGCCTGCTTGAGCGACTCGCCGGAGAAGTGTTCCGGCTCCGAGCCGTCGCCCGATCGCTTGGCCACGCCACGTGCCACCCGCTCGACGGTGGCGAGGGGGGCGTCGGCCTCGTGGATCATGTCGACATCCCATTTGCCGCGGTCGGGACCCTTGATCGTCAGGCGGTACGACGCGGTGAGGATCGCGTAGCGCTGGATCGCGCGCGGCGCGGGCGCGATCTCCGCGGGCTCGGCCGCCTCGTCTGCAGCGTCGGTGTTGTCTGGCGACGGGAGCGCGAGGATGTCGTCGAGCCGCATGACATCGGGATCCTCATCGTGCTTCGCCGAATCGGCGACGTCGGCGAGGAGTTCGCGCCGCGGCGCTTCGGGGGGCGGAGGCGCGTCGGCGTAGGGCGAGTCCTCGTCGGCCTTCGCGCTCCCGTCGTGCGCATCGCTGGCGTCTGCCTGCCGCGGCTGCATCGCCTCTGTCGTCACGTCGACCGACGAATCCTCGACATCATCGGCGTCGCCGGCTTCTTCTGTGTTGTCATCCGCTTCGACCTCGGGATGGACGGCATCGGAAGCCTGTCGCGACGCCACGCGCTGCACCTCGCGTTCGGCGTCGACTACGATTCGCGTCATCTCGTCGTCGAGTGCATCTTCCACGGACTCGTCGTCCGACGTATCGGCACTCGGTATGTAGGTCGCGCTCCCCTCGATCTCTTCGCCCGTGCTCCCTTCTTCCATCTCGGGAATCACGTCGGTATCCACGAGGGCGAGCGCTGCCGCCGAGGCCGGGTCGTCGGCGACGCCATCCTGGACGTGCGGGACGACGCGCTCGCCGTACGCCAGCGTGCTCGCCTCGTCGTCCCCATCGTCACGCCCTTCGTCGTCCCCATCGAGTTCCACGGCTATCGACTCCGTATCGCCATCCTGCTCGAGTGTGGCGACCGCAGCGTCGGAACCGTCGACATCCCCTTCCCCCTCGGCGGCGATCGACGCCGGCGCCTCCGCGGGTGGCTCGACCGCGACCACGGCGACGCCACTCTCTATCCCGCCCTGTCGAATCGCCGGAAAGAGGCGCAGCTCGACGATGCGCCCCCCTTCGGGTACACGTTCGGTGATGGCAGAGAGGAAACGTCGGGTGGTGTCGTTCATCAGGGAAACAGACGGAGGGCGACTCATACGGTGCGATGCCGCACCGGTCGCCACCCAGCTCGAGGGAGCGGTAGCGACTGCGTGGGTAAGATCGCCGCGCGCAGGGGGGGCGAACAACCTCGACCCGCCGGATTCTCGCCGGTGTTGGCGTGCGCGCGGTCACCGGGATCAGGCGCGTCGATTCGCGCTCCCACCCGGGAGGCGCCGATTACAGCAAGCTGACCGGGTCCCGGTCGACCACGAGGCGCATCCCGTCGCGGTTGGGGACGTCGTACCGCTCGGCGAAGTAGCGGAGCGCGCGAGTGAGCGCGCTGGCGGAGTGGCACTTCACGAGGGTGTGCCAGCGCCAGCGCTGCTTGATGCGGTCCACGGCGCAGGGCGCTGGTCCGACGATCGTCAACCGCAATTCCGGGCGCGCCGATGCGAGGCGGCGGATCCACTCGGTCGCGTCCTGCGCGAGCTCGGCGGCCGCGGTCTCCCTCGTCGTCGAGAAGATGACGTTCGCGAGACGGATGGTCGGCGGATACGGCGGTGAGGCGCGCCCCGGGAGTTCCTGCTCGACGAAGCCGAGGTAGTCGTGGGTGACGGCGCAGCGCACGGCGTGATGGTCGCCCATGCGCGTCTGGATGATGACGCGCCCCGATTTCACGCTGCGCCCTGCCCGACCCGACACCTGTGCCAGGAGCTGGAAGGTGCGCTCGGCCGCGCGGAAATCGGGGAGGTTGATCCCGATGTCGGCGTCGATCACGCCGACCAGCGTGACGTTCGGAAAATCGAGCCCCTTGGCGATCATCTGGGTGCCGAGGAGCACGTCGATCTCGCCAGACCCGAAGCGGTCGAGGATCTCGGCGTGCGCCCACTTGCCGCTCGTCGTGTCGACGTCCATGCGGGCGATGCGCGCTTCGGGAAAGCGCTCGACGAGGAGGCGCTCGACCTGCTGCGTCCCGAGCCCGCGTTGGCGCATGGTGGCGGCGCCGCAGCGCGCGCAGTTGTCGCGGATCGCTTCGGCGTGGCCGCAGTAGTGGCAGATGAGGCGTTCGGGGGCGCGGTGGTAGGTGAGCGAGATGGAGCAGTTCGGGCAGGCGGAGACGTCGCCGCAGGCCGAGCACTGCATGAACGACGCGTAGCCGCGGCGATTGAGGAGGAGGATGGATTGCTCGCGGAGGGCGAGCGTCTCGCGGAGGGCGCGCTCGAGGGGCTCGGAGACGGTGCGGCGGAACGGGTCGCGCGAGGCGGGTGAGGTGAGGCGGCGCGGGGGGGCGGGGACGCGCGCGGGGAGGTCGGAGGGAGCCGCAGACGTGGAGTCCTGCGCACTCGACGAAGGAAGCTCGCTCGCTTCAGTCGACAAATTGGTGATGGGAGCGATGGAATGGTGATGGAGGTCGGAGGTGGACGAGGTAGCGTTGTTTTTGGGGGGGGCCCCCCGCTCGCCGACTCCAGCGCTCGCCTGAAATCCCTCCCCCCCTCGCGCACTGACGTCGCCCACCCCCGCACGCGCGCGCACCCACTCCGGCGCGCCATCCGTCGAGCGAATCGCGTCACCCCCGCCCTCCCCACGCATCGCCGCCACCCGCTCGGACTCGAGCGCGCTTCCGGTACCGCCGCTCCACGCTCCTCCATCCCCGCGCCGCACCGACCCGAGATCGACCACCTCGATCGCCGGGAGCACTCCCCCTCCAACCCGGTCCGGCAGCGAGACGAGGTGGTATTTCCCTTCCTGCGCCAGCACCCAGCTCTCGAGACTCGGCGTCGCGCTCCCCAGCACGGTGATCGCGCCCTCGTGCCGCGCGCGCACCACAGCCACGTCGCGCGCGTGGTAGCGCGGCGTCTCGTTCTGCTTGTAGCTGGATTCGTGCTCCTCGTCGACGATGATCGCCCCCACATCCTGGAGCGGCGCGAAGATCGCCGAGCGCGCGCCGACCGCGATGCGCTTTGACCCACGCCGGAGCGACCGCCATGCATCGAGCCGCTCGCCATCACTCAACGCGGAATGCAGGACGGCCACGCGGTCGCCGAAGACGCCGCGAAAGCGGTCGACCGTCTGCGGCGTGAGCGCGATCTCGGGGACGAGGACGATCGCCGAGCGCCCCCCCTCATCCACGATGCGCCGCAACACCTCGAGGTACACGAGCGTCTTTCCGCTCCCGGTGACGCCGTGCAGGAGGAAGACGTCCCCTCCTTTTCCCCTCCCGATCGTCCCGATGGCCGCCCGCTGCGCCGCTGTCGCTTCGTGTCGCACCTGCGGCGCGCCCACCCGATCGCTGAACGGATCGCGCATCACCGACTCGCGTTGCAGCTGCAAGAGGTCGCGCTTGACCAGCGACTGGATCACCCCCTCGGACACGCCGAGCTGCGCCACCGCCTGCTCGACGCTCGTTCGCCCGCCCGACGCCTCGACGAACTCGTAGACGGCGCGCTGCCGCGGCGCACGCTTGAAGATCGCATCGCGCTCGAGGAGCGATTCGAGGCGCGTCCCCAGCACCAGCGTGCGCCGGGTGCGACCGGGTGGTGACGGCGCGGCGGCGCCGGTGAGTCCGGCGGGGAGGGCGCTCCGGAGCGCCATGCCTAACGGGGCAACGTAGTGATCGGCGAGCCAGTGGCCGGTGGCGAGCATGGCGGGCGACAGCGCCGGCTCGGCGTCGGGGACGGCACGCACCGCCTTGTACTTCACCCCGTCGACGGGCGCGACGTCGGTGGCCACGACGATTCCCACCTCCTCGCGCGTGCGCCACGGTACCACCACGCGGCTCCCCGGCGCGATCGCATGCTCGAACGCACCGTCCACGGCGTACGAGAAGGTGCGAAAGAGCGGGACCGGCAGGGCGACGTCGATGAGACGCCGACTCTCGGGGATGAGCGGGAGCGACATGGCCTTGCAAGATACCCCGCGCCCCGACACCACGTGCTTGCGCGCGACTCACCCGATCGCCCCATTCATCCGCGTGCGCGCCATCCGCTACCTTCCCGGCATGCCGCGCTCACGATCGGTCTCCCCACCACGCGCACGCCCCACCAAGGCGGTGAAAGCGACGCTCGAGTCGCGCCTCGAGGAGTACGGCTACATCCTCCTCTTCGACGGGACGTGCGGGCTCTGCAACCGCGCCGTGCAGTGGATCCTGCGTCGCGACGCGGGGGGGAGCATGCGATTCGCACCGCTCGACAGCACGCTCGGCAAGCAGGCGCTTTCGCGCCTCCCGGATCTCGCCGGCGTCGACTCGATGGTCCTCCTGCATCGCGGCGGCGCGTGGATCAAGTCGACCGCGGCGCTCGAAATCGCGCGGTATGTCGGCGGTGTCTGGGGGATCGGCGTGCTGGGGTACGTCGTTCCGCGTGCGTTACGCGACTGGGTCTACGACCAGGTGGCGAGGCGGCGTACCGCGATGTTCGGGCGCCTCGACAGCTGCATGCTCCCGTCGCCCGAAGAACGCGAGCGCTTCTACCTCGACTAGCCCGCCGCAGCCAGTCCGGCGACGCGAACCGGATCGTGCGCCGCGTCGCAGGCGGCGTGGCGCCTTGGCCTAAAGCGAGGAAACCGCCGCCGATCCGGTGCGCCGAGCGAACCAGGCCGTGCGCTGCTCGCCCGGTGTCCCCGAGGCCAGGAGATACGCAAGGAGGGCGTCGGCGAGTTCGTTCCCCGACTGGTAGCGCTCCTCGGCCTTCTTCGCGAGGCACTTCATGACGATCGCCGAGAGTTCGGCGGGAACGCGCGAGTCGACGACGTCGGGCGCCACCGGCGCCTCGTGCACCTGCTTGTAGCCGACGGAGTACGAATCGGCGCCATCGAACGGCGGGAAGGCGAGGAGCATCTCGTACAGCATCACGCCGACCGCATAGAGGTCGCTCCGCCCGTCGACCATCTTCCCCATCGCCTGTTCGGGCGACATGTAGTGCGGCGTCCCCATCGCCCGCCCGCTGCGCGTTAGGCGGCCGTGGAACCGGGCGGTGGCGATCCCGAAGTCGGTGATCAGCGCATGCCCATCCTCGTCGAAGAGGATGTTGTCCGGCTTGATGTCGCGATGCACCACGCCGCGCCGATGCGCGTAGTCGAGCGCGATGGCCACCTGCGCGCAGATCGTCGCCGAGGGGCCGGCCGGCACCGACTTGTCGCGGACCAGCACGTCGGCGAGCGAACCGCCGGCCATGTACGGCATCACCAGGAAGACCAGCCCGTTGATGTCGCCGAAGTCGAGGATCGGACAAATATGCGGATGCAGGAGCTGGGCCGACGCCTCGGCTTCGCGCCTGAAGCGCTCGCGCATCTCGGGATCGCGCGCGAGGTGAGCGTGCAGCACCTTGACCACGAGCGGACGGTCGAGCGTCGCATGCAACGCGTAGTAGACGTGCGCCATCCCCCCGCTCCCCATGCGGCGGATGATGCGATAGCGTGCCCCCGCGGCGCGACGCAGGTTCGTCAGCTCGGCATCGGGCTGCTCGAGCGGCGCCGCCGAGACCTCGGGGAGGTCCTCCGTGCAGCGCACGCACTTCACGGCGCGCGTCCGGTTCCAGGTGCCGCAATCGGGGCAGAACATCCGTCAGGCTCCGAACCGCAGGCGAACGAAATCGTACGGCGGAAGCGCGTCGCTCTCCTCGATGTCGAAGTCGCGCAGCCGGCGACGCTCTTCCTTCACCGCCTCCTGGAACGCATCCCACTTCTCGCGCTCGACCAGGAACGACGCCTCCATGCTCCGACCCGCGGGCGACGCCACGGGCGCAAACGTCACGCATGCCACGGCGCTCCGCTTGAGGAAGCGGAACGAGTCGAAGACCGTCGTCTCGAAATCGGCGATCTGCATCTCGCGGGTGTCCGACACCCCCTCGCTCGGCAAGGGGATCGGGGTCACGCGCAGTCGCGTCATCAGCCGGTCCCCAACGAAGGAAAATCCCTCCTTGAGCGTGACGTAGTGCAGCTCCATCCAGTGCAGGAGCGAGTCGCGCGACCGGAAGACGGTGCCGAAGGGGGCGGGGATGATCGGCTGCTCGCGGAAACGCGATTCGACGATGTCGCGATACGTGCGAATCGCCTGCGTGGTCGCCTGCAATCGCTCGTACGGGACGCGATGCACGATCGCCGCGAGTTCGCGCAGCGGGACGAGCTCCACGTCGGCCACGCGGATGGGCGCGGCGGCATCGTAGTGGACCACTCCAAAGAGCTGCAGCGCCTCGTTGCCGATGGCGGGAATGCGGAGACTGCGCGTACGCGCCACGAAGATCCTCGGTACGTCGTGCGTTACGATATGATGCGGCGGATTCGGTCGATCGATGCTTCCCTGCCCCGACATTCGGAGCTCGCGTCCCGAATGTGCGCCTGGTCACCGGTCGAGTGCGACCACGCGCGCCCCGCGTCCGGGGCGAGGCGAGCGAGGACGCATACCGCTTCGCCAGAAGTATCGTCCCCTGACGCTCCGAACATCATCCCCGGTTCGCACTCTGCGCCATGGCTCGCGGGGGAGAGACGATGCTCATCCGCGCATTCGAGGCGCCTTCCTGGCGTCGGCCGCAGGGACGCCCACGGCACGACCGCGGCGCGCGCGAGACTCCGCGGTGCTATCGCAGCGCCCGGAGGTGCGTGACGCAGGCCGCCCCGAGGCGATCGGGATCGTATCCGCCCTCGAGTGCGGAGACCAGACGCCCGTCACACCAGCTCTCCGCGCGCTCCACCATCTGTCGCGTAAGTGCTTCGACGTGTTCGAGTTCGAGCGTGAACCCCCCGAGCGGGTCGCCGCGGAGCGAGTCGAAGCCGGCCGACACGAGGATGAGGTCGGGGGACCAGGAGACTGTGGCGTCGTCGACGGCGCGGGTGAGCGCGTCGACGTATTCCGCGGCGGGGCGGGCGGCGGGCATCGGAACGTTCCAGACGGACCCGTGCGGCCCACGATCTTCGGCCGGTCCGGTGCCGGGATACCAGGGCCACTGGTGCATCGAGACGAAGCGGATGTCGGGCTCGTCCTGCACCAGCGCCTGCGTCCCGTTCCCATGGTGGACGTCCCAATCGACGATCAGCACTCGCGAGGCGCCGTGTCGGTGCCGTGCGTAGCGCGCGGCGATGGCGACGCTTCCGAAGAGGCAGAAGCCCATTCCGCGACTCCGCAGGGCGTGATGCCCTGGCGGCCGCACCGCTGCGAATGTGCGCTTGGCCCTCCCGTCGAACGCCATGTCGACCCCGTCGAGGACGGCGCCCGTCGCCGCCGTCGCGGCATCCCACGACCCTTCGCTGGCCACCGTGTCGGCATCGAGCGATCCGCCGCCGGCGAGGACCAGGTCGCGCACGCGGGCGACATACGACGGGTCGTGCGCGAGGGCGAGTTCTTCCTCCGTGGCATGACGCCCTTCCAGGTGCTCGACGCTCGCGAACAGCTCGGGGTCGTGGCGGAGCGCGCGCGGGATGGCGCGGAGCCGTCCGACGTGTTCCGGATGGCGCCACCCGGTGTCGTGACGTCCGCAATCGGCATGTGAGATGTAGGCTACGCTCATCGGATCCCTCGCAGTCGCCGCGACGCCCATTCGGCCAGCAGCCCCCCGATCAGGAGCGCGAAGAGCAATGGTTCCCACCAATCATTGCCCAAGGTAACGCCGCTCGCGCCCCAGGCGCCGGTTCCCTCGGGCGCGCCCACCGCCGAGATCAACGAGGCATACGGCATTTCGTCTACCGCGGGCGCGTCAGCCGCACGGACGGCTGGGGCGCGAACCACCGAACCCACCATCGCCGACCACCACTCTCGGTGCAGGCGGGGTGCGTCGGCGCCCCCTTCCATCCGCCAGCGCCAGGTGTCCTCGTAGCCGATGGCGAGCACGCGACCGGTGCCGACGCGCGCGGCGACCGCGCGGGGGCGCCCGCCAGTACGATCGAGGACGAGCGCACCGT